>NZ_JAFLRJ010000533.1 GCF_017315755.1 Streptomyces beijiangensis
GAGCCGCAGCGGGAGGAAGCGCAGGAGGAGACGGGGAGCGGCGAGCCCCCGTCGCTCATCGCCCCGCCGGGCGGCTGCCGCTTCCACCCCCGCTGCCCCAAGGCCATGGAGCGCTGCTCCACCGAACTGCCGCCGCGCTTCGACCTGGCCGACGGCCAGTGGGCGGCGTGCTGGCTGTACGAGAACGCGAAAGACAACGGCAACGAGAAGGAGGCCGTGTCCCGGTGAAGTACCTCCTCCAGCGCATCGCCTTCTACTCCGTCACCGCCTGGGCCGCGATCACCATCAACTTCCTCATCCCGCGGATGATGCCCGGCGACCCCGTCCAGGCCCTGATCTCCCGTTTCCAGGGCCAGTTGGACACCAACGCCATCAACTCCCTCAAGGCCCTCTTCGGCCTCGACAAGCACCAGTCGCTCTGGCAGCAGTACACCGATTACTGGTCCCATCTCCTCGACGGCGACCTCGGCCTCTCCTTCACCAACTTCCCCACCCCGGTGAGCGAGATCATCGCCCAGTCGCTGCCCTGGACCCTGGCACTCGTCGGCATCACCACGCTGATCAGCTTCCTGCTCGGCACGGGCATCGGTGTCTTCACCGGCTGGCGGCGCGGCTCCTGGATGGACAGCCTGCTGCCCGTCACCACCTTCATCTCCGCCATCCCCTACTTCTGGCTCGGGCTCATCGCCATCGCGCTCTTCGCCGTGAAGTGGCCGCTCTTCCCCGAGTCGGGCGGCTTCGACGACTCGCTCGTCCCCGCCTTCGACTGGCCGTTCATCTCCAGCGCGCTCTACCACGGGGCGCTGCCAGGACTGACGATCGTGCTCAGCGCGATGGCCGGCTGGATCCTCGGCATGCGCAACATGATGGTGACGGTCTCCTCCGAGGACTACGTCATGGTCGCGCAGGCCAAGGGGCTCTCCGAGCGCCGGGTGATGTTCAGTTACGCGGCCCGCAACGCGGTCCTCCCCAACATCTCCGGCTTCGCGCTCTCGCTCGGCTTCATCGTCGGCGGAACGCTGCTGGTCGAGATGGTCTTCTCGTACCCCGGCATCGGCTACAAGCTCTTCCAGGCCGTCGGCGGCAAGGACTACCCGCTCATGCAGGGCGTCTTCCTGATCATCACGCTCTCGGTACTGGCGGCGAACCTCCTCGCCGACATCGTCTACATGCTCCTCGACCCCCGTACCCGAAGGGAGGCCTGAGGACATGGCCGTCACCGCTGCCGAGGTCGCCGTGCTGGACGCGGTCGAGACCCCGGCTCCCAGCAAGCGCAAATTCCGGTTCCTGCGCGGCCGCAAGACCGTCGTCGGCTTCGCGATCCTCGGCTTCTTCGTGCTGATGGCGGTCGCGGGGCCGTGGCTGGCACCGTACGACCCGGACCAGATGAGCAAGGCCCTGCTCCAGCCGCCGTCCACCGATCACTGGTTCGGTACGACACAGACCGGTCAGGACGTCCTGTCGCAGATCCTCGTCGGCACGCGAGGTGTGCTGGTCGTCGGCTTCGTCGCCGGGGCCTTCGCCACCGTGATGTCGGTGCTCGTGGGGGTGAGTGCGGGCTTCCTCGGGGGAGTCGCGGACGAAATCCTCTCCGCGGTCTCCAACATCTTCCTGGTCATCCCCGGACTGCCGCTGATCATCATCGTCGCGAGTTTCGTCGAGGACACGAGCAATCTGCTGATCGCTTCGGTGATCGCCGTGACGTCATGGGCGTGGGGAGCGCGTGTGCTGCGCGCCCAGACGCTGTCGCTGCGGCGAAGGGACTACGTGGAGGCGGCGCGCGCCACGGGGGAGTCGACCTGGCGGATCATCCTCTTCGAGATCCTGCCGAACCTGACGGCCGTCATCGCGTCAGGATTCGTCGGCACGGTGATCTTCGCGATCCTCTCCGAGATCACGCTCGCCTTCATCGGCGTCGCCGACATCTCGAACTGGAACTGGGGGACGGTCCTCTTCTGGGCCCAGTCCAACCAGGCGCTGGCGCAGGGGGCCTGGTGGTGGTTCGTGCCGGCGGGCCTGTGCATCGCCCTCCTCGGGATGTCGCTCGCCCTCATCAACTTCGGCATCGACGAATTCGTCAATCCGCGGCTGCGCACGGAGACGGGCGCCTCGAAGAAGGTCCGTATGCGCGTCGGCTTCACGCCGGTCAACCGCACGAAGGAGCCCAGGTCATGAGCGCCGAACCCATCCTCTCCATCCGCGGCCTCAACGTCGACTACGGCACCGGGGCCGACGCCGTGCACGCCCTGCGCGACATCGACCTCACGCTCCACCGGGGCGAAGTCCTGGGCCTGGCAGGCGAATCGGGCTCGGGGAAGTCCACGCTCGCGTACGCGGTGACACGGCTGCTCTCGCCGCCCGGGGTCATCACGGGAGGCGAGGTCCACTACCACCGCGCCACCGAACCCGACCCGGTGGACATCCTGACCCTCTCCGCGCGGGAGCTGCGGGCGTTCCGCTGGCAGGAGCTGTCCATCGTCTTCCAGGGTGCGATGAACTCCCTGAACCCGGTGCACACCGTGCACAGCCAGCTGACGGATGTCCTGAAGGCACACCGCCCCGAGACGAAGCGCGCCGAGCGCACGGCGCGGGCGACCGAGCTGCTGTCCATGGTCGGCATCTCGGCCGACCGGCTGACCTCGTACCCGCACCAGCTCTCCGGCGGGATGCGGCAGCGCGTGATGATCGCGATGGCACTCGCGCTGGAGCCGGAGATCGTCATCATGGACGAGCCGACGACGGCGCTGGACGTGGTCATGCAGCGCCAGATCCTGCGCCAACTGGTACGGCTGAAGGCGGAGTTGTCCTTCTCGGTCATTTTCATCACGCACGACATCTCGCTGCTGATCGAGTTCTCGGACCGGATCGCGATCATGTACGGGGGCCGGATCGTGGAGGAGGCGGCGTCGGCGGAGATCTACCGCGACGCGCACCATCCGTACAGCGACGGCTTGCTGCACTCCTTCCCCGCGCTGCATGGCCCGCGGCGCGAGCTGTCGGGGATTCCGGGGTCGCCGCCGCACTTGGCGGCGATGCCGGCGGGGTGTGCGTTTCATCCTCGGTGCGGGAAGGCGTTCGAGCCGTGCGGGAGTGTTGTTCCGGTCTTGTCGGCGCCGCCGGGGGATGGGTCGCGCACGGTCGCGTGCTGGCTGCATCAGCCGGTGCCGGTGGCGGTGGCGGTGCCGGTGGCGGCATGCGCCCCGCCCTACGGGCC
>NZ_JAFLRJ010000534.1 GCF_017315755.1 Streptomyces beijiangensis
GGCTGGACGTTCCGGGCTTTGTCCCGTCGTCGATGTCCGCGCGGCGCATCCACTTCCACAACGTCATCGCGTGGACGCCGAAGTCGGCGGCCACCTGCTCTACCGTCACGCCCGGACCGCGGTTTCTCGCGACGCGCACGACATCCTCGCGGAACTCCTGGGGATAAGGCTTGGGCACAGCGACATCCTTCCCACCTGACCTACAGGGCAAGCCAGTTCAGATGTCACCCGATCGTGCGGCAGACCCGACCGCACCTGGGGTCTGCCGCACGATCGGGTGACATCTGAAGTGGCTTGCCCTGTAGGGCAGGTGGGAAGGATGTCGCTGTGCCCAAGCCTTATCCCCAGGAGTTCCGCGAGGATGTCGTGCGCGTCGCGAGAAACCGCGAACCGGGCGTGACCGTCGAGCAGGTGGCCGCCGACTTCGGGGTCCACGCGATGACGCTGTGGAAGTGGATGCGTCGCGCGGACGTCGACGACGGGACAAAGCCCGGGACGTCTAGCCAGGAGAGTGCGGAACTACGCGAGGCCCGTCGGCGGATCAAGCTGCTGGAACAGGAGAACGAGGTCCTGCGCCGGGCCGCGGCCTATCTGTCCCAGGCGAACCTGCCGGGAAAAGGATCTACCCGCTCGTGAAGGAGCTCGCTGTGGACGGGGTGCCCGTCGCGGTGACGTGCCGGGTCCTGAAGCTCGCCAGACAGCCCTACTACCGGTGGCTCGAGGAGCCGGTGACCAGTGCTGAGTTCGAGGAGGCATTTCGCGCGAACGCATTGTTCGCCGCCCACCGTGACGATCCGGAGTTCGGCTACCGCTTCCTGGCCGACGAAGCCCGCGGCGCCGGAGCGGTGATGGCGGACCGGACCGCGTGGCGGATCTGCCGGGACAACCGCTGGTGGAGCGTGTTCGGCAAGAAGCGCGGCAGGAGCAAGAGAGCCGGTCCGCCCGTGCATGACGACCTGGTCCGCCGGGACTTCACCGCGGCCGGCCCGAACCGGCTGTGGCTCACCGACATCACCGAACATCCCACTGCGGAAGGAAAGTTGTATCTCTGTGCGGTCAAGGATGTTTTCAGCAAGCGGATCGTGGGCTACTCCATCGACTCGCGGATGAAGTCCTCTCTGGCCGTCGCTGCCCTGAACAACGCTGTTGCCCGACGCGACAACGTCGCGGGCTGTGTCCTGCACAGCGATCGTGGGTCGCAATTTCGGTCCAGGAAATTCGTCCGGGCGCTTGCACGGCATCAGATCGCCGGCTCGATAGGGAGAGTCGGGGCGGCGGGCGACAACGCGGCCATGGAGTCGTTCTTCAGCCTGCTGCAGAAGAACGTCCTTAACCGACGGAAGTGGGCCACCCGCGAGGAACTGCGGATCGCGATCGTGACCTGGATTGAGCGGACCTACCACCGACGCCGCAGACAAGCCGCACTTGGCCGACTGACCCCCGTCGAATACGAAACAGTCATGACCATTCCGGCCCTCCAGGCCGCGTGACCGACCTGTCACCCAACCCTGCAGCAGACCC
>NZ_JAFLRJ010000535.1 GCF_017315755.1 Streptomyces beijiangensis
CATACATCGCCTGCGCCCCGGCTCATTCCTCTCCAGGAGCCCGGGGCGCAGGCGATGTATGCGACGTACGCTATTGACATACATTGCCAACAGAAGGTGGTGCACCTCAGATGTCGGTCACCCAGATCGAACTCGACGACGAAGCACTGGCCGACGCCATGCGCCTCCTGGGCACCAAGACGAAGAAAGACACGGTCAACACCGCGCTGCGGGATGTCGTAGCCGGCCTCAAGGCGCTCGAAGCCTTCGACCGGCTCGCAGCGCGGGGCGCACAGGGTGAGTTCGACCAGGCCGCCGAGGCTCATGCCGCCGCCAAACGTGCGCGCAATGAGGCCTGGGGCAAGTGACGTACCTGCTCGACGCCTCCGCCCTCTGGTACCTGCTGCACAACGGCGATACGCGGCAGATATGGGCAGGGCACATCCAGGCCAGAGTGTTCTACATCGCCGAGCCGACGCGCACGGAGTTCCTCTACTCGGCCACCGGCCCAGCACACCGGGACGACCTGGCAGCGGACCTCGACCTGCTGTGCCGCCCGGCCCCGGTCCCCAAGACAGCGTGGCGCTGGGTGGACACCGCCCAGTACAAGCTCACCCAGGCGGGCCAGCACCGCAGCGCGGGAGCCCTCGACCTGCTCGTTTGCGCCACTGCTGTCCACCACGGGCACACCGTCCTTCATGCCGACAACGACTTCGTGACCGTGGCCTCCGTCGTCAAGGAGCTGATGCAACGGGACGTCAGAACCTAGCCGAACCCAACAACGCGTCTGCCGCACTCCGCAGCAGCAGCGCATGCACGAACCGCCCCGCCTCACTGGGCGGACAGCGCCAGGACAGCGGCCAGGTGCGCCCGCACAACGCAGGCACCGGGATGTAACTGACACGCCCAGGACCGGAACTGAGCCGTGTAACACCCACAGGCCAGCTGCGGAAGGACGTGCTCCCGGGCGGCACCAGGAAATACACCCCGCGCCGCCCATTCGCCTCGGCGACGACGGGCCCGGGATCCCCACCGGTCGCCTCCTCCATTACGTCGGCGAGCCGAAGCCCCGCCTCCCCGTCCACCCGCAGGGCGTCGAATTGCACGCCGGCCATCCGGAGCTGGAATCCCGAAGCCGGAATCCAGTCCAGGTTTACTTCGTGACTTTGTGTATCCACGGGGACAGTTTCGGTAATCGCCGCTAGCGTTTTCCAGAGCCCCGCAAGGACCGTCGCGCCTGAGTTGACCTGCGCGAACTCCCTTGGGGCCGGGTCGAGTTCGGCAGGGACTGGTTGTGACCGGTTGAGTCCGGTTGAGTCGAAGCGGTGATCGCAATGGCACGAGCGGAGAACAAGGATTCAGCGGGCCAGACGACCAAAATGGTCGCCCACTTGGCGCGCACACTACGCACGAGAAGGGGCTGGACGCAGGAACAACTAGGCCAGGAGATCGGCTACTCGGCGGCAGCGGTGAGCGCGATGGAGACGTGCGCGCAGCCCGCGAGCGACGACATGCTGGTGAAACTGGAGCAGTCCCTTGGAGAAGGAATGGGGGTGTTCGAGACGGCACGGGAGTACGTACGCCTGGACAAGTACCCGCCGCAGTTCCAGGACTACGCCCTGCTGGAACAGCGGGCGGTAGGGCTCTGTCTGTACGTGAACTTCGTCATCCACGGCCTCTTCCAGACGGAGCAGTACGCGCACGCCTTGATCGGTGGAGGCTTCCCGCCTCTTCCCGACCAAAGGGTGGCGGAACTGGTTGAAGCCAGGATCGCGCGCAAGGCCCTGTTCGATCGGGACCCAGTAGCGCTGATCGAGCTCATCGTGGAGGAAGCGGTCCTCACGCGCCCCATCGGCAGTCAGGAGAACATGCGCGAGCAACTCATGCACCTGGCGGAGTGCGCGAGGCGGCGCAACGTAACGCTCCAAGTGCTGCCGTTGGACGCTGGATTGAGCGGCGAGCACGCGGGAGCCCGGGGCGGGATGACCCTAGTCGAGACCCCGGAGCACGACCACCTGGTCTACCTGGAGTCTCAGGGCGAGAGCCTGCTGATCACAGACCCGGGAAAGGTAAGTACGTACGGCCAGCAGTATGCAAAGATCCGGGCACAGGCCCTGGGTCCTCGTGAATCGCTGGGCCTCATCGAGAGGTTGGCGGGAGTACGGAAATGACCAGCACCCTGCGGTGGTTCAAGTCGAGCTACAGCGACTCCAGCGGCGGCGAATGCGTAGAGGTGGCCTTCGACGCCTGGCACAAGTCCTCGTACAGCGACTCCGGCGGCGGCAACTGCGTAGAACTGGCGACCTGCCCCCACACCGTCCACATCCGCGACTCAAAGCTCCAGTCGAGCCCGACGCTCAAGGTCGCCCCGGCATCCTGGTCGGCGTTCGCCGCATGGGCCTCCTGACCACATGCAGGTAGCGGTGACGGCCATCCATGGGTCCCGGATGGCAGAAGTCCGTACCCCCGTGGGCGACTTGACCGCGCACTGGTGCGGCAAACCGGACGACGCCCCAGGCACGTACACCGTCGAGTGGACGATCGACACCGAGCTGGCCTGGGGCCAGAACGCCCGTCCCTCCCCCACCCCTGGCCCTGCGCTGCTCACCGGCGGGGGCTGCACAGTCCGACGAGGCCAGTTGGACGTCACCGTGGACGGAATCGGCGTCCTTCACCTGGGCGACACCTCCGTCCTGCTGGACCTGGCCGCCCCACTCCCCCAGTCAGCCGTCGCCACCTGGGTCGACTTCGAGGTCACCCCCGAGGAGATCGGCCTCTACCCGTACTTTCCGTAGCCCGGACCGGCGAGGACCACACGCCGAACCACTGCTCGGCGCCGTAGGCCTCGAACCGCTCTGCCTCGATGAACCCCAGCTTCGCCGCGAGGCGCATCGAGCGGGCGTTGGCGGTCTGGGTGGCGAGCACCACGGGTTCGCCGGGAAGCGCGCCGGCGAACCAGTCGAGTGCTGCTGCGCACGCCTCGGCCGCGTACCCGCGCCCCCACGACTCCGGCAGGAACAGGTAGCCGAGCTCGGCCCTACCGGCGGCATGGCGAAGGTGCCCCGTGTCTTTGGTGAGCATGATCTGGCCGATCATCGCTCCGTCGAGATCGACTATGAAAAGGCCGGAGCGCGGGCCGGGGGCCCCCGGCGGCCCCCGGCATCTCGCGCTCAAGCTCTTCACGCAGCCGGGGACCGCCGAGATAGGTGTGCACCTCCGGCGAGGCCAGCAGCTCGATGACCGCCGCGCGGTCCCGGGCCTCGGGCGCACGCAGCACGAGCCGCTCGGTCCTGATCGGGGCAGGCGGCCAGGCAACGGGTCCAAGATCAGTCATGCCGGCCAGCCAATCAGCAGACTCGGCAGCGATCAAGACGCGCGTCCCCAG
>NZ_JAFLRJ010000054.1 GCF_017315755.1 Streptomyces beijiangensis
CTCTCCGTGAATGTTTTCCCGGCTGCGTCTAATTAAAGACTGCGGGATCACACATCGGAAGAGCGGAACGATCGGTCGGAATAGGACCCATCGTTCACTGCGTCCTCGCTGTGTTGCCTTCCCGGCAAAGGGAAGGACTTTTTCAAAGGAACCACCAACCCACCGAAGTGGGCCGGGGTATCAACATATCTGGCGTTGACTTTTGGCACGCTGTTGAGTTCTCAAGGAACGGACGCTTCCTTTGGTCCCATTTCACTGGGCCCTCCGGGCGCTTCCCTTCGGTCTTGCGTTTCCGACTCTATCAGACACTTTCGTGTGTGATTCCCGGTCGAAGCGGGGTGCTTTTCAGCCTTTCGGCTTTCCGGCGATTCCGACTTTATCAGATGTAATTCGGCCGAGTTGATCGGCTTCATGTTCTGAATAATCGGGAGGCTCTGCGGAAATTCAATTTCCGGTGCGAGCTAGAGAGACACTAACTGTTTCGCTCGAACTTGTCCAGTCCGAGGCAACCGTTCGAATCTACCTCCCCACTCGAACCGTGTCAACGGTTTTTGTGGGCGGGATGAAGACTAGCAGGTCAGAGGCGGCGTACGCACATCACGCCGCGATGGGGAGTTCGGCGCTTCGGTCTGCTTCTTCGACGTCTCCGGTGTCCCCGGCGCGTGCGGCGCGGCCGCCGAGTACGTACACGTAGGTGAGGAATGCCAGTTCCGCCGCGATACCGATGGTGATGCGGCCCCAGGTGGGGAGGCCGGAAGGGGTCACGAAGCCTTCCAGTACTCCGGAGACAAAGAGGACCAGGGCCAGTCCTATGGCCATGCCCAGGGCTGCGCGGCCCTGTTGCGCCAGGGCTGTGCGGCGGGAGAGCGGGCCGGGGTCGATGACTGTCCAGCCGAGGCGCAGGCCGGTGCCGGCGGCTACGAAGACCGCGGTGAGTTCGAGCAGGCCGTGCGGGAGGACCAGGCCAAGGAACGTGTCCAGGCGGCCGGCTGACGACATCAGGCCTATACCGACGCCGAGATTGAGCATGTTGAGGAAGAGGATCCAGAAGACCGGGAGGCAGACGAAGGCGCCCAGGACCAGGCACATGGTGGCTGCCTGTGCGTTGTTCGTCCACACCTGGGCTGCGAAGGACGCTGCGGGGTGGCTGGAGTAGTACGTCTCGTACTCACCGCCCGGCCGGGTCATGGCTCGGAGTTCGGAGGGGGCCGCGATGGAGGACTGGATTTCCGGGTGGGTCGCGATCCACCAGCCGATCAGCGCGGCGAGCGCTGTGGATATCAGGGCTGTGGGGACCCACCAGTGGCGTGAGCGGTAGACCGCTGCGGGGAATCCGGCCGTGAGGAAGCGGACCGCGTCGCGCCAGCTTGCCCTTCGGGTGCCGGTCACTGTGGCTCTGGCCCGGGCCACGAGTTGGGTCAGGCGGGCTGTCACCAGGGGGTCCGGGGTGGTGGACTGGATCTGCGAGAGATGGGTCGCCGTGCGCTGGTAGAGCGCCACCAGTTCGTCGGCCTCGGCGCCGGTGAGGTGGCGGCCTCGGTGCAGGAGGTGGTTGAGGCGGTCCCACTCGGCTCGGTGGGCCGTGACGAAGACATCCAGGTCCATGGGACTGCTGCTCCTGCCTCTGCTTCTGTTATTGGTTCTGTTGGGTTGCTGGTTCTGGTTCTGGTGTGGCTTCCCGTCGGCGCGTTGCCGGTCAGCTTGGCAGACTGTGGATCTCGGCGAAGGGTGGGTGGGCGACTGTGAGTTGGCTCGTGACGGGGGATGCGGTCGTACTGGGGCTGCAGCCTGCGAAGTTGCCCAGTCGGGCGCTCGCTCTGTTGATTGATCTGGTCTGCGTCTGGGTTGTGTACATCGCGATTTCTGTAGGGCTCCTGGCTGCTACCGCTTCGATGGACGAGGCCGCTTCGGCTGCTCTGGCCGTGGCGATGTTCCTGCTGGTACTGGTCGGGGCGCCGATCGCGGTCGAGACGCTCAGCCATGGGCGCTCGCTGGGGAAGCTGGCGTGCGGGCTGCGGGTGGTGCGGGACGACGGGGGGCCGATCCGGTTCCGACATGCGCTCGTGCGTGGGGCGATCGGGGTCGTGGAGATCCTGATGACCTTCGGGGTGGTGGCGTGCATCGCTTCGTTGGTCTCGGCCCGGGGG
>NZ_JAFLRJ010000536.1 GCF_017315755.1 Streptomyces beijiangensis
CCGGTCAGCAGCAGCACGAGGACCACGGGCACGACCCCGGCCGCGATGGGCGCCACGGCCCACCACCAGGTGCCGTTCTTCGTGATGCGCCGGCCCGCCGTCCATACGGCGACGGCGAACATCACCGCCACGAAGACGAAACTCAGCCCGCTGCGCACCACCCAGCCGATCAGCAGCGCCACGACGGCGAGCTGGATCCCGGCCCGTACCCCCGCGGTGAGGATCGC
>NZ_JAFLRJ010000537.1 GCF_017315755.1 Streptomyces beijiangensis
GGCCTCGGCGAGCGGGACCATGTGGTCGATGTCCAGGTCGGATGCGGCGGTCCAGGTGGCGCCGTCGTACTCGGAGTACCAACTGCCGCTGGTCGCCGAGCAGGTGGAGGACTGGACGACGTTCGTACCGTCGCGCTTGAGGACGACTTCGCGGGTGTCGCAGCTCCCGGACTGGGTGATCCAGTGGGGGAAGAGGTCGCGGCTGTAGCCGGTGGTGGAGCCCTCGGTGGCGACGGTGAGCGAGGCGAGGTAGGTGCGGGCGGTGGCCGCGCTGACCGGGGTGGGCAGGGCCGCCTGGGCGGAAGGGGCGGTGATCAGGCCGGTGACGGCGAGGGCAACGGTCGCCGCTGCAACGGCTATTCGACGCGCGTAGATACCTGACATGCGAACTCCCTTGTGGGGGTGGGGGTGTTGGGCGCCCGGGACTCGGCCATCGTGGAGGGCCCGGATTTCTGTGGGGTGTGCGCCAGGTAACAGGATGGCGACATGGACACGTCATGTCGAGGGGGCGGGGGTACGCAGGTGCGAGTGGGTGTGCCGGTGATTCGCCTGTGCCGCCCTACAGTTGGCGCGTGCTGCTGCCCGTGAATGTGACGCTCGGCGTCGTTCTCGCCGTACTTCTGCTGG
>NZ_JAFLRJ010000538.1 GCF_017315755.1 Streptomyces beijiangensis
GGAGATGCGCGGCAGCAGGGCCGCCATGACGGAGACGGTGATGATCGCCTGCGGCA
This sequence comes from Streptomyces beijiangensis, assembly GCF_017315755.1. Taxonomy (GTDB): domain Bacteria; phylum Actinomycetota; class Actinomycetes; order Streptomycetales; family Streptomycetaceae; genus Streptomyces; species Streptomyces beijiangensis. The sequence goes on from NZ_JAFLRJ010000538.1 coordinate 57, forward strand.
TGCCCCAGATGAGCTGGGCGTTGGAGTAGGCCATGATCCCGGTGCCGTCCCGGCCCGAGGCATGACCGGCGGCGGTCGCGAGCTGGGTGACCACCAGGACGCCCGCCTGGTTGGCGAGGACGAACAGAACGGTCCACTTGGCCAGCTTCACGGCCTTGCCCAGGCCGTGAAGCTGGCCAAGT
>NZ_JAFLRJ010000539.1 GCF_017315755.1 Streptomyces beijiangensis
GATGTTGGTCTTCACCGAGCCGACGAGCAGGGGCCGCCCCCTCTCTCGGCCTTCACCCAGTGCGCGGTCGAGCGCGGTGAGTTCGATGGGGTCCCCCAGCGGGGTGCCGGTGCCGTGTGCCTCCACGTAGTCGACCGCCTCGGCGGGCAGTCCGCTCTGGGCCAGTGCGGTTTGGATGACGTCGGTCTGCGCGTCGACGCTGGGTACGGTGAGCCCGCCGCTGGAGCCGTTGTGGTTGACGGCGCTGCCGCGGATGACGGCGTACACCCGGTCGCCGTCGGCGCGGGCGCGCGACAGCGTCTTGAGGACGATCGCACCGGCGCCCTCGCCGCGGCCGTAGCCGTCGGCGGCCGCGTCGAAG
>NZ_JAFLRJ010000540.1:0-693 GCF_017315755.1 Streptomyces beijiangensis
GTAGTACGCGCTCTCGTCCCAGTACGGACGCAGCGAATCGTCCGGGTAGCGGGTGAGCGGGTAGATGAGCCCCTGCTCCTCGACGGTCTGCTGCCAGCCGGGGCGGGGGTCGATGGTGTGCCGCTTCACGGTCAGCCGCCGCTGGAGAACCCGATTGCGACCCCCCACCCTAGGCCCCGTCCGGCGGCCGGATCCGGCGGCCCAACTAGAGTCCCGTTCTGTGCTCCTTGGGATGATCTGTGCTCTCGCCTCGTCGGTCTGCTTCGGCACCGCCTCCGTGTACCAGGCCGCCGCCGCGCGCGCGGCCGAGCCGGGCAACGGCTCCGGTGTGGACGCGGCGCTGCTGCTGAGGGCGCTGCGCCAGTGGCGCTACATCCTCGGACTGGGGCTCGACGCGGTGGGATTCGGCCTCCAGATCGTCGCCCTGCGCTCGCTGCCGATCTACGCGGTCGGAGCGGCCCTGGCCGCCAGCCTCGCGGTGACCGCGGTGGTCGCGTCCCGGGTACTGGACGTCCGACTCGCCCGCAGCGAATGGGCCGCGGTGGGTGTCGTCGTCGCGGGTCTGGCCATGCTCGGTCTCGCCTCGGGCGAGGAGGGGCACACGACGGGATCGAGCGCCCTGCGCTGGTCGATGCTGGGCGTCGCGCTCGCGATCCTCCTCGTCGGCGTGGCCGCAGGCCGCCTTCCCGGCCG
>NZ_JAFLRJ010000540.1:749-883 GCF_017315755.1 Streptomyces beijiangensis
TCGGTGACGACCGCCACCGCGGGGATGGTCATCGGCGAGACGATCGGCCCCGCGCTGGTGGGTGTGGTCTGGCTCGGCGACCGTACGAGGGACGGCCTGGGCTGGCTGGCGATCCTGGGCTTCGCGGTGGCGGT
>NZ_JAFLRJ010000541.1 GCF_017315755.1 Streptomyces beijiangensis
GGTGGAGAGGGCGGGGACGGCGACGGCTGCGGCGATCGCGGCGCCGCCCGTCCGCTTGAGGAGGGTGCGCCTGGAGGTGCCGTGCACGGTGGTCACTTCGTCCCCTTCTGAGATGCCTTCTCGAACTCGGCGCGGCAGGTGTCGCCGCCCGCGTTGCGCCACTTCTTGACCAGGGCGTCGTAGGACGACATCGGCTTGCGGCCGGCGATGATGTCCTTGATGCCGTCCTGGTGGATCGTGTAGAGGCTGCCGTAGCCCTTGGAGTCCCAGGTGGGCGAGGTGTAGCCCAGGGTGACGTCGGGCTGGAGCATCGGGATGAGTTTCGTGTACGCGTCGTGCACGTAGCGGACGGCGTCCTCGGAGGTCGTACTGAAGAAGGCCGGGACGCCGGAGGCGAGCTTGCCCCACGGGACGGTGATGTCCTGGGCTCCCTGCTTGGTGAGGACCGGGTTGCCCTTGGCATCGCGCTGGTAGTCGACGCCTTCGGCGCCGAAGGTGATCAGGGTGTACTCGACCGAGCCGAAGGGCGACGCGGCGAAGTCGGCGAGCTTCAGGATCTCCTTGACGCGGGCGCCGTCCGCCTTCTTCACATGGGTGTTCTGGAGCGAGACGTTGTCCTGCCAGGAGACCGCGTCCGGGCCGAAGGGGAGCATGGGGCGCACGTCGAAGGACTTGTCGATCGCGGCCATCGAGTCGACGTAACCGACGCCCGGCGCAAGGTAGTTGGGCATGCCGTCGTAGACGTACGCGGCCTTGCCGTTCTTGAAGAGGTTCGTGTACTGGGCCTTCTGTGCACCGACCATCTCGACGGTGCCGGGGTAGAAGCAGCCCGCCTTGTACAGCTTCGCAGCGGTCTCGATCGCGGAGCGCATGGCGTCCGTCTCCAGCCAGTACGTCCACTTGCCGGTCTTGGCGTCCATCGCCCAGAAGTACGGGGCGCCCGCGGAGGCAGCGAGGAGGTTGGTGATGCCCGCGGAAAAGGCGTACTGGTGCCGCTTCGGGTTCGTCAGCTCCTTGGCCAGCTCGGTGAACCGGTCGACGTCGGTGATCTGGTCGAGGCTGGTGACCCCGGCCTTCGCGAAGAGGTCGTGGCGGTAGAAGCCGACACCGGCGGTTCCGATACGGGTGATCGGGATGCCGAAGATCTTGCTCCCGAAGGTGGCACCCTGCCAGGCACCCTTCGGGATGGCCGCGAGGTTCGGGTAGTCCTTGACCTTGTCACCGGCGAGGTACGGCGTGAGGTCCGCGCACTTGGCGGCGAGGAACCCCGACTTGTTGTCGACCCCGCCCGTCTCCGGGTACATGAAGATGTCGGGCAGGCTGTCGCTCGCGACCATCGTGGAGAACTTGGTCGGGTAGTCGTCGGCCGGCACGGGCGTCACGTTGACCTGGGTACCGAGCAGTTTCTCGATCGCCTGCCAGGCGGCGTTCCTTCCCCGGGCGGGCGGCAGCGGCGAGAAGGTCTCCATGGCGGCCGAGATCGGCTTGGCGCCCTTGAGCGGGGTGCCGGTGGTGGCGCGCTGCAGCTGGGCCGGGTACGCGAAGAAGCCCTGCGGGACTCCGGCCGACGTACCTGCGAGATCGGGCTTCAGACCGATGTTGCGAACCGTGGTCGTCGGGAGGAGCGAGGTCGTCTTCGCCTCGGCCTTGGCGGCGGTGCCGCCGTCGCCGCAGGCAGCGAGGAGCGGGGCGGCCGCGACGCCGAGGCCGACGCCTGCGCCCCAGCGGAAGAGAGTTCGGCGGTTGATGGAGGTGGTGCCGGACATCTGGGATCTCCTCGGCGAGAAGCGGGACGGAACGGGACAGGACAGGACGGGGAAGTTGTGGGGGTGTGGCGCTGCGGTCAGCCCTTGATGGCGCCGGTGAGGACGCCCTTGGTGAAGTACCGCTGGAGGAAGGGGTAGACGAGCAGGATCGGGACGACCGCGACGACCAGGACGGCCATCTGCACGGCCTGCTGCGGTGCGACGGCCTCGCCCGCCCCGCCCTCGGCGAGGCTCTGGCCCTGGAGGACGAAGGTGCGCAGCACCATGGGCAGCGGCCACTTGTCGGCGTCGCCGAGGTAGAGCAGGGCGTTGAAGTACGCGTTCCAGTACGACACCGCGTAGAAAAGGCCGACTACGGCGAGGACCGCCTTGGAGAGCGGCAGGACGACCTGGATCAGGACGCGGAAGTCACCGGCGCCGTCGACCTTGGCCGCGTCGTACAGCTCCTCGGGCAGGTTCATGAAGAAGGAGCGCAGGACCACCAGGTTGAAGGCGCTGACCATGGTGGGCAGGACGAGGGCCGCGAAGGTGTTGTAGAGACCCAGCTCCTTCACCAGAAGGAAGTTGGGGATGACACCCGCGTTGAAAAGCATCGTGAACAGTGCGGTCATCAGGATGAAACGGGAGCCGACCACGTCGCGCCGCGAGAGGCCGTACGCCATCCCGATGGTGCACAGGAGGCTGGCAACGGTCCCGAAGACCGTCACTCCGAAACTCACCAGGAGGGCACGGGTGACGACTCCGCCGGTGAACACGGTGCGGTAGGCGTCGAGGTTGGGGTGGGAGGGCCACAGCACCAGGCCCGAGGACTTGATGATGTCGGTCTGCGAGGAGAAGCTCGTGCCGATCACGCCGAGCAGCGGGTACGCGACCATCACGACGACCAGCACGATGACGATGCCCTTGCCGGTGAGGCCGAGCCTGGTCGGCTTCTCCATCCATGGGGGCCGGGCGCCCGACGGCCTGAGTTGCTGCGGGGCCTGTTGGGTGACCGCCATGGGACGCACCTCCGAGGGGGACGGGCTCGTTTGCTCCGGTGCGCTGTCGCGCGCGTTCTCAGCGGTCAGCACCGCGGTACACCCCTTCATGGCCGAGCCGGTGGGCGAACTTGTTTGCGCCGATCACCAGTGCGGTGCCGATCACGGCCTTGACCAGGCCGACGGCGGCTGCGACGCCCCAGGCGTTGTCCTTGATGCCGTGGAAGTAGACATAGGTGTCGAGGACTTCACCCGCGTCGGGGCCCACCGCGTCGCGCTGGAGCAGGATCTGCTCGAAGCCGACGGTGAGGATGTTCCCGAGGTTGAGGATCAGCAGCAGGATGATCACCGGGGAGAGCCCGGGGAGCGTGACGTGCCAGAGCCGGCGCCACTTGCCCGCGCCGTCGATCGCCGAAGCCTCGTACAGGCCGCGGTCGATGGAGAGCAGCGCGGCCAGGACGATGATGGTGCCCCAGCCCGCGTCCTTCCACATCGTCTGGAGCGCGAGCAGCCAGGGGAAGGCGGCGGGGTCGGTCATCATGTCGTAGCGGGGCAGGCCCAGGGATTCGAGTACGTGGGGCAGCAGGCCCGCGCCACCGAGGATCTGCTGGAAGATCGAGACGATGATGACCCAGCCGATGAAGTGCGGAAGGTACACCACGCTCTGCACGAAGCGGCGGAGCTTGTCGCTGACGATGCTGTTGAGCAGCAGGGCGAGGGCGATCGGTACGGGGAAGAAGAAGACCAGTTGGACGACGGCGATCTTCAGGGTGTTGCCGGTCGCGGACCAGAAGTCCGGGTCGGCGAAGGCCGCGGTGAAATTGGAGACACCGACCCAGGCGCTGTGCATGTAGCCGAGGTAGGGCTGGTAGTCCTGGAAGGCCACCATGTAGCCGATCAGCGGCACGTAGTGGAACACCACGAAGTAGAGCAGTCCCGGCAGGGTCAGCAGCAGCATGACCTTGTCGCGCCTGATCCGCTGCCAGAGGCTCAGCCTGCGCTGGGCGGCGACGGGCGGCGGGGCGGGCGCTTTGGCCTGCTTGCGCCGCTTTTCAAGCGGCAGCGTAGGTGCTGTTTCAGCCATGGTGCTGTCCTGTTCGGCTGGGTGGCGCGTGGTGGGCCTTCTGCCGCCGCAACGTAGTAAGCGGTTAACCCCAGCGTCAAGAGATCGAGAGGAACGTCTGTGTTACGCGATGTTTCTATGACCCTTTTCTGTCCGACAGATCACCAAATAGCTGACAAGACGGGGCAGATGAGCGATCACATCGCTTGACGTCCGGGCGTTGCCCTCCTTAGCGTGCGGGCCATCCATAGAACGCGTTTACTGTCCGGAGGCAGGGTGCGCACCACCTACGAGGCGCCGGTCCCTACCGGTACGGATTCCGCAGAGTCGCCCCCGCGGCGGCCGCGCACCGTACTGGCCATGGCACCGGGTCTGCTCGACGACGTCTTTCCGCCGCCGGTACGGGTACGGCTAGAGGAATCGGCCGATCTCCAACCGCCTTATGTCATCAGCGAGTTCCGCTCCCCCGAGGCGGCCGAAGCACTCGCATCCGCCGAAGTGCTCCTCACCGGGTGGGGGTGCCCGCCCATCGACGCGGGCCTGCTGCACCGGGCGCCCAGGCTGCGTGCGGTCATCCACGCGGCCGGCACCGTCAAGACCTTCCTGGCCACCGAGGCGTACGAACGCGGTGTCGCCGTCTCCTCGGCGGCCGAGGCCAACGCCGTGCCCGTCGCGGAGTTCACACTCGCGGCGATCATCATGGGCGCCAAGCGGGCCTTCCCTCTCTCCCAGCTCTTCCGCACCCGGCGCACCCACCGCACGGAGGCCGACCTCGACCGCCAGCACTGGCTGGGCACCCATGGCCTGACCGTCGGCGTGATCGGCGCCTCGCGGATCGGGCGGCGGGTGATCGAGCTGCTGCGGGTGATCGATGCCGAGGTGCTGCTCTACGACCCGTACGTGAGCGCGTCCGAGGCCGCACTGCTCGGCGCCGAGCTCACCGATCTCGACACCCTGGTGGCCACCAGCGACGTGGTGAGCGTGCACGCGCCCGACACCCCGGCGACCCGGCAGATCCTCGACGCGCGGCGGATCGGTCTGATGCGCCCAGGCACCCTGCTGGTCAACACCGCGCGAGGGCGCCTCGTGGACACCGAGGCGCTGACGGAACACCTGGTCAGCGGCAGGATCGACGCCGTACTCGATGTGACGGAACCGGAGCCGCTGCCGCACGGACATCCCCTGTGGGATCTGCCGAACGTCTTCATCACCCCTCATATGGCCGGGGCCCAGGGCAACGAGGTCGGACGGCTGGGCGCGCTCGCCGTGGACGAGCTGGACCGGTACGCCCGCGGTCTGCCCTTCAACCATCCCGTGCACCTCGCCGACCTGGAGCGGATCGCATGAACGACACGACCGCGCAGGCCATAAACTCGGCGTCACCACACAGCGACAACCAGGGGGTGGGCCGGATGCGCCGCCAAAGCTCGGCCGCGGACGGCCAGCGCCGTGCGACGGTCACCGACGTCGCGCGGCTCGCCGGGGTCTCGACGGCGACCGTCTCGCGCGTGCTCAACCGCAACTACCCGGTCGCCACCGCGACGCGTGAGCGGGTCGAGGAGGCGATGCGCGAGCTGGGGTACGTGGTCAACGCGCACGCCCGCGCCCTGGCCGGGGTCTCGGGCCGTACGGTCGGGATCATCGTCAGCGAGGTCATCGACCCTTTCTACGCGTACATCGCGCGAGGTGTGGAGCGCGAGGCGGCCCTGGGCGACCGACTCTGTCTGGTCTGCTGCACCCAGGGCGATCCGCAGCGCGAGCTGGCCTTCATCGAGCTGATGCACGAGCGGCGTGCGGATGCGGTGATCGTGGTCGGCGGCAGCTTCGCCGACCGTTCATACACCACCGAACTCGCCCGGCGCGCGCGGGAGTTGGACGCCGGGGGCTCGAAGCTGGTGCTGTGCGGGCGACCGCCGCTCGACGAGCCGGCGCCGACCGCATCCGTCGAGTACGACAACGAGGGCGGCGCCTTCGCCATCACCGATCATCTGCTCGCGCAGGGGCACGAGCGGATCCTCTATCTCGGCGGGCCGCCCGCTCTCTCCACCACCCGTGAGCGGCTGGCCGGCCATCGGCGGGCGCTGGAGCTGCGGGGCATCGCGCGCGATCCCGAGCTGGAGCAGCTCGGCTCGTTCAGCCGCGCCTTCGGCAGGCGCCGGATGGCCGAACTCCTCAAGGAAGGACCGGAGTTCACGGCTGTTTTCGCCGCCAATGACATCGTGGCGGCGGGCGCGGCCCAGGCACTGGAGGAAGCCGGGGTGCGGGTGCCGCAGGACATGTCGCTGGTGGGGTACGACGACATCCCGGTCGCCCAGGAGCTGCGGCCCCGGCTGACGACCGTGCACATCCCGCTGGAGGAGATGGGGCGCCAGGCCGTACGGCTGGCCGTTTCGGGCGGGGACGAGGACGACTGGCGCGAGCAGACCACAGGTGCGGTGCGGCTCGGGACGCACATCGTCGTACGGGATTCGGTGGCTGCGCCCTCGAAGCACGCCCGTCGGGTGTGAGCGATTACTGCCTGCCCGACCCCTCTCGGCCATAGTAAAAGACAGTAACTTCCCGGACCCTCTTGCGGTCTGATAGCAACCGCTTACATGCTGGCGCGCATCCCCTACGCCTCTCCATCACCCCTCGCCCTCCCTGGGAGTCCGGATGCGCCCTGCGAACGATCCTTCCGCCCACTCCGACCGCTCCACCGCCTCTGCTGCCTCGGCTGCCTCCACCGTCTTCAGCCGGCGTACCGCTCTCGCCGCACTGGCCGGTGCGGGAGCCGCCACCCTGCTCGGCACCGCCCCCGCCGCCGCGCATGGGCGGGACGACACCCAGCTCGTCACGGCCTTCCCCGGCGCGGAGACCGAGCGGCTGCGCCTCGACCGCTCGCTGCGCGCCAGCGAGTTCATCCCCACCGGCCGGTACGCCGCACCCGGAGCCGCGGTCACCGTGGACGTCCGGTCCGGTCACGGCCCCCTGCCGGTGCTGCACATCGGCACCTTCGACGACTACAACACCGAAGTCGCGCTCAAGGCCCCGCGCGTCTTCCCGCTGCGCCCCGGGCGCAACACCGTCTCCGACGTCTACGGCGGTCCGCTCTACCTGAGCTTCGCGGGCCACGGGCAGCACGCTTCCGTCAGGTATGTGTCGGGGACCGCCCGGATGGCCGTCTTCGAGCTGGGCCGTACCACCGAGGCCGACTTCCAGAAGCAGCTGGACACGATCACCGACGTGCCCTGGGTGGAGTTGACCACCGAGCAGGCGATCCTCACCCTCACCCGCGAAGGCGCGCTGCTCTACCGGAGCGAGGACCACACCGCCCTCATGCGCCTCTTCGACACCGTCATCGGCTCGCACAACCAGATCAGCGGGCTCGACGGCAGGACCCGCCTGGACCGCCGCAAGGCGGGCCGTTACCACTTCAACGAGGTCAGCGTCGTCCCCAAGGGCGTCGGTGCGTACGCCTGGCACGGCTTCAACGGCTTCCCCCGCGTGTACATGGACCGGCTCTGCACCGTCCAGGGCCTCACCACCCGCGGCTGGGGGCTCTACCACGAGCTCGGCCACCTCAATCAGCAGGCCGCCTACCAGGCGGGCACACTCACCGAGGTCACCGTCAACCTCTACTCGCTCGCCGCCCAGCGCACCCTCGGCCAGCCGTCCAACCTGCTGACCAAGAACTCCACGACCGGTCTGAACTGGTTCCAGTCCGCGGCGCCGAAGCTCGGCACCCCCGGGCTCGCCTACACCACGTCCTTCGGGGCGTACGAACAGCTCGTCCCGCTGCGCCAGCTCGAACTCGCCTTCGGCGACGACTTCTGGCCGCGACTGCACCGACTGGTACGCACCGAGCACCAGCACGACGAGCCCGTCGAGGACTACGACCACCCGCCGGCCGTCGAGGCCAGGCAGTACCGGGCGCTCTCCACCTACGCGAGCCGGGTCTCCGGCCACGACCTCACCGACTTCTTCGTGAAGAAGTGGGCGTTCCCCATCGACGCCACCGGAATCGCCGAGATCGCCGCGCTGAAGCTGCCCGCTCCGCCCGTGGACCCCAGCACGCTCTCCGACTGACCGTCCGCCCCACCACCGGAGGTTCCTCATGAAGATGTCGCACTCCGTCAGCCGCCGTTCCGTACTCGCCGGGATCGCGGGGGCCGGCGCCCTCGGCGTCCTCGGCGCCGCTCCCGCGCAGGCCGCCGCCTGCAGCACCGTCACCGTCACTGCCCGTCCGTCCGGAGAGTCGGAGCGGCTGCGTCTGGCGCAGGCGCTGCGCGGCAGCGAGTTCACCGCCACCGGTCTGTACGTTCCGCCGGGGACCGCGCTGCAGCTCAATATCCTGCCGTACGACGGCCTGGTCCCGACCCTCTGGATCGGGCTGTGGGACTACTACGGCGAGATCAAGGAGCCGCGTAGTTACGCCCTCAAGGCCGGGGCCAACTCCGTCACGGACCCGAACGGCGGGCCGGTCTATCTGACCCTCGAAGGGGACGGACAGCGGGCCGGGGTGACGTTCCGCTCCGGCGCGGTGCCGATGCCGGTCTTCACGCTGGGCAGCACCAGCGAGGCCTCGTACCAGCAGCAGCTGGACTCCCTCACCGCCGTCCCGTACGTCGAACTGCACGCCCCGCACACGATCATGACGCTGACCCGCGAGGGCGCGCTCATCTACCGCGACCAGGACCACGCCGCCCTCCTCGGTCTGGTGGAGACGATCGTGGACTCGCACGCGAGGATCAGCGGGCTCGACGGATCGAAGCCGGTGCACCGGCGCAAGGCCGGGGTCTACCACTTCACCGAGGTGTCCAAGGTGCCGGCCGGCGTCGGCGCCTATGCGACCCATGGCTACAACGGCTTCCCGCGCGCCTATCTCGACCGGGCCACCACGGTCGAGGGTCTGCGGACGCGCGGCTGGGGTCTCTACCACGAACTCGGCCACCTCCATCAGCAGTTCGCGTACAAGCCGGGCGGGCTGACCGAGGTCACGGTCAACATCTACTCGCTCGCCGCCCAGCGCACTCTGGGCCAGACCTCCAACCTCCTCACCACCAAGGACGCCACCGGCCTCAACCCCTTCCAGTCGTCCGCGCCCAAGCTCGGCACCGCGGGGCTCGCCTATGAGACGTCGTTCGGCGCGTACGAGAAGCTCGTCCCGCTGCGCCAGCTCGAACTCGCCTACGGGGACGACTTCTGGCCGCGCCTGCACCGGCTGGTCCGCGAGGAGAACCCCCAGTCCGCGTACACGGAGAACGCCAAGCGCTACCGCGCTCTGGCCACCTGCTCCAGCCGTGTCGCCGGCTACGACCTCACCTCCTTCTTCGCCGACCGGTGGGCCTTCCCCATCGACGCCACCGGCAGGGCGGAACTCACCGCCCTCGCCCTCCCCCAGCCTCCCGTCGACCCCAGCACCCTGTCGGATGCGTAACTCTTCATAACCCTTCACAGGCTCAGGAGCATGACCCGGATGACCCCGCCCTTCCTGCACCTTCCCCCGACCGACCGGCTGCTCTCCTCGCGCACCGGCTGGACCCGCGCCCACTGGGAGGCCCTCGCCGACCATCTCCTGGACGCGCTCGTGCCGTACGCGACCCCGGGCTTCGCGCAGTACCGGCTGCCCGGGCGCGGCAGTTGGTCGGGGGTCGTGTCGGACGGTCTCGAAGGGTACGCACGGTCATTCCTGCTCGCCGCCTTCCGCATAGCGGGGGCCCACGGCGAGGTGGACCCGCTGTTGATCGAACGCTACGCGCAGGGTCTGACAACGGGCACCGACCCGGCCTCCCGCGAGGCCTGGCCCCGCCTCACCGAGTGTTCGCAGCAGATGGTCGAGGCGGCGTCCATCGCCGTCGGTCTGCACGAGACCCGCCCCTGGATCTGGGACAAGCTGGACACCAAGGTCCAGGAGCGGGTCGTCGACTGGTTCTCCGGATTCGTCGGGAGCCGTACCTGGGACAACAACTGGCGGCTCTTCCAGGTGGTCTCGGAGCAGTTCCTGGCCTCCGTCGGCGCACCGTTCAGCCAGTCCGACATCGACGGCGGCCTGGACCGTATCGAGGACTGGTACGTCGGCGACGGCTGGTACACGGACGGCGAAGGACGCAACTTCGACTACTACGTCGGCTGGGCGCTCCATCTCTATCCCCTGCTCTGGTCGCGGATCGCCGGCGAAGACCCGGAAACCGGCCGCACCAAGGTCTACCGCGACCGCCTCGGCCAATTCCTCGACGGCTACCAGCACTTCTTCTCCACCGACGGCTCCCCCGTCCACCAGGGCCGCTCGCTCACCTACCGTTACGCGGCCCTCGCCCCCGTCTGGATGGGCGCCCTCGCCGACTGCACCCCGCTCTCCCCCGGCCGCACCCGCCGCCTCGCCTCGGGCACCATGCGCCATTTCGCCGAGCGCGGCGTCCCCGACGAGCGCGGGCTGCTCACCCTCGGCTGGTACGACACGTACCTGCCCACCACCCAGCCGTACTCAGGTCCCGCATCCCCCTACTGGGCGTCCAAGGGCTTCCTCGGACTGCTGCTGCCCGCCGACCACCCCACCTGGACCGCACGCGAACAGGCCCTGCCCATCGAGGAGTCCGACCAGTACACCGCGCTCCCCGCCCCCGGCTGGCTGCTGCACGGGACCCGCGACGACGGCATCGTGCGCCTGATCAACCACGGCAGCGACCACAACCCGCCGGACGGCCCTGCCACCGACGACCCGCACTACGCGAAGCTGGGCTACTCCTCGGCGACCGCGCCCGATTCGGCCCCGCACGCCTTCTCCCGCACCGTCGACAGCCATCTCGCGGTCCTCGCCCCCGACGGCACGCCCTCGCGCCGCCGCCGTATCCACCCGGTCGGCTGCCAGGGGCGCACCGCATCGTCCTGGTACGAGGACGAGGGCTGCCGCGTCGAGACGACGAGCGTGCTGCACGGGCCGTGGGAGATCCGGGTCCATCGCGTCGACGCGCAGCAGGGCGCGACCGTGCGCGAGGGCGGCTTCGCGGTGGCGTCCACGGAGCGCCCCGTCGCGGAATCCGGCCCCGGCTGGGCTCTTGCCCGTACGGCCGAAGGTCTGACCAGCGCGATCGTCGCGCTGCACGGCTGGCAGGACGCCGCGGTCGCCAGGGACGTGCAGGCCAACGCCTACGGCCCGCAGTCCGCGACGCCGTACGCACAGGCAGCCGGCCACCCCGGCGGCCGGAGCCTGCACGTCTCGCTGATCGCGCTCTCCCGCGACACGGTCCATCCGCGGGCGCTGCGCGAGTCGATCACCGTAGAGGCCGACGGGGCGTCCGTCCGGCTGGAGTTTCCCGACGGCACGGTGGTGAGCGTCTGAGTCAGAAGGTGCGGTCCTCCCTGCGGTGGATCGTCTCGAGGAGTTCCGCCGCCATGGCCTTGATGGTGTCGAGCCCTGCCCGCCCCCACGCCCGGGGTTCGATGTCCGCGACACAGATCGTGCCGATCACGATCCCCGTACGGTCGATGAGCGGCGCCCCCATGTAGGAGCGGATGCCGATCTCGTCGACCACCGGGTTGCCCGCGAAGCGCGGGTAGTCGCAGACGTCCTCCAGGACGAGCGCCTTGCGCCGTGCGACCACGTGCGGGCAGTAGCCGTGATCGCGGGCGAGGATCCGGCCGATGACTCCCGCCGCGGCCACCGTGGTCAGGTCAGTGCCCACGTGGGAGCCGCTCGGAGTGTGCAGTCCGGCGAAGAACTGCCGGTTCTCGTCAATGAAGTTGACCATCCCGTACGGAGCCGCCGTGGCCTCCGCCAACCGCCGCGCGAAGGCGTCGAACCCGGCGTCCGGGCGCTCGCCTATGCCCAGCTGGCGCAGCCTCCGCACCCGGTCCGGCGCTTCCCTGTCGACGGGGGTCACCAGCATGCGGTCGGTCGGGTTGTACGTCACGAGAGTGCTCCCTGTTCGTCCGTTGCCGGGGTGGTGGCGAGCAGATGCTGTACGAGCGTGACCAGGGCCCGGATTCCCGAGCTCGCGATCCGGGCGTCGCAGAGCAGCACGGGCACCTCGGGGCTGAGGTCGAGGGCGGCTCGTACCTCCTCCGGTTCGTAGCGGTGGGCGCCGTCGAACTCATTGACGGCGATGACGAATCCGAGGCCGCGCTGTTCGAAGAAGTCGATCGCCCCGAAGCAGTCGACGAGCCGCCGGGTGTCGGCGAGGACCACGGCGCCGAGCGCTCCCGCGGAGAGTTCGTCCCACATGAACCAGAACCGCTCCTGGCCGGGTGTGCCGAAGAGGTAGAGCACATGGTCCGGGCTGAGCGTGATCCGTCCGAAGTCCATGGCCACGGTCGTCGTGGTCTTGGACTCGACGCCGTCCAGGTCGTCGGTCCCCTCGCCCGCCTCGGTGAGCATCTCCTCCGTACTGAGCGGTGAGATCTCGCTGACCGCCCCCACAAAGGTGGTCTTGCCGACCCCGAAGCCGCCTGCGACCAGGATCTTCAGTGCGGTGGGGAAGAGATCAGAGCCGTCGTCGTAGGCCATCGAGCACTGCCTCCAGCAAGGAAAGGTCGGTGGGTTCTTCGTCGGATCGGGGGGCGCGGGTGGTGACCGCGCCGCATTCCATCAGGTCGGAGAGGAGCACCTTGGTGACCACGGCGGGCAGCCTCAAATACGCCGCGATCTCCGCCACCGAGGTGGACTGCGCTCCGCACAGGCCGAGCGCCTGGGTGTGTTCGAGGCCGAGATGGGCAGGGGGTGACGTGCCGGTGGCCCTGACCAGGGTCAGCAGGTCGAACGCGGTGGTGGGCCTCGTACGGCCGTTGCTGACGGCGTACGGGCGGATGAGGCGGCCCGCCGCGTCGTCGAGCCACGGCCCCTCCTGTGGAAGCGGCACCGTCAGCGCCCCGTGGCGCTGGACGCGTCGGCCCGCTTGCGGGCGTTCGTCACCAGGTACGGCCGTACGCTCTTGACCAGCATCGCCATCTCGTACCCGAGCACCGCCGCGTCCGCCTCGCGCCCGGCGAGTA
>NZ_JAFLRJ010000542.1:0-1039 GCF_017315755.1 Streptomyces beijiangensis
CGCGTCCGGGTCCGTGCAGTGCAGCGCGACCAGATCGGCCCCGATCCGCTGGGCGGGCGCCGTGTCGAAGGGGTGGGCGTGCAGCGCCTCGCTCAACCGGTGGGCGAGCGGCAGCAGATGCTGCTCGAACTCGGCCCGGGTGAGGGAGGTCGCCGTCGCAGGGAAGATGGCCCGGCCCCAGATCGTGGCGAACCGCCCGATTCTGTCTTCGGTGGAGTCGTGTCCGGTCGGGGGGCCGGACGCCTCCGGGGGAATGCTCACGCCTTGCGTCCCACTCCGACGAAGCCCGAGAAGGCGAACGGGTCTTCCTGTTCGACCGGCGCCTCCGGGCACCACTCCGGGATGGCGACCAGCCCCGGCTCGACCAGCTCGAAGCCGTCGAAGAACCGCAGGATCTCTTCGTGCGTGCGCATGATCAGCGGATTGCGGATGTTCCGGTAGACGCCGACCGCGCCACCGGCCTGCTCCTTCGGGACCGGTATGCCCTCGTAGCAGGCGTGGGAGACGACGAGCAGGCTGCCAGGGGCGAGCGCGTCGCGCAGTTCGGCCACGGCGCCGCGGGGGTCGTCGCTCTCCTCGACGAAGTGGAGTACGGAGACCAGCAGCAGGGCGACCGGGCGGTCCAGGTCGAGGAGTTCGGTGACCTCGGGGCTGCGCAGGATCTCCTGCGGCTTGCGCAGATCGGCGGCGACGATACGAGCGCGCTCATTGCCTTCGAGTACGACCTGGCTGTGGGCGACCGCGACCGGGTCGTGGTCGACGTACACGATGCGCGCCTCGGGATTCGCACCCTGGGCGACCTCGTGGACATTGCCGAACGTGGGGATGCCTGACCCGATGTCGAGGAACTGCGTCACGCCCTCGTCGACGGCGAAACGTACAGCCCGGCGCATGAAGGCACGATTCGCCTGCATGACCTTGGGCAGCCCCGGCACGAACTCCATGGCCTTGCGGGCGGCTTCCCTGTCCACCTCGAAATTGTGCGAGCCGCCCAAGTAGTAGTCGTAGATCCGCGACACGCTCGGCACCGAAATGTCGA
>NZ_JAFLRJ010000542.1:1111-1279 GCF_017315755.1 Streptomyces beijiangensis
TGCGGTGACGGGCCGGAAGTCTGGGAGCAGGTCTACTTGGTCGCGCCGATCAGCTTGGCATCGGGTGAGATCGCATACCAAGTGCCTCCGATTCCCTGGCCATTGGTGTCGCCGGGCTTGATGTCGCCGGAGAAGGTGTACGTCGGCCAGCAGTTCAGGGACTGCTGC
>NZ_JAFLRJ010000543.1 GCF_017315755.1 Streptomyces beijiangensis
CGGCGCGGGAGCGGTGGCCGCGCTGCCCGGACTCTCCGTACGCAAGGACCCCAAACTCGGCAACATCGTCGTGGACAAGCGCGGAATGACGGTTTACCGCTTCAAGAAGGATTCCGCCTGGCCGATGAAGTCGGCGTGCACCGGTGCGTGCCTCGACAAGTGGCCTGTACTCGCCCCTGTGGCGAAGAGCGACACCGCCGGCATCATCAAGAAGGGATTCGTCACCTTCAACCGGCCCGACGGGCTCAAGCAGCAGT
>NZ_JAFLRJ010000544.1 GCF_017315755.1 Streptomyces beijiangensis
GCCCCGAGCCCCACCCGGAGTTGCCCCACGGCCTCCTCGGTGGCCCGCACTCGCTCCTGCACTGTCATTGCCATCGCACATTCCTCCACGCTGAGTGTTTCCTTTCCCCACACAGCGTGACCGGTTCACCTCTACGCTTGCCAGAGCGCCAGCCCAACAAAGCCCGTTGCTGGATCGAAGGTTGATGCCCATGACCGGCCCGAAGGATCTCGACCCCTCATCCCGCCGCATCATGATCGGCGAAGAACTCCACCACGCCCGCGAACGAGCCGGCCTCACCCAACAGGCCCTGGGCGAGCTCCTGTTCGTCAGCGGCTCCTACGTGGGCCAGATGGAGGCGGGTACGCGCCGCATCCTGCCGGACATGGCGCACAAGCTCGACGAGATCCTGGGCGCGGGCGGGTTCTTCGTACGGCACTGCACGAAGGCGAACAGGTCCAAGCACCCTGAACAGTTCGCCGAGGCGGCTGAGGCAGAGGCAATGGCGATCGGGCTCCAGGAGTACGCGGGGATGCTGATCCCTGGTCTGCTTCAGATCCCCGACTACGCCCGTGCGGTCTTCCTCGACTACCAGCCCACCGCACCTGACGAGGTCATCAACGAACTCCTGGCCGCCCGCATGGAGCGGACCCACCTTCTCGACAACCCAACAAAGCCTTTGTTGTGGGTCGTTCTGGACGAGGCGGCCCTGCGTCGACCGGTCGGCGGACCGGAGGTGATGGCACGCAACCTGCGCCACATCGCTGAATTGGCGCGCATCCGGCGGATCGTCGTCCAGGTGCTCCCGTTCTCGGCGGGCGGGCACGCCTCCCTGCACGGCTCACTCAAAATCATGTTCTTCGAGGATGCGCCCCCGCTCGCACTGATCGAAGCCCCCGCCACAGGCCAGCTGATGGACGATCCAGCCACCGTGGCGCGCCACCAACTGTCCTACGATCTGCTCAGGGCCAACGCACTCACTCCGAAACAATCCCTGGCCCTGATTGCATCAGTGGCGGAGGATTACGCACATGAAGATCACGATCCCCGAGTCTGACCTCACCTCGGCCACCTGGCACAAGTCCACCTACAGCGGCGGCGAAGGAAACAACTGCCTGGAGGTCGCCGCCGCCTTCCCCGGCCTTGTCCCCGTCCGCGACTCCAAGAACCCCCACGGCCCGGCGCTCACGTTCCGCGCCCCGGCCTGGTCCGCCTTCATCGCAACGCTCCAGCACCCCTAGCCAAGCCAGTCCAGCACCCGCTGCCAGGTCAGTTCGGCTGCGGCCGGGTCGTGGTCGGGAAGCTCGCGGTCGGTGTAGAAGTGCCCGGCGCCCGGGTACCGGAAGACCTCCAGCTCCGCCCCGGCCTCCCGAGCCGCCCGCCCGAGGGCGGCAACACGCTCGCCCGGCGCGAAGCCGTCCGGCTCCGCCGCGTGCAACTGCACCCGGAGCCCGGGGCGAACCGACCCGGGAAGATCAGCGACCCCGTGCAGCAGCAGAACGCCCCCGGCGGCGGGCCGCTCCGCCCACACCTCACCGACAACGCCCGTCCCCATGGACACACCCGCGAGCACGGTCTCCTCCGGCATGCCCCCAAGCGCCTCCCGGGCCGCCGCGACCACCGCCGCCCAGCCGACCCGGTCCACAACCCGGAACCCCTCATCGAGCGTGGCCGCAGTCTCTCCGCCGAAGAGATCAGGTGTGACGACCTCATGCCCAGCACCACGCAACCGCTCGGCAGCCAGGAGTTCCGCAGAACGCAGACCGAGCACCGAGTGGAACAACGCGACATGGGCCATAACGCCATCCTGCTATGCGGCCCGAAGCCCACCACCAACCAGGCCCCCCGGGGCTCAAGCCCCGAGCTCCGAGCCCTCTTTACGAGGAATGGGTGGAGGGCCTCAACCC
>NZ_JAFLRJ010000545.1 GCF_017315755.1 Streptomyces beijiangensis
CCCCCGCACACACCACCGCGACCAAGGCGATCAGCGACACCACCACCCATGCCCGCCAACGTGCACGCTCGGGAGTGCTTGGCAGCCGGTTCACCGGCTTGCTACCGCCACGCACGGCATCACCCGGCAAACAACGCCTGGCAGAAGAACGGAAACTGATCACTCACGATCAACGATCACGTTCCAGGCCGGTTGCGGTCGCCCTTCCACGCCCGCGCGGGGCCGACTCTGCGGTCACGCGTCGCGCATCAGCGCCCTCAGCCACATTCAGTGAGTTGACATCACGTCCGCCACCACATGGCACGAAGTCACCTCAACCGACAGGACGTTGACCAGGCAGTTCATCGAACGTGCGGATAAGGAGAAGCGGTTCGCTGATGTCGCTCAACAAGAGAGGGGGTTCCGAGGGCGCCGACATCGACGCCGGCGGACGCGACTCTTCCGGCACTGCCAGGGCAGCGACGTTCCATGTCGGCCGCGCTGGAGCATCCCCGGACCGGGGTCGCGGTACGGGTCTGCACACAACCCTCCACGGGCAGCTGCCCTGCTGGGCACCTTGGGCCTCACGAGATGTACCCACTCTCGCGCGGCCCGTACGGCGATACGCTCTATAGGGGAGCACCGCAGGGAGCGGGCCGAGGATTGTCGAATCAAGGAGGGCACGCATGACGACTGCCGCTCCGGGCGGACCGGGTGTCCCACCCATGCCTGAGAGAACTCCAAGAGCCCTGCGCGAAGCCATCGCCCAGCACTCCCCGCAGCTCCTCGCCGACTTCGATGCCCACTGGAAGCGAGACATCGCCGATGCGTATGACATCGCACCGGTTCCCGCGTTCATGGCCCGCTGGTGGGGCGAGTACGCCATCGCCCGCGACCCGCTCCTTGAGCAGAAGGTGCACGGCATGGAGGACGAGGCAGGCGAGGCAAGCGACTCCGCTCGCGCCAAAGCCCTCCTTGAAGAAGCCGGACACCTCCGCCGTGCCGCCCGCCAGACGGAACCCGGCCGGTGACCGACGGCTTCATGGGGCCGCCCTGGCAAGCTGACTGGGTCGAAGCTGCACGTATCTACCGCGATGGTCTCCCCGACGAGGTGCGGAAGCAGATCAGAGGCGGCATGGCAGAACTCATCACTGCCAGAAATCCCTACCTCCCCCAGGACGGGCTACCAGACGGCTACTACCTTGAACCCGCCCGCTCCAGCCGTCCGC
>NZ_JAFLRJ010000055.1 GCF_017315755.1 Streptomyces beijiangensis
ACACATCGGAAGAGCGGAACGGTCATGCCGGAATAAGGCCGACCGTTCACTGCGTCCTCGCTGTGTTGCCTTCCCGGCAAAGGGAAGGGCTTTTTCAAAGGAACCACCAACCCACCGAAGTGGGCCGGGGTATCAACATATCTGGCGTTGACTTTTGGCACGCTGTTGAGTTCTCAAGGAACGGACGCTTCCTTTGTACTCACCCTCTCAGGCTTTCCTCCGGGCGCTTCCCATTCGGTCTTGCGTTTCCGACTCTATCAGATCCTTTCGGGCCTGATTCCCAGTCAGCGGGACTTTCAACCTGCTGTGTCTTTCCGGCTGTTGGGCCGTTCCGACGAGTGAGACTTTAGCGGATTCCCTGCCTCCGACGCTAATCGGGGGCGAATCCTCATTTCGCGCAGACGCACAGGAATGAAACGACAAGTCGTTCGTTCGAATGGTTGTTGCGAGATGGCTGTCCGGGGACCAACCGGGGTTGGCACTCACTTCGGACAGCTCGGAGAACATTACGGATGCGTGAAACCCGTGTCAAGCCGGGGCCGGGTCGCTAGGGTGGGAGGCATGACAACGCATGCGTGCATCCTTCAGTGGTGGGCCGCCTGACGGCGGCCGGCCCTTACGCATGTACTCAACGGCCGCCGCTTCGGCGGCCGTTTCTGTATCTCCCTCCGGGAGCTCGGCCGCTGGTGGTGGCGGGCTCGATCCAGGAGGTAGAGAGATGACGCGGGTTTTCAGTGGGGTCAAGCCGACAGGGCATCTGACGCTGGGCAACTACCTGGGCGCGGTCCGGCAGTGGGCCGAGGTCGACCAGCACCGGTCCGACGCGCTGTTCTGTGTGGTGGACCTCCATGCGCTGACCATGGAGCACGATCCTGCGCGGGTGCGGCGGCTCAGTCGGCAGGCGGCGACGTTGCTGCTGGCCTCGGGATTGGATCCGGAGCAGTGCGTGGTGTTCGTACAGAGCCATGTGGATGAGCATGCGCGGCTGTCGTATCTGATGGAGTGCACCGCTTCCGACGGCGAGATGCGGCGCATGATCCAGTACAAGGAGAAGACCGCGCAGGCACGGGAGCGCGGGGAGAGTGTGCGGCTGTCGCTGCTCACCTATCCGGCGCTGATGGCGGCCGACATCCTGGCGTACGGGACCGACGAAGTGCCGGTGGGCGACGACCAGACGCAGCACGTCGAGCTCGCGCGGGATCTGGCGGTGCGGTTCAACCAGCGGTACGGGCAGACCTTTGTGGTGCCCCGGGCCACCCGGCCGACGGTGGCCGCGCGAGTCATGGATCTGCAGGACCCCACGGGGAAGATGGGGAAGTCGCTGGCCTCGGGGCCGGGGATCGTCTATCTGCTCGATGACGCCGACGTCGTACGCAAGAAGGTCATGCGGGCGGTGACGGATGCGGCGAGCGATGTCGTGTACGACCGGGAGAAGAGCCCCGGCGTCGCCAATCTGCTGGAGATCCTGTCGGCCTGTACCGGGAAGGAGCCCGGTGAGCTCGCGGCGCAGTACTCGGGCTACGGGGCGTTGAAGCGGGACGTCGCCGATGCGGTGGTGGAGCTGCTCCGGCCCGTACAGGAGCGGCATGCGGAGCTGGCCGCCGATCCCGGTCATGTGGAGTCCGTGCTGAGGGCGGGGGCCGAGCGGGCCAGGGGGCTCGCTCGGCCTACCGTGGATGCGGCGTACGCGGCCATCGGGCTGCTGGCGCGCTGAGCTGCCTGGTCAGCCGTTGCCGGAGGCCAGTTCGCGACTGCGGTCGCGGGCTGCCTCCAGGGCGTTGATGAGGGCTGCTCGTACGCCGTGGTTCTCGAGTTCACGGATTGCGCTGATGGTGGTGCCCGCGGGGCTCGTCACCGCTTCGCGGAGCTTCACCGGGTGTTCGCCGCTGTCGCGGAGCATCACCGCTGCGCCGATCGCCGCCTGGACGATCAGGTCGTGGGCCTGGGCGCGCGGGAGGCCGAGGAGGATTCCGGCGTCGGTCATCGCTTCGACCAGGTAGTAGAAGTACGCCGGACCCGAGCCGGAGAGCGCGGTGGCCGCGTCCTGCTGGGACTCGGGGACGCGGAGGGTCTTGCCCACCGCTCCGAAGATCTCCGTGGTGTGGGCCAGGTGCGCGGGGGTCGCGTGCGTGCCTGCCGAGATGACCGACATGCCTTCGTCGACGAGGACGGGGGTGTTCGGCATGACCCGGACCACTGGCGTCTCGTGCGGGAGGCGCTCCTCGATGAACGTGGTCGGGATGCCCGCCGCCGCGCTGATGAGGAGGTGGTCCGCGGTGGTGTGCGGGGCCAGTTCGTCGAGGAGCTTTCCCATGTCCTGCGGCTTGACCGCCAGGATCAGGGTCTCCGCCCGCTTGGCGGCCTCGGCGTTGGTGACCGCTTCCACGCCGTAGCGGGTGCGGAGCTCTTCGGCGCGGTCCGGGCGGCGGGTGGTGACCAGGAGGTTGGTGGGGTGCCAGCCCGCGCGGATCATGCCGGAGAGGAGTGCCTCGCCGATCTTTCCCGTACCGAGGACTGCGACTGTCTGGGTCGTGGCCATGGCTCTGTTCACCTCGCCGCTGGGGGGCCTGCCTTGCTGTTGTGCTGGTCATCCTCGCACTGGGGGTGGCGGGTGGGGTGCGGCGTCCGAAGGGTGGATCTCTTTCAGGGGGTGCGGCGGCGGAGGGTGGCCGCGCCGAGGACCAGGACCGCCAGGGCGCAGGCGATGACGACCGCCGTGTCGCGGAAGAAGGCGGAGGTGACATCGGGGTGGGTGAGGACCTGGGTCATGCCGTCGACCGCGTACGACATCGGGAAGGCGTACGAGATCGCCTCCAGGACCGGCTGCATGCTGGCGCGCGGGGCGAACAGGCCGCAGAGCAGCAGCTGGGGGAAGATCACGGCCGGCATGAACTGGACCGCCTGGAACTCGGACGTCGCGAACGCGGAGACGAAGAGGCCGAGCGCGGTGCCGAGCAGGGCGTCCAGGAGGGCGATCAGGAGGAGCAGGCCGGGGGCGCCGGTGACGTCCAGGCCCAGGCCCCAGAGGGCGAGGGCGGTGGCGAGTGCCGACTGGACCACGGCCACGGCGCCGAACGCGAGGGCGTAGCCGCCGATCAGGTCCCCCTTCGCGAGGGGCATGGCGAGGAGGCGTTCCAGGGTGCCCGATGTGCGTTCGCGGAGGGTCGCGATGGAGGTCACCAGGAACATCGTGATCAGCGGGAAGATGCCGAGGAGCGAGGCCCCGATGGAGTTGAAGGTGCGGGGGCTGCCGTCGAACACGTACCGGAGCAGCAGGAGCATCACGCAGGGGACCGCGAGGAGGAGCGCGATCGAGCGCGGGTCGTGGCGCAGCTGGCGCAGGACGCGCAGGGCGGTGGCTGTGGTGCGGGCGGCGTTCATCGGGCCGGCTCCTTGGGAGTGGTCTCTGCGGCGGCCTCCGTGGCGGCTTCGTCGACCAGGTGGAGGAAGGCTTCTTCGACTGTGGTCGTGCGGGTGCGGGTAAGGATTCCCTGCGGGGTTTCGTCGGCCAGCAGCGTGCCTTCGCGGAGGAGGAGCAGGCGGTGGCAGCGTTCGGCCTCGTCCATGGCGTGGGAGGAGACGAGGATCGTGGTGCCCTGGGCGGCGATGTCGTGGAAGAGGGTCCACAGGTCGCGGCGGAGTACGGGGTCCAGGCCGACCGTGGGTTCGTCGAGGACCAGGATTTCGGGGGAACCGAGGAGCGCCACGGCCAGGGAGACGCGGTTCAGCTGGCCGCCGGAGAGGTTCTTGGCGAGGGCGTCGGCGTGGGTGGTGAGGTCGACGGCGGTGATCGCGCGGGTGACGTCCGTACGGCGTCGGGCCGCTGCCCTGCGGCCGGGGGTGAGGATCGCGGCGAAGTAGTCGAGGTTCTGGTGGACGGTGAGGTCGGCGTAGACGGAGGGCGTCTGGGTGACGTAGCCGATGCGGGCGCGCAGGGGTGGGGAGCCTGCGGGGAGGCCGAGGACGTCCAGGGTGCCGGTGACCTTGGCCTGGGTGCCGACGATCGCGCGCATCAGCGTGGATTTGCCGCAGCCCGACGGGCCTAGGAGGCCGGTGATCTGGCCTCGGGGGACGGAGAAGTGCAGGTCGTGCAGGACGGTGCGGGGGCCGCGGATGACGCTGAGGCCGCGGGCCGTGACGGCGTCCGACGGTTTATTCATCATGCGGTGAATAATGCGCCCGAAGGCATGCCGCGTCAAGGCTTCGAGGGGTTCAGGGGCGCGTCAGGGGTGCGTCAGGGTCATCCCCCATGGCGGCGGGGGGAGGGAGAGGCGGACTGTGGATTTATGACGCAGAACAGTGGGATCAGCAAGGCGGAGGGGCGCAGTCTGGCTGTCGCCTCCGCGACGCTCGGGCCCTGGCGGGCCGCGTCGGTGGTCGGTGCGCTGGGCGGGGCCGTCTCGCTCGGCATCGGGACCATCGCCGACGGGATCGGGGCCGGCGTGGTGGCCGGGGCCCTCTCCGTCACCCTGACGCTCTTCTTCGTGGTGGGCGGCGCGGGGGCGGTGCTCGGCAGGCGTGGCGGGGCCGGCTCCGATCATCGGATACGGCGCTGGGCCGCGGCTCATCCCTGGCGGGTCGCGGCGGTGCCTGCCGCGCTGATGGCCTTCAGCGATGTGGTGGTGCGGCAGCTGGTCGGCTCGGAAAGTTTCTTCACGAGTGTGGGCGACGGGCTTTGGCGCGGGGTTGTTGTGGGCGGTGTCGTCGGGCTGGTCGGGCGGTACGGAGGCGGGCGGCGCTGAGCTGGGCGCCGGTCGGGGCGCTTTGGGGCGCCGGTCAGGCTGGTTTCCGTACGACCGTGACGTCCAGTGCGTACGCCTCCTCGACCTGGCCGTCGGGGAAGACGCTGAGGAGTTCGGCGCGCTCCTGGGCGAGGGCGGCCTCCGTGACCTGCGGGCCCATCGTCGCGAAGTAGGAGCGGCTGCCCAGGTGGGCGAGGTGCGTGTCGAGAGGGACTGTCCGCTTCCAGTGCAGGAGGCGGAAGGCCGGGTTCAGGGCGTGGTCGAGGTTCTTGATGATGCCGGGGGCCTCGGGTGCGATGCCGTGACTGTGGTAGCCGGGGCATCGCTTCTTGAGGCGGTCCTCCTGGGCCGCGGACCAGGCGGTGGCCGGGTCCGGGATGTTCCACCAGAGGGCCAGGGCGCCGCGCGGGGCCAGCACGCGGAGGGCCTCGGGGATCGAGCGGGCCGGGTCGGTCCAGTGCCAGGACTGGGCGTAGGTGATGAAGTCCGCCGAGCCCGAGAGCAGGGGCAGGTGGTTTCCGTCGCCGCGGACGAGGGGGACGTCGGGGAGGCCCTGGTGCAGTTGGGCGGCCATTTGGGGGCCCGGCTCCACGGCTGTGACGTGCGCGCCTCTGTCTCGGAGGAGGCGGGTTGCTATGCCGGTGCCGGCGCCTATGTCGTAGACCCTGGCCCCTTTGAGCGGCTGGTCGGCCATTGCTTCGACTGCGTCGAAGAGGGCCGGGGGGTAGCCGGGGCGGGCTGCGGCGTACTGGGCTGCCACCGCGTCGAAGGAGAGGGCGAAGTCATCCGTCGTCATGGGGG
>NZ_JAFLRJ010000546.1 GCF_017315755.1 Streptomyces beijiangensis
GAGGCCTTCGTGCACGGGATGCACTACGCGTCGGTCGGCGGGGCCGCGGTCCTGGTGGCGGGTGCGGTGCTGTCGGTGACGATGCTGCGCCGGAGCTGCACCGCTCCCGCTCCGGTGGAGCAGGTGACCCAGGCCGCGTAAGCGCCGTACGTACGGAGGAAGGGCCGGCCGTCACCCGACGGCCGGCCCTTCGGCGTCAACTGGCCCCGCCACCAGGCCGTCCCGTCCGTGCGCCCGGAACTCCGCCCGCAGCCCGTCCACATCCGCCTCGGTGAGACGGCGGTACGTGCCCTCCTGCGACCACCACACCTCGTCGGCGCACCCCGCGAAGCCTTCTCTCCGCAGCGCGACCCGGTGCACCTTGTTCGTCGCCGTCACCGGCATGGACGCCACCACCCGTACGAACCGGGGCGCCATCTTCGTCCCCAAGTCGGGCTGCGCACGCAGGAATTCGGCGAACGCGTCCGGGTCGAAGACCGCCCCGTCCCGGAGCGCCACCGCCGCCATCNNCGCTCCGTCCCACCGGGCCAGGATGTTCTCGATCATCGCCGCCGCGAGGTTCTCGCTGTCGACCCGCAGTCGGTCGTCCGTACGGCCCGCGAAGTACAGGAACCCCTCGGTGTCCCGGTAGAAGAGGTCCCCGGTCCAGTACCAGCCGCCCCGCCGACGCGCCGCGTCCGCCGTCTCGTTGCGCCAGTACCCCTCGAAGGGGTTCGGTCCCTGGTTGACCAACTCCCCTATCGCCGCGGCCCCGTTGAGCAGCCGCCCGCCGGGGCCGAAGGCCGCCGCCGCCCGCTCCTCCAGCGTCTCGGGGTCGACGACCGCCAGCCGGTCCCCCGGCGCCGCC
>NZ_JAFLRJ010000547.1 GCF_017315755.1 Streptomyces beijiangensis
AGTTACGGGACAGTCCTTAGGAGGAGTGTCGCCCCCGATTTCCACAACACGGCTACGGCGACGAGTATTCGGTAGAGCTGGAGTACGGCATCGTGCACCGGTACAGAGAATCCGTCAGCGAGGCTCTGCAACAACCACATGACCATCCGCCACTTCGATGCTGCGTTCTCCGAAATGCCCGTACGCCGACCCTGAACAGCGCACCCACCGGTGCTTATCGGCGAGGAACTGCAGGTAATCGTCGAGCGTGTCGGGGCCGATCATGAACTCCCCGCGCGGTAAATCCTCGTATGGGTTGATCGCGGCCCAGCTACCGCCCTCAGGCTCGACATCTTCGGAGACTTGAACCGCCACGACGATCGCTGTGGCCCATGCGTACATGGGCCAGCTCAGGATCCTGCCCACCGGGGGGAATAGGCCGGCGAACACCATGCGTAGGATCACCGCTGAGGTGACCGAAAGCTCCAGAATCTGTCGCATGCTGCGTTTCCCTCTCCTGACGGACCGGCCGTGCAGGGCCGTCATGGATGGTCCTGCACGGCCGCCCGCTCAGCGCAGTACGAGATGCTTGAGGTTCTCGACGCGCCGGGGCGCCTGGGCCTTGCCTGCGGTCAGTGCCGCAACCAACTTCTTGACAGTGGCCATCGCTGTTCACCTCCTTCCAGACTCGGGGCGGATGGGTGGGCCCCGGCAACCGCCGGGGAGTCATAGTGGTTCGCCAAAGTCGCAGCAGTCGCGCCTGCTAGCTCACACCAGGAACTGAGCTTGTTCCGCTTTGACG
>NZ_JAFLRJ010000548.1 GCF_017315755.1 Streptomyces beijiangensis
GCGTCGGCCGCGCCCTGGCACTGGTCGAACCGAGCGGCAGGCCCGAGCCCTGCGACACGTACAACGGCAACGTCGTCCTCGTCCCGCGCTCCGTACGCGACCGCATCGGCGACATCGACAAGGTCTTCCGCCACGGCATGGGCGACTACGACCACGGCTACCGCGCCCGCCGGGCCGGCATCCCCGTCTATGTGACGCCCCGCCACATCGGCACCTGCGACCGCAACCCCCCGCTGACGGGCTCGCGCGAGCCGGGCATCGGCGTGCGCGAGGCGCTGCGCCGGATCACCTCGCAGCGCGAACTGCCGCCGCGTCAGTGGTGGGTGTACTGCGCGCGGCATGCGGGGGTGCGGGCGCCGGTGCTGATGGTGTCGCCTTATGTGAAGACGGCTGCGCGGGCGGCGGTGGGCCGGTGAACCCCTCGACCCTGCTGGCACTCGGCGCCGCCCTGCTCGCACTCGTCGCGGTGACCGCCCTGTACGTCCGCTCCCCGACGACCGGGATCGCCCTGCTGCTGACGGCGAGGCTCTGGCCCGGCTCCGAACACGCGACCCTGACCTCGCAGTTGCCGATCGGGCTGACCGTCCTGGACCTCCTGGTCCTGTGCGCGATGGCCGCAGCCGTCGTACGCCTGCTCCGCAACCCGCTCCAGGCACGGCCCGTACTGCTGGCACTCGGACTCGTCCTGCTGCTGATCACCGTGTCGTTCGTCACCGGCGCGGCGCACTACGGGGCACGGATCGCGGGCAACGAGATGCGCACGTCCTTCGCGCACGTCTTCGGGCTCGCGCTGTACGCCGTCACACTGCCGCCCACCGCCCGGATGCTGCGGCGCATCGGCGCCGTATGGGTCGTGGCCGCCTACGCCGAGTCGCTGATGGCGGTGCACTGGTGGTCGCAGTTCGGCATCGGCTCGACGCGCATCCAGCTCATCTCGGACGGCCTCACCATCGAGTCACGCGCGCTCTCCGCCCCCGAAGCGCTCCTGATCGCCCAGGCCGCCGTCCTGCTGCTGTGCGCGGACCGGCTCGGCAGACGGCGGTTTTTTCTGCTCGCCGCGCCCCTGCTGCTGGTCACTGTCCTGCTGCAGCACCGCACCGTCTGGCTGGCCGCCGCCGTGATGGTGGGCGGCTGGCTGCTTCTGTACCTCGGGCGCGGGCGCCGGGCCTTGCCCCTGGTGGGCGTGGCGCTGATCGGGGTGTCCGTGGCGCTCGCCACCGCACTCGGCCTCCTGGGTGGGGCCGGCGGCGACCTGGCCGCATCCGCTTCCGACAGCCGGACCCTCATGTGGCGTGCCACGGGCTGGCTCGGCCTGCTCGACAGCTTCGAACGGGCGGGCGACTGGCTCACCGGGCTGCCGTTCGGCACGGGCTTCGCGCGGATGGTCGACGGCGGTCTCGTCACGGTCTCCCCGCACAATTACTACCTGCATCTGCTGCTGCGCACCGGCGTGCTGGGACTCTCCGCCTTCCTCTTCCTGTACGCCGCCGCGCTGGCGGACGGCCGGGGAGGCTCCCGCACCGCGCGTGCGGTCCAACTGCTCGCGTACGGACAGTTGATGTTCGCGATGACGTACTCCTTCACCGCCGAACAGGGCCTGGTCATCGGGCTGTTGATCGCCCATGCGCTCAATGCCCGGCGCCGGATTCCCCCCACCGGCGTACCTCCGCGGCAGGCACGGCCTTCCCACACCCCGACCATCGCGCGAAACAGCGTCCCCCTCGTCTAGTTGTCCAGAGAAAGCGATGCCATGCCCCCCAAAGTCGCGCTCATCACCGGCATCACCGGCCAGGACGGCTCGTACCTGGCCGAACTCCTGCTCTCCAAGGGCTATGTGGTGCACGGCCTGATGCGCCGCTCCTCCACCTTCTCCACCACCCGGATCGACCACCTCTACCAGGACCCGCACGAGCCGGACACCCGACTGCACCTGCACTACGGAGACCTCGCCGACGGCTCCCGCATCGCCACCCTCCTGGAGAGCATCCGGCCCGACGAGGTCTACCACCTGGCCGCCCAGTCCCACGTCCGCGTCTCCTTCGACGAGCCCGAGTTCACCGGCACCACCACCGGGCTCGGCACCACCCGCCTCCTCGAAGCGATCCGGATGACCGGCCTGCCGTGCCGCTTCTACCAGGCATCGAGCTCCGAGATGTACGGCACGACCGCCCCGCCCCAGGATGAGCAGACC
>NZ_JAFLRJ010000549.1:0-696 GCF_017315755.1 Streptomyces beijiangensis
GCGGGTCGAGTTCACCGACTGCACCGAGGTCACGCTGGTCATCAGCGGCGGCACGGACTACGCACCGGACCACGCCACCGGCTTCCGTGACCCGGACGCCGACCCGCTGGCACTCGCCCGGTCCAAGGCCCTTTCCGCCACCAGGACGTCAGCAGTCCGCCTGCGCGACACGCACGTGGCCGACTACCGCGCACGCTACGACGGGCTCACCCTCGACCTGGGCCGCNNCCTCCAGTTCGGCCGCTATCTCACCATCTGCGGCTCGCGGGACGGCCTGCCCATGGGCCTGCAGGGCCTCTGGCTGGAGGGCAACACCCCTGACTGGATGGGGGATTACCACACCGACATCAACCTCCAGATGAACTACTGGCTGGCCGACCGCGCCGGCCTGAGCGAGACATTCCCGGCTGTCGCCGACTACTGCCTGGCGCAGCTCCCCGCGTGGAGCGAGGTGACGCAGAAACAGTTCAACGACATCCGCAACCGCTACCGCAACACCTCGGGCAAGGTGGCGGGCTGGACGGTCGCCTTCTCCACGAACCCCTACGGCGGCCTGGGCTGGTGGTGGCACCCTGCGGGCAACGCCTGGCTGTGCGAATCGCTCTACGAGCACTACGAATACACCCAGGACCGCGCGTACCTGTCCAGGATCATGCCGCTCCTCAAGGGCGCCTGTGAATTCTGGGAAGCACGCCT
>NZ_JAFLRJ010000549.1:713-931 GCF_017315755.1 Streptomyces beijiangensis
TCGGGCTGGCTGGAGGAGTGGATGAGCGAGGACAACCTCGGCGAGACGACACACCGCCACCTCTCCCCGCTGATCAACCTGTTCCCGGGCGACCGCGTCCGCCCCGACGGCGGCGACCCCGAACTCCTCAAAGGAGCAACGGAGTTGCTCACGGCGCGCGGTATGGAGAGCTACGGCTGGGCGTGCGCCTGGCGGGCGGCGTGCTGGGCCCGCCTGAA
>NZ_JAFLRJ010000550.1 GCF_017315755.1 Streptomyces beijiangensis
GGGCGCCGCCGATGATCGGGTACACGCGGTAGCGGCCGCCGTTGGCGACGCGCCGGCCGATCAGCAGCCCCGAGCCGATCATGCCGAGCATGAGCGGAAGCAGCAGCAGACCGCTGGCCGTCGACGACTTGCCCTGGACGTACTGCATGTACTGCGGCAGATAGCTGGTCGAGCCGAGCATGGCCGCGCCCACCAGGAAGCCGAGGATCTGCGCGAGCGTGAAGTTGCGGTCCCGGAACAGCCGCGGCGGGATGACAGGTTCGGGGGCGCGCTTCTCGGTGCGTACGAACGCGGTGAACGCGACGACGGCGACCGCGGCCAGAGCGAGGATCTGCGGCGACGACCAGGCGTAGGTCGTACCGCCCCAGCTGGAGAGCAGGGTCAGGGCGAGGATGCCGGTGGTCAGGAGTGCGGCGCCCGCGACGTCGATACGGGGCTTGGTCCGGTTGCTCGGCAGTCGGATGCGGGAGCCGACGATCAGCAGGGCGGCGGCGCCCACGGGCACATTGACGTAGAACACCCAGCGCCAGTCGAGCTG
>NZ_JAFLRJ010000551.1 GCF_017315755.1 Streptomyces beijiangensis
CTTCTTCCTCCCGTCCCCGAACGAAGGCCGGTGCCCCCGCCATGACCGACACCGCGATACCGTCCCACTCGCCGGCCGTCGAGATACCCGACGGCCGTTACGTCAACGACGACCTGCGCCCCGTCCCCGAGTCCCGGCGCACCTGGACGACGTACAACTTCGTGGCCCTGTGGATCGGTATGGCCCACTGCATCCCGTCCTGGACCCTCGCATCGGGCCTGGTCGCGCTCGGCATGGACTGGAAACAGGCGGTCCTCACGATCGCCCTGGCGAACATCATCGTCCTGCTCCCGATGCTGCTCACCGGCCACGCGGGCCCGAAGTACGGCATCCCCTTCCCGGTCCTGGCCCGCGCCTCCTTCGGCCTGCGCGGCGCGAACCTGCCCGCCCTGATCCGGGCGGCCGTCGCCTGCGCATGGTTCGGCATCCAGACCTGGATCGGCGGCCAGGGCATCTTCATCCTGCTCGGTAAGATCTTCGGCGGCTGGACGGAGGCCTCCCACATCGGCGGCTACCCGTGGACGCTCTGGCTCTGCTTCGTGATCTTCTGGGCCATCGAACTCGCCGTCATCTACCGGGGGATGGACACCCTGCGCCGCTTCGAGAGCTGGGCGGCGCCCTTCGTCCTGGTCGGTGCGGTGGTCCTGCTGGTCTGGATCGCGCACAAGGCGGGCGGCTTCGGCCCGCTGCTCGACGAGCCCTCCAAGGTCGGCTGGGGCGCGGATTTCTACAAGATCTTCTTCCCGGGCCTGATGGGCATGATCGGCTTCTGGTCGACGCTCTCGCTGAACATCCCCGACTTCACCCGCTTCGGGAAGGGACAGCGCGCCCAGGTGTGGGGCCAGACGCTGGGCCTGCCCACCACGATGACGCTCTTCGCTCTGATGTCGGTGCTCGTCACCTCGGGCTCGGAGAAGGTCTACGGTGCGGCGATCTGGGACCCGGTGGCGCTCGCGGGCAAGACCGACAACACCTTCGGCCTGCTGTTCGCGCTGATCACGGTCTTCGTCGCGACGATCTCGGTGAACATCGCGGCGAACGTGGTCTCACCCGCGTACGACCTGGCGAACCTGGCCCCGAAGTTCATCAACTTCCGTACCGGCGCGCTGATCACGGGGGTGATCGGTGTGGTGGTGATGCCGTGGAAGCTGATCTCCTCGCCCGAGCTGTACATCTTCACCTGGCTCGGCGTGGTCGGCGGGCTGCTGGGCACGGTGGCCGGGATCCTGATCGCGGATTACTGGATCATCCGCCGCACGGTCCTCGACGTCGCCGATCTCTACCGTCCCGAAGGCCGCTACTGGTACACGGGCGGCTGGAACTGGCGGGCGGTACTCGCCTTCGCGGTCGGCGCGGTCCTGGCGGTGGGCGGTTCGTACTCCACGGTGGACGGGCAGGGCGCCAAGCAGGGACCCTTCCCGGTCGACGGCCTGATCCCCTTCCTCAAACCCCTTGCCGACTACGGGTGGGCGGTGGGACTGAGCTCCTCGCTGGTGCTGTACGCAGTGCTGATGGCAGGCTTCAGGACATCCGAGAGGCGCTGACCCACGCCCGCGGGCCGCGTTCCGCCTGCCTTTCTTGTCGATTCCAACGCTCAGACGAAATAGGGATGTTGAGTCGGACCACCGGCAATCGGCCAGGCTACCGAGTCACCTTCTCAAGACGTCAGCGGGGTTGTTCGAAACCTGGCAACCTGGCTGGACGCTGCCGTGCCCAGGAGGACTCGCCATGACTGAAACCCTGACCGACGCTGTTGACGCCAATGGTGACGACGGCGCCGACAGGGAGGCGGTCGAGCATGAGCGGGCTGAAATGCGGGAGTTCATAAAGGAGTTGAGCGCGGACGACATAAAGTCGGGCAGCTGGTTCACCAAGCTCAGTGCTCAGGCCATGAGCTCGTACACCGACAAGGTCGACTGGCAGTACTTCCAGGAGCGGTTCGAGGGGGTACCAGCGGATGCCGTCGTCGATCAGCGGATCAAGATGGCGGCTCGGTTTGCGGCGCTCGAAGGGGGGCTCTCCGCCGGCGCCTACACGGCGGCCGTTGCCGCCACCATCGGGAGCCTGGGCGGTGCCTCGCCGGCGACCGTTCCGGCTGCCGTCGCGACCATGATGGTCGATGTCGCGTTCATCAGTCGGCTCCAGCTCCGCTTGGCCTACGACATCTCAGTCCTCTACCGGGTCCCGCTCGACCTGTCCGACCCCGAGGACATGTGGAAGCTCATCCGGGTCGCTTTCACGATCAGGGGCGGGGAAGCCGTCCGGGAAGGTCTGGTCAAGTCGGTCCCGCTCATGATGCGGCCGTTGATCAAGCGTTTCTACTCCAAAGCGGTACTGAGCGCTGCGAAGGGGCTCCCGTTCGTCGGGAAGTTTCTTCTGCAGCGCAATGTCATCAAGATCGGTATCCCCGTGGTCGGCGTTCCTCTTGCGGTGGTGTTGAACCGCTATACGACACTGCTCGCGGGGCGGCACGCGCGAGCCGTCTTCCGGAACGAGGCGCGGGTCATCGAAATCGCCGAGGGTCTGAGCGAGCGGAGCCGCCACGCCCAGGTGATGCTGTGGGTCGCGTGGCTGGTCATTACAGCGAACCTGAAGATCTCCGATGACGAGGCGCTGTTGATGCGGCACCTGGTGAGGCTGGTCCGAGATCGGCATCAGGTGGTCGACGAACGGCTTGCTCACCTTGTCGACCTCGACCCTGCTGAGGTGTGGCGGCGCCTGGACGCCGAAGCGGGAGATCTGAGCGAACTCCTCGATGTGGCCGACCGGGTGGCTGCTGTGGACGGTGACGTCAACGCGCGTGAAAAGGCCATCATCTCCGAGCTTCGAGATCACTGCCGCCGTTGATGCCCGGCATCTCATGGTGAGCTGTGCAGCCGTCGGCGTCTGGCTGTGCTGGTCGGGCAGATCGCCTCGGCCGCCGTGCAGTCACGCATTGATCGTCCTGCCAGGCGCTGAGCGACAGAGCCCGTCATTCAGCGTTGCCGAAAACGGGGTTGAGGCCGTGTCGTCCGGACGCCTAGTGTTGCCGCCGACGGCGTGTAGCTCAGCAGCAGAGCACCGGGCTCCGGACCCGGAGGGCGCAGGGGCGGGACCTGCCACGTCGGCTTATGGACGAATTCGCTGATCAGCAGCCCCTCACCGCGAACCCCGGCTACGCCGTCGGCCAGATGGCCAAGGCGTTCACGACCGCGCTCACCCACCACGGCGCCAATACCCGTCACCGGGCAGAAGAGCGCGGCGCGCGCTGGCGGGCAGTGCTTACGGGGATGGCGTCGGGGCGGCTGACCATCGGTTCGCGTACGCCCGTCGAGGGCTTTCCGGACTGGGTGACCCCGCAGGTCGTGCGGGGCGGGTTCGTCACGGGCGTCGCCGGCGCCGAGGGGCCGCTGGAGCCGTACGAGACGGAGGCCGCCGGGCGTTTCGGCATCCCGGCCGACCGGCGGGCGCTCTTCGTGCACTGCCTCACCGAGCCCGGCCTGAACTGGCTGTACGGCCTGCTGGACGACCGTTGCTATGACCTCGTGGTGCCCGAGGAGGCTGCGCTCCTCATGGTGGCGTGGCTGGCCCGCGCCGGGGACGGGGCTGCCGCGCTCGACCTCGTGTCGGAGCTGGAGCCGTTCGCGGACCGGCTGCGGTTCCTGCCGCGCCCCGCAGGGCGGCCCGTTCCCGGCGTGGTCACGGCCGTACACAGGAGCACCGTGGCCGAGGCGGGCGCCGCACTCGCCCGGCGGCGACCGAAGAGGGCTGTCGAGACACAGCGCGAAGCCCTGTCCGTCTGGCAGCCGTTCGGCGACGAACTGCTGACCCTGTGGCTGGAGACTGCCGGGCCCGGCCGCGTCCTCGACACCACTCCGGACGCCGACTGGCACAGTCGCGGCACCGCGATGCTGGCCCGCTACCACCGGCTGGCAGGGAAGCATCCTCTGTGCGGCAAGCACCGTAACCCCAAGGAGAACCTCGCGATCCTGCGCATCGCCCTGGAGGACACCCTGGCCGGCCGTCGCCTCGACGCCCGTCGGCTCGGCCTGCTGCGTCACGCCGCCGAGTCGATGGTGCGCCGCCGCGGCTACCCCGGCTCCCCGCAGCACAGCGCACTCCGCCACCAGCAGGCGCGGCAGGCGGCGCTCCCCTCGCACCACGCGCTCGCTCAGCTGGTTCTGCGCCGCTGCTCCGAACTGCCGCAGGACGAAGGGGTATCCGGCACGGCACCGCTGGTCGCCGAGGTGAGCGAACGGGAACACGGGGAGACCGGCCTGCCCGCAGGGGAGCCGATCCCGGCCGCGATCCGCGCGACGGTCGAGGCCGCGCTCAGCGCCCCGCTCGGCACACTCGTGGAGCGAGGCGTCGTCCCCTCCGCCGAGGTCATGGCCGAACTGGTGCCGCAGCTGGTCGCCGTCACCACCGCCCAGCAGTACGGCGACGAGTCGCTGCGTACGCTGATGTCCGCGAACTACCGGGCGTTCCGCAACCGCCGGTCGCTGCTGCTGCTCGACTTCGCTCGGCAGGTACGCACGGAAGACCTGCCTTGGGTTCGCGCCGTGGCGGGGCAGCGCGACAGCGCGGAGGCCCGAGCAGGCCAGGACCCCGCCCTCGTCGTGCTCCGTCAGCTGGGCGAATTGGCGCTGGAGGGCTTCCCCGGCACGCTCCTGCCCAACCCGCTGGTCCGTGAACTCGGCGTCCTGGCCCGTCAGTCGGAGCTCAAAGCGCCGTTCGTGGAGGAGCTGGCGGCCGACATCTTCATGGGCTCCTTCACCCCGAAATTCCCCAAGGCGGCACGCGTCGCCGCCGAGCTCCTGGTCGGCACGTTCTACGAGCGCTACTACGCCATCGACTACGCGGCGCTTCGTAACCTCGCGATCATCGAGACGTCGGACGGGCTCAACCGCTCGTACGGCGCCCGCACTTCTCCCGGTTTCGCCAAGCTGTGCGTCGAGCGGGCCACTCGTGTCACCCGGACCGCGTCCCGGGCCGGCTCCTGGTCTGTGGCGGCCAACGGCATGGTGATCGAGCAGGCCCAGATCCTCACCACGCACAACCTTGCCGTCCTCGTCCGCTACGTCGGCGTCGCTCCCGACTGGCGTGACCTCGCCGGCCGCGCGTTCACGACGGTGTGCCGCCTGACCGCCCGAGTCCACGGCAACCCGAGCCCACTGAGCACCGTCAAGGACGCTGCGTACGCCTGGCGGCACATGGTCTTCTACCTCTCCCTGTGCACACCGGCCGAACAGGCGTCCTTCCTGGCCTCCTTGGGTGAGGAGGCGGCCCGTCACCCGGCCCATGTGGCGGCACGCCTGGCCCCCGCCCTGTGCGGCCTGCACCAGGTCGCCGCAGGTGGGGCGGCGGACACGGGGGACGGCCGCCGTTTCCTGGGCTGGAGCGTGCGGGGACACTGGATGCTGACCGACGGGGTGGGACGTCAGTAACGGAACGTCGCCCGCGGGTGCCGCGTCTTTGATGCTGTTGAGCTTCGACGTCGAGAGGTCTCGTGCTGCCGGCGATGGGTGCTGAGGGGCGCGCTTGACTGCTCCCGATAGCTGTGTAGCGGTTCGTATCGAATTCGTGTTGCATGCGTCAGGAGTTGTGGCTGTCGGCAGGATTGATGCTGGGTGGTCTGCTGGGGAGCAGTCCTGGGGGACAGGAGTGCTGTGTATGGCAAACACTCAGCGTCATGCGGTCATCGCACAGGAACAGAGAGGCGTGGACCTTGCGTACGCCTGTCTTGAGCAGCGGCGATCAGTAGATTCCGCGGCCGATGTCATGTAACGCGAACACAATGAGATGCCGGCCCCCGGAGCCTCGGCTGCACGAGACGGCGCTTCGGTCCGAGGACCGTGACCTGGTGGTCGTCGCATCCGCGGCGCCGCAGGCCATCGCATGGCGACTGGCTATTTCGACGAACTGCTGCACCGGCAGTACGACGCTGACTTGGACGTTCAGACTTCGACGGAGTGCTCACCGAGTCCTGCGACATCGGCTCGGCGACCTGTGACGACAACCAGAAGCAATTCAAGGGCATTTTCATCCGGCACTTCGCCGACCTCGCGCAGGCAACCGGGTCCAGCACGTACAAGAGTTACGTCCAGAAGCAGTCGGACACCCCCTGGGCGCAGGACCGCACTCCCCTCAAGGCCCTCGGCCAGCGCTGGGCCGGTGTCGTCCCCAACCAGATGGACTGGCGCACCCGGGCCGGCGCCCTCGGTGCGCTCACGGCCGCGGCCGGGTGAGACCGGCAGGTGCACCGAGGCTCAAGTCCGCCTGGCTGGGCCCCGGACCGCGTGGGCCCCGGCGAGCAGGAGGTAGCTGCTGGCCGTCCAGGTGTAGGCGCGGTCCCGCAGTCCCGTTCCGGTCAGGGCGTCGAAGTTCTCGGCGAAGCCGTGGGTCTCGCAGAGGGCGCGGAAGCGGGCGCTGATCTCGTCCGCCAGGCGGTGGTGCCCTGCGCGGCGCAGGCCGTCCTCGACGAGGAC
The DNA here is from genome assembly GCF_017315755.1 of Streptomyces beijiangensis. GTDB lineage: Bacteria > Actinomycetota > Actinomycetes > Streptomycetales > Streptomycetaceae > Streptomyces > Streptomyces beijiangensis. The sequence continues at coordinate 6,468 of NZ_JAFLRJ010000551.1, forward strand.
CGTGGCGGGGGCCCAGATCGGGCCGCGCCAGTAGCCGTCGGAGGCGTAGTGCGGGGAGGCCGGTACCTCGGTGGCCAGGCCGTACGGGGTGAGGTGCGCCTCGATGCGGTCGGCCAGTGCGCTGCTGATTTCCTCGGGCAGGTGCTCGCCCAGCACGATGGGCATCAGGTCCAGGAGGCTGTCGCTGTGCCAGGTGTTCCCGGTGGCGACCCCCCTGGCCACGAAACGGTCGCCGCGCCAGAGCTGGTCGATCATCGCCGACTGCTTTTCTGCGGCAGTCCGCGTCCATCGGACGGCTTCGTCCGGTCTGTTCAACTGCGCTGCCAGGGACGCAAGTTCGTGGAGCTGGAGCGTGAGGAAGGCCGCCAGGTCCGCGGTGGTGACCACCCGTTCGGGGTCGAAGGTGGTGGCGTTGTCCCAACCGCTGTCATTGCCGTGTTGGTAGTGGGGCAGTGCGGCGTCCGGGGCGCGCCGTGCGGTGAGCCAGAACTCCGTCCAGCGGGTCAGCCTGTCGTACGTCTCGGAGAGGGCTGCATCGCTGAGGGGTGCGGACAGGCGTCGGCGCAGGTGGCCCAGTGCCCAGCCGTGGATGGGGGGTTTGACGAAGTTGTGGAGTATCTCGGAGTGGGTGACCGAGTCGGGGAGCGCTCCGGTCTCGTCCTGGTGGTCGAACGGCAGGTGGAACTGGTCCCACGCCAGGTCCGGGCAACCGGGCGCCAGGGCCAGGGCGTTGAAGCAGTGGTCCCAGCTCCAGACCTTGTCCATCCAGTGTTTGGACATCAGGACGGCGGGACGTGTGACCAGGCCCTTCGGGTGCACGGTCGCCGACCATACGACGTAGGCGGCGAGTTCGGCCGCGGGCGTCGCGGGGGAGCGCCAGGGGGCCACCGTGTCGGCGAAGTCCGCGAAGGCGTTCTGTGCGGTCTCGGCGATCTTGCCGAAGGGCGCCGACGCCGAGTACGCGGGGCGCGCCGTGTTCAGTTCCTCGATCGCCAGCTCCCAGGATCCGTGCGAGGGATCGGTGGCCTCGACGGTGAGGCTGCGCTCGCTTTCGCCCAGGGCCTGACTGCCGTGGATTTCGGTCAGCGTGCCCGCGAGCAGGGTGACTCGGTAGCGGCAGCCGGTTTCGTACGAGGTGAACACGTGCGCGCCGGCGGCCGCGTCGTGGAAGAAGTAGGTGCCGCTGAATGGGGTGAGCGTGCGGGCCGCCGCACTGATGCGCAGGGACAGGCCCGTGCCGCGCAGCCGGATCGTGTCCGGTGACTCATGGGCGAGGTCGATGCGGCCGGTGGGGCCGAGCCAGCTCAGCCGGGCCGGTGTCGCCTCGACGCGGGTCCCGTCGGCCAGAGGTGTGAAGCGCAGTACGCCGTGCATGCCGTTCTGGTGCGAGACGAGGTGGAGGTCGTCCGCCCGGGTCTTCTCCGCCAGTACGGGAGAGATGTTGAACCACGAGCCATGGGTGCTGAACGGGATGTCATGGAGAGAGAAGGCCGGGCCGGTGCGGTCGGCGGTCGTCAAGTGGTTCTCGTTTCCTTGGTGTTGGAGAGGGGGGGCGGCTCAGTCCTTGACCGCGCCGGCGGTCACGCCTGCGGCGACGTAGCGCTGGGCGAGGACGAGGATGACCGTGGCGGGCAACGAGGCCACGACCGCGGTGGCCATGATGGCGTTCCACTCCTGGTTGTTGTTGCCGATGTAGTGGTAGATGCCGAGCGTGATCGGTTCGTGCGCGCCGCCGTTGACCAGGGTGGAGGCGAAGATGAAGTCGGACCACGACCACAGGAACGCGAACAGCGACACCGTGACGACCGCATTGCGGCTGATCGGCATGACGATCGACCAGAAGGTGCGGAAGGGGCCCGCGCCGTCCGTCTTCGCCGCCTGGAGCAGTTCGCCGGGGATCCCGGACATGAAGGCGGTGAAGATCAGTACCGCGAAGGGGACGGCCAGCGTGGAGTCCGCGACGATCAGGCCGGGTATGGACTGCAGCATGCCCAGGCTGAGGTAGATGGCGTAGAAGCCCATCGCCATGATGATGCCGGGGATCATCTGCGCGGCCAGCAGAACGAAGCTGAGGACTCCGCCACCGCGCGGGCGGAGTTTCGCCAGCGCGTAACCGGCGGGGGCGGACAGGACCAGGGTCAGGGCGACGGTGCCCAGGCCGATGACGAAACTGGTGGAGAGATAGGGCAACTGCTCGTCGAGTACCGTCCGGTAGCCGGTCAGGGTGCCGTGGAGGGGGAACAGGTCCGGTGGGCTCTTGCGCATGTCCTGGTCGCGGGTGAAGGAGACGTTCACCATCCAGTAGACGGGGAACAGCATGATCCCGGTCAGCAGGATGCCGACCGCGGTCTTCCCCCAGTGACGTTTTCCGCTTCGGTTCATGACAGCTCCTGCCTGCGCTGTACGCGGAGGTAGATCAGGCCGAACACCAGGGCGGCGACGACAAGGAGGTTGCCGACGGCCGCTCCCGGGCCGAAAGCGGGGAGCAGATTGCCGAAGCCGAGCTGGTACGACCAGGTGGCGAAGGTTGTGGACGAATCCGCGGGGCCGCCCTTGGTCATGATCCAGATGATGTCGAAGACCTTGAGCGTGTAGACGAGCCCGAGGAGCAGGGTGATCGCGGACACCGGGCGCAGCAGCGGGAAGGTGATGCTCCAGAAGCGGCGCCAGGGTCCCGCCCCGTCGAGGGCGGCCGCCTCGTACAGGACATCCGGGATGGACTGCAGGCCGCTGTAGAGCACGACCAGGTTGAACGGGACGCCGATCCAGATGTTCGCGATGATCACCGAGGTCAGTGACCAGGTCGGTGCGGTCAGCCAGTTGACCGGGTCGATCCCCGCAGCGTGCAGGGCCGCGTTGACGATGCCCGAGTCGCTGTTGAGCATCCACGACCAGGTGGAGGCGGACACGATCAGCGGCAGCAGCCAGGGCACCAGGAACAGGGCCCGCAGGGTGGCGGAGAGCCGGAAGTGCTGGGTGAAGAAGACCGCGAGTGCCAGGCCGATGGCGTACTGGAAGAGCAGGCAGACAGCGGTGAACACCACGGTGTGGAGCAGGGCGGGGGCGAAGGTGGGGTCGTCGAAGACGATCCGGTAGTTCTTCAGGCCGGTGAAAGGGGCGTTGCCCTGGACGAAGGAGCGGACGGTGTAGTTGCGCAGGCTCAGGTCGAGGTTGCGGTAGAGCGGATAGGCGTAGAAGAGGACGAGGTAGAGGGCGACAGGGGTGAGGAAGGCCCAGGCGGCCAGCTGCTGGGAGCCGGGGCGCCGCCGGGCCCGCCG
>NZ_JAFLRJ010000552.1 GCF_017315755.1 Streptomyces beijiangensis
GACCTATCTGCCGCACTGGGTCTTGACGGCCCCTCAACTCCCCTCCATTCTCCCAGTCATCGGACGAATCGATCCAGTCGAGCCTGGGAGCCCTTTGTGGCGCTACTGCACCGGATCCGCCTCCTCACCCTCATCCTCTGCGCGGCACTCGCCGCCACCCTGCTCACATCCGTCACCGCGCGAGCCGACGCACACCCACGAGAGACTGGCCGGACGGTCAGCGGCCCGGGCACACCCCGCGCCGAGGTGGGCCTCGACCCCGCGACGGGCACCCCCACCCTCGCCGTGACCCGCCAGGGCCGCACCGTCCTCGAACCCTCGCCGCTCGGCATCGTCACCGAGCGGGCCGATCTCTCCACCGGCCTGACCCTCACCGGTCGCACCGACCGCGAGATCAACGAGCACTACACGACCGCCGCGGGCAAGGACCGCACCCGCTCCGTCCGGATGCACGAGGCCCGCTTCCGCTTCCGCTCCACCGCGACAGGAGCCCGCCTCGACCTCACCGTCCGCGTCTCCCGAGACGGCGTCGCCTACCGCTACACCCTCCCCGCGACCAGCGGAAACGTCCTCGGCGAGACCTCCGCCTTCACACTGCCCGGCGACGCGGCCGCCTGGCTCGGTGCGTACCGCAAGGACAACGAGAACCTCTTCAACGGCTACGGGGCGACCGCGGCCCCCACGGGCGAGTACATGATGCAGGGCCTGTTCAGGACGGGCAGCGGCGACGGCGCCGACTACGCCCTGATCGCGGAATCCGACCTCTCGGGCTCGTACGCCGCCGCGCACCTCACGCACACCGCGGGCTCCCCGACGTACGGCATCAAGCTCTGGGACGGCACCCCGATCCAGACCTCCGGAACGGGCACCCTCACCACCCCCTGGCGCGCGGTGATCACCGGCGACCTCGCCACCGTCACCCAGTCCACCTTCACCGACGACCTCGCCCCCGCGTCACGCGTCCGCGACACCTCCTGGATCAAGCCGGGCAAGGCGCTGTGGACCTGGCTGGCCGGCGGGCGCGCGGCGGGCCAGAGCCTGGAGATGCAGAAGGGGTACGTCGACTACGCGGCCGCCCGCCACTGGCCGTACACGGTCGTCGACGCCGGCTGGTACTTCGACCCGGCACAGTGGGACGTCACCGACCCCGACTGGCAGCAGAACAGCTGGATTCCCGAGCTCGTACGCTACGGCCGCGAGCGCGGAGTCGGCATCCACGTCTGGATCCACCACCGCGATCTCGACACCCCCGAGGAGCGCGAGCAGTGGCTCCCGACCCTGGAGAAGTGGGGCGTGAAGGGCGTCAAGATCGACTTCATGGACTCCGAGTCCCAGGCCACCTTCCAGTGGTACGACCAGATCCTCGCCGCCACCGCCGCCCACCACCTGCTGGTCAACTTCCACGGCTCGACGATCCCCAAGGGCCTGCAGCGCACCTGGCCGCAGGTGATGTCCTTTGAAGGGGTCAACGGCGAGGAGAAGAAGACGAACACCCCGCAGCACCTCGCCACACTGCCCTTCACCCGCAATGTGCTGGGCTCGATGGACTTCACGCCGGGCGCGTTCCACAAGCCGGACCGCCCCAACGCAGGTTCGGACGCAGGCGAGTTGGGTCTGACAGTCCTCTACGAATCGGGCATCCAGAACCTCTCCGGCAAGCCCGGGTCGTACGACGCCCGCCCCGTCGCCCGCACCTTCCTGGAGCAGCTCCCGAACGCCTGGGACGAGACGAGGCTGCTGGCCGGCGCGCCCGGCGAGAGCGCGGTCGAGGCACGCCGCTCGGGGAGCCGCTGGTTCATCGGCGGTACGTACGCGGGCGCGGCCCGCACGGCGGCCGTACCTCTGACCATCGGCCACGGCACCTGGCTGGTGGAGACGGTGACGGACACCCCGGCCGGCCTGGTCCGCACACCGCACGTGGTGCGCGGCGGTGCGACGCTGTCGGTGGACGTGGTGGCGAACGGGGGCTTCGCGGCGGTCGCGTGCCGCTGGTACGCGGGCCGCACGGACTGCTAGCCCGCGCACCCGTGCCCCGGGATCTCACTGGATCTCACTCAAGGGGCCGCAGGAACCTCCGCTCGTACCGCCTGATGCACTGCGTCCGCTTCGCCAGCTCGAAGGCCTCCTGGCACTCGGGGTCGGACATGGAGTCGGTGCGGTACTGCTCGTAGAGCGCGAGGCTCGGGAACGAGAACAGGGCGTAGGCGATGTCGCTGTCGCCCTCGCTCGGCAGGAAGTAGCCGTGGTGCGTGCCGCCGAACCGGTTGACGAGACCGACCCACCGGCGGCCGTACTCCTCGAAGTCCTCGATCCGGTCGGGATCGATCTCGTACTTCAGATGCACTGTGATCATGCGTCCACCCTAGATCCGGAATCCGGGGGAACCTTCGCCGGGCGGCGCGACTCCTGACGGTCCGAGAACACCGTCCGTCCGGCGAAGGGAACCCCATGCCACCCGTCAGCGAACGTCCGATGCCCCACCTCGACGGCGCCAGACACAGCTGGGTCCGGTCGGGCGACGTCCGCCTGCACACGGCCGAGTTCGGCCCGGTCACCGGGACCCCTGTCGTACTCCTCCACGGCTTCCCCCAGCACTGGTACGCCTGGCGCAAGCTGATCCCGCTCCTCTCCGGCGACCACCGGCTGATCTGCGTGGACCTGCGCGGTTTCGGCTGGTCGGAGCAGCCGAGGCGCGGTTACGACACCGACAGCCTGGCCGCCGACGTCCTCGCCCTCCTCGACGCGCTCGGGCTGGAGCGCACCGCGCTGATCGCGCACAACTGGGGCGCGGGCGTGGGTTTCCGGCTCTGCCAACAGGCCCCCGGCCGGATCACCTCATACCTCGCCCTGAACATGACGCACCCCTGGACGGAGCACCGCCGCGTCCTGCCCAACCTCTGGCGGATGTGGTTCACGGCGCTCATCGAGTACCCCGTGGCCGGCCGCCTGGTCCTGCGCCACTGCCCGTCCTTCACCAGCTACCTGCTGCGCCGCGCGGCACCCGACCCGGCGACGACCTGGCAGCCGTCGGACCTCCAGGAATTCGCCGAAGCGACCCGGACGTCGGCCCACGCGGGCCAGTCCCTCTTCTGGCAGTACGTCATCCGCGACATCCCCGCCGGATTCCGCGGCACGCACCGCCGCCGGCGCCTGACCGTCCCCACCCTGCTCCTGGGCGGCGAACTCGACCCGGTGATTCCCCCGTCGCTCCTCGAAGGCGCCCCGGACGCAGACGACTTGACGGTCGAGATCGTCGCCGGGGCGGGCGGCCACCTCCCGGAGGAACACCCCGCCGTGGTCGCGGCCGCCCTGCGCAGGCTCACCGCAGGGCGGCCCGCCGCTCCACCTCGCTGAGGAAGGCCCGGGCCCGGCGCGCCCCGAGCACCCGCCGGTAGGCGCGCTGTACGGGCCCGAGGGCGGCGGGCCTGAGCGCCCCGCACACCGCGAACCGCGTCCCGTCGCCCTCCTCCACGGCCGCCATGCCCATGGTCACCAGCCGCGACTGCATCAGGCACCAGCCGGGAGAGAGGCGCACGTCGAAGTCCCCGCGCAGCCCGACAGCGTCCACGGCGACGGCGGCTTTGCGCGCGCTGTCGCCGGACGCCACGCGGAACTCCCGTACGAACGACAGAAGATGAGGGAGCTCCCCCTCCAGATCCGCGACGACGGCCCACACCTGTGCGTACGGGAGCTCGATATGAGCCTCCGCGTACAGGGGTGCGCGCAGTCCGGCGGCCACGATCCGCAGCCGGTCGACCGAATCCACGCCGCTCATCGCACCCACGCCTTCCTGAAGGCCGAACGAGCCCGGTGCAACCGGGACTTCACGGTTCCCTCCGGCACTCCGAGAACCTCTGCGGTGGCCCGCTCGTCGAGCCCCTCGATCTCGCGGAGCACGAGGACGGCACGGTGCTGTACGGACATCCGCCCCAGCAAGTCCCGTACTTCCAACCCCAGTTCACCACCCCGGACCTCCCCCAACAGCTCCCGCAGCCGCACGACTTCCTCGTCTCCCACGGCGACCTCCCCCGCGCTCCGCCGGGCCACGCGAACGGCCTCCCGCACACTCACGGCCCGCACCCACCCGTAGAACGCCACCGGATCGCGCACACCTTTCAGCCCCCGGAAGACCGCGATCAGCGCCTCCTGGACGGCATCGGCGGTGTCGCGCGGGGCGATGGGCGCACACAGCCGCCGGACGTAGGGCGTCACCAGCTCCAACAGGTCGTCCATGGCCAGGGCGTCACCGCGCTGCGCGGCACGCACGAGCGGGGCGGCCGCGTCCCACGGCAGCGGGGAGTCATCCATCGCACCCAACCTACAACTCGCCACCTCTAACCTTTAAAAGTCCATTGACAGGTTAGAAGACCACATGGTCCACTCACTGCATGAGCGAACAGCGGATCCACCACCGCACGGTGACGATCAACGGCCACGAGATCTTCTACCGCGAGGCCGGCCCGGCGGACGCCCCGGTACTCCTCCTCCTGCACGGCTTCCCGACCAGCTCGTACATGTTCCGCGACCTCATCCCGCGCCTGGCCGACCGCTACCGCGTCATAGCCCCCGACCACCTGGGCTTCGGCCACTCGGCGACCCCGTCGGCGAAGGATTTCCCGTACACCTTCGCGGAACTGGCCGCGCTCACCGCCGACTTCACCACCCACCTGGACCTCACGCACTTCGCTCTCTACATCCAGGACTACGGCGCCCCCATAGGCCTGCGCCTGGCGCTCGCCCACCCCGAGCGCATCACGGCGATCATCACGCAGAACGGCAACGCGTACACCGAAGGCCTGGGCCAGGACGCCTGGGCGCCGGTACGCGCCCTGATAGCGGACCGCACCCCGGAAACGGAGGCCGCGGTGAGCCGGATCAGCACGCTGGACGGCATCAAGTGGCAGTACACGAACGGGGTCCCGCCGCAGTACGCCCCGCTCCTCGACCCGGACGCCTGGCACCACGACGCGGCACTGATGTCCCGCGAGGGCCAGCGCGAGATCCAGCTGGACCTGATCGCGGACTACGGCTCCAACTTCGAGCTCTACCCGGCCTTCCAGGAGTACTTCCGCACCTCGCAGATCCCCCTGCTCGCCACCTGGGGCGCCCACGACGAGGTGTTCATCCCGGCAGGCGCGGAGGCGTTCCGCCAGGACCTCCCGGAAGCGGAGATCCACCTGCTCCCCACGGGCCACTTCGCCCTGGAGACCCACGCCCCCGAAATCGCGTCCCTGATACGGGACTTCCTCGCCCGCCACGTACCGAAGCCCTGACTCCCACGGGCCCAGCTCCTCGTCGCGCAGAGCGCACACAGCCTGGACGCTCGCCGAGTTCGCGCGCTGACCCCGGTCAGGAACCGGACATGAAACCGCCCCCTCCCGGCATTGGGGGTGCCGGTCGGGGGCGGTTTCATGTCCGGTTCCTGACCGGGGT
>NZ_JAFLRJ010000553.1 GCF_017315755.1 Streptomyces beijiangensis
CAAAGACCCGGTTGCTGGCGACGGGGGATGCACCAGCAACCGGGCTACTGGAACGGTAACAAGAGATCGGCTGTTAGCAAATTCGATCTCAGCTTTTCCGGTCATCGACTGGCTTGTCTTCACAGGGAGTTGTGGATGAAGCCGGTCATGTGGGCCGGGCGGTCGTACTGACCGGGCGGTCAGCACGACCGGGGAGCGTGCCCGTGCCTCAGTTGAGGGTGACCTGACGATTGGTCAGGCCCCCGCGTGCGCGGCGCTCGTCGGCGGTGAGCGGGGCGTCGGTGGCCAGGGCCGCGGCGAGGCGCTCGGCGAACTCGGCCGCCGGCTTCTCCACGTCCTCGGCGCCGACTCCGCTGGGCAGGTCCCAGACCGGGACGGTGAGTCCGTGAGCGCGGAAG
>NZ_JAFLRJ010000554.1 GCF_017315755.1 Streptomyces beijiangensis
CCCGATCACCCGGTGGCACGGACGTACGACCAGCAGCGGATTGCGCCCGATCGCCGTACCCACGGCCCGCACCCCGGCCCCGGGCGACATCCCGATCCGGGTCGCGATCTCCCCGTACGAAACGGTCTCCCCGTACTCAAGGCCCTCCAGCGCGCCCCATACCCGCCGCTGGAAGTCGCTCCCGCCGCCCGCGAACTCGACATCGAACCGGGTCAACTCGCCGGCGAAATAGGCCCGCAGCTGCTCGGCAACGGCCCCGAACGCTTCCGGCGCGCACCGCCAGCCGTCCTCGACGACCGCGCCGCCCTTCTGCCCGGGCACGGACAGCGACACCAGCGCCACCCCGCCCGGCGCCGTGGCCGACTCCTCGCCGACCAGCAGCAGCTCACCCAGCGGGCTTCCGACCGTCCCATGAACAACCGTGACCGTCATCGCGACCGTCTCCTTCCCTCGCAGCGCCCCGGCGGCGATTCCGCCGGGACACCTACGAGTCTGCGACCTCCGCACCACCGCGGCTGGCGGATTTCGGACGTCGCATCCACTCGCTCGTCCGTGGTCAGCGGTAGTTGGCGTACTGGATCGCGAAGTCGAAGTCCTTGTCCTTGAGCAGCGCCTGCACAGCCTGCAGATCATCGCGGCTCTTGGAGGAAACCCGCAGCTCATCGCCTTGCACCAGGGCCTTGACGCCCTTGGGCCCCTCATCGCGGATGACCTTCGCGACCTTCTTGGCATTCTCCTGGGAGATGCCTTCCTCGATCGTCGAGAAGAGCTTGTACTCCTTGCCGGAGAGCTGCGGCTCACCCGAGTCCAGCGACTTCAGCGAGATGCCGCGCTTGATCAGCTTGGTCTGGAAGATGTCGAGGATCGCGAGGACCCTCTCCTCGCCGCTGGCCTGCATCAGGATCTTCTCGCCGGACCATTCGATCGTGGCGCCGGTGCCCTTGAAGTCGTAACGCTGCGAGATCTCCTTGGCGGCCTGGTTGAGGGCGTTGTCGACCTCCTGCCGCTCGACCTTCGAGACGATGTCGAAACTGGAGTCGGCCATGTCCTGTGGCTCCTTGTATCGGGGTACGTAGTCGG
>NZ_JAFLRJ010000555.1 GCF_017315755.1 Streptomyces beijiangensis
CCGGGCGGGGGACGGGGACGGTTCCAGTCGCCACACCGTAGGAACGCCCAGGTCAGGCGCACATGTGGTGGGACACCACAGTTCGGGGGCCGGGTGCGTGTGATGGAGGGGCCCTGTCGAACGCGGCTTCGCCCACCTGAAGAACTGGCGGATCGGGTTCAGTACGGAGCTTGGTGAGGGATCAGCACATGCCCCCGGAACAGCGTCACCGGGCCGGGATCGGCTGAGTGAGGTTCACCGCGTTGCCGTCGGGGTCCTGGATGTGGGCGACGCGCTGTCCCCATGGCATGTCGTTGGGGCCGCCGCTGACCGAGCCGCCCAGCGCCTCCACCCGGCCGAGCGTCTCGGCGACGTCGTCGACTCCGATGCTGAGCAGGATCCGAGACGCGGCCCCGGTCCCCGGGGCCGCCTTGGCCACCAGCCCGAGGTCGGTGTCGCCGATGCGCAAGGCGCGGTAGAAGACCGGGCCTTCCGCCGGTACCCGGAAGATCTCCGTGGCGCCGAACAACTTCGTATAGAAGCCGAGCAGAACGTCCTGGTCGGCAGTCACGATCACTGGCTGGATGGTGGACATGGCACTCCTGTCGAGAACGGTCGTGTCGCTGGGTAGACCGTTCGAAGACGGTGAAGTCATCGGCGAAACCCGGGAAATTCCGCAGAGCCGTACGCGGCAGGCCACGGATCGGACGCCGTCGCGATGATGCCCGGAAGGCCGGCGACGGCCAGCACCTGGTCCTCCCGCAGTTGGGCATTGGCGACTCCGCCGACACGTCCATCACGGTGGCGGTCAACAGGGCCGTGACTGCGTGGTCGACGGGACTGTTGCAGAACGCGATGACGTCGACCGCGTGGGTCGGAGCGAAGCCGATGAGAGGTTTCTGGTCGACTTCGTCGGGATACGCCTGTTGCCGCGACCGACGGCCCGGACGTCATCTCGTGCACCCAGGGGCACCCCCGAGGGCACAGGTGCTCGACCTGCTCGGCGGCGACGACCGTCTCACCGTCGCCAACCCGCAGGGCATCGGCAACCAGGGACGCGTCCATGCCGGGCCCGGACGCGACAAGATCGATGTCACCTCCGGCCGCAACTCCCCGGCCAACACCGGCATGGTCAACGGCGGGCTGGACGCCGACACCATCACCGGCCCGGACCCTGACCACAGCGGCGGCGAATTCGCCCCCTCCAACTCCAACTTCCGTGTGGGCAATGCCGGAACGGTCAACGGCTGACCCGGGGACGACACCTTCGCCGTCACCTCCCCCGCCCAGAGTGCCAACCGGGGGCCCGTCAACGGAGGCATCGGCCGCGACACCATTGCCATCACCGGGGCGGGCGGCCTCTTCGGCGCCAACGGCGACGGCGGGATCGTCAATGGCGGGCCCGATGCCGATGACATCACCGTGACTGGGCCGGCCGGCACCGGTACCACGGGCAACGCCGGGATCATCCAGGGCGGCGCCGGCCCCGACACCATCGTCGCGCGCGGAGGCGACGCTGATCGTCACACCGGTGGTACGGGAAACGACGGCACTCTACGGTGAAGGCGGCGACGACGTCATCACCGCCAGGGGCGGCAACGCCGGCCAGGGCGGGCGGGGGAACTCCATCGGCATCTTCGGTGGACGCGGTGCGGACCGTATTACCGCGCAGGGCGGCGACGGCGGGCCCGGGAACGGCACCTGCCTCGACACCCCCCCCAGTACACCGGGACCAGCCAGTACGCCCCGCTCACCAGTTGCACACGCATCTGACGCAGGGCCGTCCCACTCGCGGTCGACACCTCGAGCACGGAAAGCGCTCAGCGGTAGTACCCCTCGACCACGGCCCGTACCTCGTCGAGCAGCGCGGGTCCGTGCTGTGGCACGGGCGGGCGGCCGCTGCCCGGCCTGATGTCCAGGAGCTGGTCGTTGGACAGGGCGTACACCACCCGCCGTAGCCCGGCCCACTGGATGACCGCCTGGCACATCCCGCACGGCTCGCAGCTGGTGTACATGGTGGTGCCCGCCGCCGTGGCGGCGTCCAGCTCCCGCGCGGCCCACCGTGCGAGCTTCAGTTCCGGGTGCGCGGTGATGTCCTTGTCGGTCAGGGTCGTGTTGTGCTCCTCTGCCAGCACTGTGCCGTCCGGTCCCGCCAGCAGTGACCCGAACGGCGGGTCACCGCCCGCGCGTGCCTTGGCCGCGAGCGCGATGGCCTGCCTCAGGAAGGCGTGGTCGTCGGGTGTGGTCATGACTGCTCCGTTGCGGTGAGGGGCGGGTGGAAGTGCGCGGCCACTGTGGCGAGCGCCTGCCGGCCCGCTTGCGGGTGGCATGTCTCGCGGGGGTCGCCGTTGTAGTGGTCGAGGACGACGGTCTCGGCTCCCAGCAGCCGCAGTTGGTCGAGGTCGTCCATGATCTGGTCGATGGTGCCCTCCCCGGCGAGTCTTTGCGGTCCGGTGACCGGCGCCGCGGTGGGTTTGAGGGCAATCCGGGGAGCCAGGGCTGGTACGGGGAGGTGTTGCTCGTCCGCGGACTCCTTCAGCCTGGCCGCGGCCTCGCGCAGCCACGGCATGGTGCAGCGCAGCGGGTGCCATGCGTCCCCGAGTTGCACGGCGCGGCGCAGTCCCGCGTCGCTGTTGCCGCCGACCCACACCGGGATCTTCCGCTTTCCATAGTCGGCGGTGTCCGCCCAGGCCGCCCGCATGTCCCGCAGGTGGTCGTCGGTCAGGCGTCCACGGCGTTCGAAGGGGATCCCGAGGGCGGCGTACTCCTGCCGTGCCCAGCCCACCCCCACGCCGAGGACCAGCCGGCCGCCGCTCAGTTCGTTCAGGTTGGCCGCCATCCGGGCGGTGAGCAGCGGGTGCCGGTAGGGAGCGATGAGGACCGTCGTGCCGAGCCGGATCCGGGTGGTGAGGCCGGCCAGCCAGGACAAGGTGGTGAAGGGCTCGTAGAAGGGCGCCGGATACCGCTCGGCGACGTCGGGCGTGATGGCGATGTGGTCCGAGACCATCAGCAGGTCGAAGCCCAGGCCTTCCACGGTCTGCGCCCAGTTCCGCAGGGCTCCGGGGTCGGTGCCGGGGCCGAAATTGAGGACGTTGACTCCGATCTTCATACAGAGAAGCCTAGCCAGGCCACATGGGCTGCCAGAAGGGATTCCTGCCGGTTCAGAGGCGGTTCACCCGTGGATACGCCGGTAATCTTTGCGGATGACCGAGAATCTTGACTCGACGGACTGGGCGATCCTGGATGAGCTTCAGCGGGACGGCCGGATCGCGTTCACGGAGCTGGCACGGCGGGTGAACCTCAGCGCGTCGGCGACGACGGAGCGGGTGCGGCGCCTGGAGGCGACCGAGGTGATCACGGGCTACCGGGCGCAGGTGCATCTGGAGCGGACCGGATACGCGGTGCTGGCGGTGGTGCGGCTGAAGTACCCGGGGAACCGGCACGAGCCGCTGCGCAGGCTGCTCGGGGAGCGCCTGGAGATCCTGGAGTGCCTGCGCACCACCGGGGACGACTGTTATGTCCTGAAGGTGGCGGCCACGTCGATGGCCCACCTCGAGGAGATCGTCGACGCGCTGGCCGAGTTCGGGAGCACGACCACCAGCCTCGTCCTCAGCCGGACGCTGCCGGCCCGCGGCCCGCAAGAGCCTCGGGCGAACACCCGGGCTGCTCTTTGACGATGGCCTGTTGGCAACGCCGAACACGTCACCGATGTGTGGTCACCGCGGCCGGTGAATTGGCGTCGTGGATGAGGAGGCGGGGGGCCCCGCTGCCATCGGCGGGCACGGCCCATACGTCCCAGCCGCCTCCGTGGCGGGGCAGGCCGTACATCACTGTGTGGTCGTCGAGCCAGGCAGCCTGGTCGTCGACGCTGTGTTCCTCCGCCAGCGGGGTCTCCTTCAGGGTGGCGAGGTCCAGGGCGTAGAGCCGCCACGGCCTGTTGGCGCTGGCGTTGACTCTCTTCTTGAACACGATGCGGGTGTTCCCGGGTGACAGGGACGGGCATTCGACGTTGGTCCGCAGGGTGTGGGCGGTCCACTTCCGGTAGTCGCCCTGGATCAGGTAGGTACGGCCCGAGGTGCGGACCGTGGCGTAGAAGGTGTTGTCGTCCGAGGCGAAGGTGACACCCCAGTAGTTCAGGTCCGCGGCACGGTACGGCTTTCCGTCGAGGGTCAGCGGGATCTGCTCGATGCTGTTGACCAGGCGCCCGGTCCTGGTGTCGAGGATCGAGGTCCGGGTCGAGAAGTCGTCCCGCAGGTAGGAGTCGCCCTGGACGAAGGTCGTCCAGGAGAGCATGTTCCCGCTGGCCGAGACCCGTGCCCGGTTGGGGAACCCCTCGATCTTGACCTGCCGTGTCCGGTGCAGGCCGTGATCGAGCACCGTCACGTGGGTGGACGGGACCGGGCCTTTGCGCTGCATGCAGATTCCGGTGCCGTGGGCGGCGTAGAGCCGGTCGCACAGCATCGGTCCTGTGGTGCGCGCTCCGCCGGGACGGTCGATGGGCACCGAGGCGATCCGGCCGAACGAGCCGCCCGGGGCGGTGTCCCGGAAGAGGATCTGTCCGGCGGTGTCCAGCCGTACGACACCACTCGCCCCGCCCGCGGCGCCGCTGCCGTCCCGGGACCGCAGCGCGTATCCGGTGACGGTGGTGATCGCCACCAGGGCCACCACCAACAGGATCAGAATCCGGTTCCTGGCACTCATGTTGTGCTCTCCTGACGCAGGGGAAGGATCACCAGCGCCGCCGCGATCGCGACGGTCAGGACGGTGAGAGCCACCGCGAGCGCGGTGTGCAGGCCCCACATCGACCAGGCGGCGCCGAACAGCAGTGAGGACGCCAGCGTGGCCAGCGACTGGCCGGTCTGGATCAGTGACATACCGGCGGCCCTGAGGTGTTCGGGCACCATCGGACCGACGGCCGCCATCAGCACCCCGTCGGTGGCCGCGTAGAACAGCCCGTGAAGCACGAGTGTGGTGATCACCAGCCAGGGGCCGCCCACCGGGCCGAACAGCATCAGATAGGCGAGGAGCAGCGCCCCGTAGCCGGCGACGAACACGCGCAGCCGCCCCAGTCTGTCGGCGAGTTGGCCCAGTGGCATCGCCATCAGCAGATAGACGCCGGTGGTGCCCAGGGGCAGCAGGGGGAAGTACTCCTCGGGGATGTCCAGGCGTTGCTGGATCAGGAGGTAGACGAACGAGTCGCTGAGCGTCACCGCACCGAGCAGCAGCACGCCGATGCCCACTCGGCGGAATCCAGGCCTGAGCAGCAGGCCGAGGAGATCGCGTACGGTCGCCCGCTCGTGCTGTTCCAGCGGCTGCCGCCGGTCGCGGACGAACAGTGCCAGGATCACCAGCGCGAATGCGGCGATGCAGAAGCTGGCCACGAAGACCGTGTCGTACCGGCCGGGCGTCGCCATCAGCAGCGCGAAGGCCGCCAGTGGTCCGAGGAAGGCGCCGGTGGTGTCCAGCGCCCGGTGCGCGCCGAAGGAACGGCCCAGCGTCTGGGGAGTGCTGCTCAGTGAGATCAGCGCGTCGCGGGGGCCGGTGCGCAGGCCTTTGCCCGTACGGTCGGCCGCGATCACCGCGCCGAGCACCGGTACGGAGGAACCGGCGGCGAGCAGGCCCAGTTTGCAGAGCGCCGACAGCGCGTAGCCGCTGCCCGCCACCAGCTTGCGGCGCTGCCAGCGGTCGGCGGCGTGACCTCCGGCGACGCGGACCAGGGCGGTCACCCCGAAGTACATGCCGTTGAGCGCACCGAACTGCAGTGGGCTGAGGCCGAGGGTGAAGATGACGTACATCGGCAGTACCGCGGTGATCATCTCGGAGGAGATGTCCGTGACCAGGCTGACCGATCCGAGCGCGAGCACATTGGAGTCCACGCCGGCCCACGCCCGGCGCCGGCCGGGGGTGGCAGGCGCTTCGGGGGAAGCGGGACGGGCGGCCCGGCTCGTCGAGATGTACATGACTGTCCTCTCTTGCGAAAGCCTTTACGGGGCGGGGCCCGCCGGCCGGGGGTGTCCCGGACGGCGGGCCCGTGAGCAGGAGGTGGATCAGTCGTTGATCGCGTACGGGTCGCCGTAGACCTTCCACTGCAGTGGCGGATTCAGGTCGAGGTTGCCGTTGTTGAGGAAGACGCGCTGTTCGGTGTCGACGCGGGTGGTGTCCTCGTGCGCGGCCTCGGTGAGCATGGCCGCCTTGCGCGCGTCGAGGAAAGCATTGAGGTAGGTGGTCTCGTTGCCGCCCTGGGCCGGGGTCTTGGCCTTCTGCATGGCGGTCTTGCGGATCCCGCCGAAACTGGTCGAGTCGTCGCCGGGGCCGTGCATCACGATGGCGTCGTAGTACGCGAACTGGCCGAGTGCGTGCAGGCCGTCGGACTTGGCCTGGCCGACCGCCGGGTCGAAGTACACCCGATCGCGTTCGTCGTCCTGCGCCCGCTGGAACACGGTGTCCTTGGCCGCGGTGGTCCATGCCGACTCGAAGGCCGCGCCGAGACCCGTGTGCGAAGCACTGCCGTTGACCTTTTCGAGCGCGGGGAGGTACGGGGCCAGGACGTTGCCCGGCTTGAGGTCGGTGTAGTGCCGTACGAGGTCGAGCATGTCCCCGGTGCCGGAGCAGAACCCGACGATCCCGGCGGTGTAGCCGCGACCGTCACCGATGTCCTCGATGTAGGTGTACTGCCCCTTCCAGTCCAGTGAGGAGTTCTCCGCGCTGGAGACGAGCTCCATCGCGATTTCCTTCTTGTGCGGGTCCGTCAGGTCGGCACCCGACCCGGCAGGCGGTGTGGTGGGGGGAGTTGTGGGCGGTGTCGCCGGGGGCGTGCTGGCCCCTGCGCCGTACACCTCGAACTCGTACAGCGAGTAGCCGTACGCGGTGCCGCGCTGGGTGCCGGACATCCGCACGTAGCGACCGTGACCGCTGACCGCCAGGTCGTCGGTGCCACCGTTGCCGGTGGTCGTGGAGTACGCCGACGTCCAGGTGCTGCCGTCCGTCGAGGTCTGGATCTTGTACGACTTCCCGTACGCCGCCTCCCACTTCAACTGGACGCGGCTGAGTGCGGTGTCCGCCCCGAGGTCCACCGA
>NZ_JAFLRJ010000056.1 GCF_017315755.1 Streptomyces beijiangensis
CGCCGTGCTGGTGGGCGCGGCGGTGAACGCGGCGATCGACCGCGTATGGCCCGCGGCAGCCACGGCCGCGGCGCGCGCGGCGAACGAACGCGTACGGGCGGCGCACACGACGAGGCTGCCCGCGCGGCCGACGTACCGGCCCGATGTCGGCGCGGCCGAGGACCCGGACGGCGAGGGCGAGGACGACGGCGAGGACGACAGCGCGGACATGCCCTCGGAGTTCCCGGAGCGCTGGTCGCGCTTCCTGCCGCCGGACGACGTGACGTCGCGGCTGCGGGGGACGGGGCGTGACAAGGAGCAGAAGCCGTAGGCAGCAGCTCGCCTACGCTTGACCCATGTACCGCGAGCGCCCCTCCACGCTGGACGGTGCCGTCGTCTGGTCCCGTACGCCGTCCGGTACGGGCACGGAGTACCCCGTGCTGCCCGACGGCTGTATGGATCTGCTCTGGACCGAGGGCAGGCTCTTCGTCGCGGGCCCCGACACCCAGGCGCACGCACCGGGCGACATCCCCGGCCGGATCGCCGGAGTGCGCTTCGCGCCCGGCACGGGACCGGGCGTCCTGGGCGTACCGGCGTACGAACTCCTCGACCGGCGCGTCGAATTGGCGGACCTCTGGCCCGCCGCCGAGACCCGCCGTCTGACCGGCCGCATCGACGCGTCCCCGGACCCGGTCGCCGCCCTGGAGGCCGTGGCGCTCGGCAGGGCGGTGCCCGCCGACCCCCTGATCCGGACCGTCGCCGCGCACCTCTCCGCCGGCCGCCCGGTCAACGCCACCGCGGACACCGTCGGCCTCAGCGCCCGCCAGCTCCACCGGCGCGCACTCCACGCCTTCGGCTACGGTCCCAAGACCCTCGCCCGCATCCTGCGCCTCCAGCGCGCGCTGGCCCTCGCCGCCACCGGAATGCCGTACGCCGAGGTGGCCGTCGCGGCAGGCTGCGCCGACCAGGCTCACCTCGCGCGCGAGATGCGGGACCTGGCCGGCATGACGCTCGGCCGTTACGCGTCGCTGGCGGCGAACAGCGACACCTCGCCGCCGTCCGGGTCGCACACCGTCGCATAGCGCTGCCCCCAGAACGCGTCCCACGGCTTGAGCCGGCCCTCGTGACCGGCCGTGACCAGCGCCTCGTACACCTCGTCCACCTCACGGGGACTGCCGCAGAGGAAGGCGAGCCCGACCCGCCCGCCGCCCTTCTGCGGGGGCTGCCACGCCGGGTCGAAGGAGCGGACCGTCTCCTCGGTGTCCCAGAGCACCCGCAGCCCGCTCGGCAGCACCGCCTCGACGTGCGGCTGTGCGTCCGCTGCGGCCGGGATGTCGAGCCCGAGCCGCCGGTAGAAAGCGAGCGAGGCGGACATGTCGGAGGTCACGATGCCGATGGCGTCAAGTTGTGGAGTCATGCCCGAAACCTAAGAGGAACGTCCCCGCCCGGTCTTGTACGAAACGGACATGACCCGTAGAGAGGGGTCGGGCCGGTTCCTTCGAACCGGCAAGGAGATGATCGGCATGACGTCCGCATCAGCACCGACCGAAGGTCTCGGCGGTCCCCGCGGCCCCGACAGCCCCGTCCGGCTCGAAGCCCACTACGAACCCGCGCTCTCCCGCTGGCTGTGGCTGGTGAAGTGGCTTCTGGCGATCCCGCACTACATCGTGCTGTTCTTCCTGGGGATCGGCTTCTTCTTCGTCACGGTGGTGGCCTTCTTCGCGATCCTGTTCACCACCCGCTACCCACGGGCTCTGTTCGACTTCAACGTCGGCGTGCTGCGCTGGGGCTGGCGGGTGTCGTACTACTCCTACGGCAGCCTGGGCACCGACCGCTCTCCGCCCTTCACCCTGGCCGACGTCCCGGACTACCCGGCCCGCCTGGAGATCGCCTACCCTGGGCAGCCGTTCTCCCGGGGCCTGGTCCTGGTCAAGTGGTGGCTGCTGGCCATTCCGCACTACATTCTGGTCTCCATGCTCGCGGGCGGCTCCCAGCTGTCCGGGTCCGGCGGCCTCGCCGCCGCCCTGACCTTCTTCGCCGGCGTCGCGCTGCTCTTCACCGGCCGCTACCCGCGCGGGATGTACGACCTGAACATCGGCCTGCACCGGTGGGCGGCACGGGTCGCCGCGTACGCCTTCCTGATGACGGATACCTATCCGCCCTTCCGCCTGGACCAGGGGGAGGCCGAGTTCTGACCCCCGCCCTCACCCCACCGTGAGCAGCCAGCCGCGTCCCGGCTCCACCGGGACCGGCTCGCCCGCCCCGAAGTGCCGCTCGGGCTGGAAGCCCTCGATCTCCGGGGCGTACGCGGCGACCGGACCCGAGCCGTCCGTCAGGACGGCCTCGGCGGGGCCGTCCGCCCACGAGGCGATCGCCGTGACCGTCCGGCCGTCCGGACCCTGCCAGCTGGTCGCGAGCACATCGTCCCGGCCGGTACGGACCGGTGGCTCGTCCGCCCACCAGCCCGTCATCTCCGCCCCGGGCAGGCCCAGTTCGTCGAACGCCTGCCAGAGCGGCCGTACATCGGTCATCGGGGCGCGCGCCGTCATGCCGAAGACGAGTCCGCGCCAAGGGTTGCCGCCGCCCTCCAGCATCTCGCCCATCAGGCCGAAGGGGATGCCGGAGATCTCCACCAGCCAGTACGCCGGGTCCGTCCCCTCGTAGTCGAAGAGCTCGCCCAGCCAGAGCCGGTCGGTGTACGGCATCAATTCGGCGTAGAGGTTGGCGCTGGAGGCGAAGCCGTCGGACTCCCGGTACTGGTTGCAGGAGTGCAGATCGATCATGGGCGGGGTGTCGCCCGATCCGGCGAGCACCTTGCGGACGCGCTTCATCGTCGTACGGTCGAACGCCACGTCGTCGAGATAGAGCCCGTCGACCCCCACATGGCGGCGCAACCGGTCGACCGCGCACACATAGGAGTTGTGCCAGCGCGAGTCGCCCGAGGTGACGACGGCGACGTCGCCGATGTCGGGCGCCACCCAGCCGGGCACATAGCCGTCCCCGAGGTGCTCGCGCAGCCAGGCGTGGCCGCCGCCGGGACCGGGCGCCAGGACCTCGTCGCCGAGCGAGGCGAGGACCGGCAACTCCGGTGTCCGGCGGGTCAGTTCGCGCACCGTGTTGTAGACCTTCACGCGGATGCCGCGCCGGTGCGCGTCCTCGGTGTAGGCGCGGAGCGCGTCGGCGGCGAGGAGCGGGTCGTTGATGTACGGGTTCGGCGGCGTCGCATGGTGCAGATTGACGACGTTGGCGCCGTACGAGGCGATCTCGGCCGGGTCGGCGTACGCGTGGAAGTAGCGCTCGGCGAGATGGCGGCCAGGGTCGATCGGCTTGAACGGGGTGAGCAGCAGACGCAGTTCGAAGCAGCGGCTCTCGCCCGCGGCCAGCCGGAGCGTGCCGCTGTACGCGGTGAGGGTGCGGGTCCCCTCCGCGGTCCGAAGACGGACCCCGCCGTCGCCGTCGCCGGCCCAGGAACGCGGGGTGACCAGGGGCTTCTCGCGGTAGTAGTTGGTATTGAGCGGGCGCGCGTAATGCTCGTCGCGCAGGGACACCTGTACCCCGGCGGATGGGCCGCCGAGCCAGAGCGCGTCCTGGTTGTGGACGGCGGTCTGCCAGCTCCAGTCGAAGCTGTCGGGGCATACCTGGCCGCGCAGCCCGAGGCCCATGACGAAGGGGGAGACCTCGGCGCGGAGCGGGACGTCGAGGGTGACATCGAGCGCGGTGTCGGTCAGGGCTTCCACGGTGGTGCGGATCCGCAGGAATCCGTCGGCCTCCAGCTCGCCCTCGGTACGAAGCCGCAGGCCGTCCGCGGTGGCCTCGGTGCGCCAGCGGGCGCGGGCAGGACCCGCCAGGTCGACGGTGAGCGGCCCGTGGTCGAGCGCGCGGCCGACGCCGAAGGCGACGGGGGAGGCGAGGAGTTCGCGCGGCGGGCCGTCGGTGCGCGTCACGTCGGAGGTGAAGGACGAGGTGATGCGCACGGGCAGGCCGTCCGCCCCGAGCTCCACCGACCTTCCCAGGATGCCGAGTTGGTGTCCCTCCGCCTCCACAGGCGTGAACGGCGGTACGACCTCGTCGTCCGCGCCGAGCGTCGAGTCCAGCCAGCGCAGCCGGGCGAGGAGCGCCGGATCGCCCGTGCCGTGCTCATCGACGGCGTCCTCGCCGACGGTGATCAGCACGGGCAGGGTCCGCTCGGGGACGCCGTCGGCCCGGACCGCGATCTCGCCCTCGTACGCACCAGGGACCGCGTCCGGCGGAATGTCGAGCCCGAACCAGAGCGAGCGCAGCCGCCCCTCTGCGATCTCGATGTCCTTCTCGAAGACCTCGCCGCGCGCGTCGGTGCCGCCCTGGGTGAGTGCACGGACGGGGAAGGGCAGTCCGCGGATCTCCGCGTGCACACCGGTCAGCGGGCGCACCGCGTGGACCCCGGCCTGCAGGGCGTAGAACTCCCCGCGTCGGGCGGCCCCCTTGAACGGCGCGAACGGACCGCCCCGCGCCCAGCGGGCGGGTATGTGCCGTGCCAGGCCCAGCGGATGGGCCCGGTCCTCGGCGAAGACCAGGAAGGGCTCGCCGGGGTGCGCCGCGGTCAGGGCCGCCAGCTCCGCGACCGTGGCGGCGAAGCCGAGCGGGGCGAAGGAGTCGACGGCGCTCGCCGCCTCGTAGCGGAAGGCCTCGGCCCGGGGCAGCGCCTGCCAGCCGTCGGGGCCGCGCAGGCCGCAGCGCTGCACCCAGGAGGGGTGGGCGGTGGCCGTGGGGCGGCGGTACTCGGACTGCGGGTAGTGCGGGTTGCCGGTGTGTGCGTACGGCAGATAGTGCACGGCGTACGTCCCAGGACCCTCCGCGGGCTCGAAGGCGATACGGCCGCGGTCGGCCGTCACCTCGACGCGTACGACATTGCGCACCCGGCGCCCCGACGGTCCGAGGACGACCAGGTCGACCGCCTCGGGGTGCGGGTCGTGGCGTCTCCAGGGCAGCTCGGCGGCGACCGCGGGTGAGGCCCCGGGAACCGCCCCGGTTACCGCCCCGGTTACCGCCCCGGGAACCCTCACGAGGATGCGATGGTTTCCGTAGACGTCGTTGTCCCAGGTTGCGAGCCCGCAGTCGAGCTCGGGGTGGCCGTTCTCACCCATGTGTTGTCCGCTCCCTCAAGGGCGCTATTTATTAGGTAAGTTTCGCAATCGCTCGGCCAACCTTCCGGATGGCCAGGACGAGTGTCAAGGGGTGCACATGGATCACAAGCGGCCGCTGAGCGGCGACCCGTCGCTGCTGCGCAGGCTCAACACGGCTGCCGCACTGGGCGTACTGCGCGAGCACGAAGAGCTCACCGCGCCCGAACTCGCCACCCTGATCGGGGTCTCCAGACCCACCGCCCACGATGTGCTGCTCCAACTCCTCGGACAGGACCGGGTGGTGGAACTCGGCTCGGAGAGCGAGGTCCCGCGGACCGGCGCAGGGCGCCCCGCCAGGCGTTTTCGCTTCCACGCCGAGGCCGGCCATGTCGTCGGCGTCGACATCGGCGCGCACAAGGTGCTCGTCCACGTCGCCGACCTGCGGGGAAGGACAGTGGCCGTGCACCGGGTGACGGTCACGCCCGCGCTGACGGCTGCCCGCAGACTGCGTGTCGTACGGGACGCCGTGGCCGCCTGCCTCGCCGCCGCGCCGGGCGCGCGGCCGCTCGCCCTGGGTATCGGCACCACCGGCATCGTGGACCCCTCCGGGTGCGTCACGCTCTCCACCGCGCTCCCCGGCTGGAGCGGACTCGACCTGACCCGGGAACTCGACGGGTGTGTGCCGGGGCCCGTACTCGTGGGCAACGACATCCAGTTGGCGACCCTGGCGGAGTTCTCCGGAGGAGCGGCGGCGGGGGTGCGCGACGGGATCTACCTCTATGTGGGCAACCGTCCAGGAATCGGGCTCTGGCTCCGCGGCCAGTTGCACCGGGGGCATCACGCCGCCGCGGGCGAGCTGCTGCCCTTCAAGCCCTGGGCCGACGCGTACCAGCGGCTGATGGACTGGTCGGCCGGCCACCAGGGGGCGGAGGCCCCGACCCGCGACAGCGCGGTGCGCGCTGTGGTCACGGCGGCGGACGCGGGCGACGGCGGTGCGCGGTACGCGCTGCGGGCCTTCGCCGAGGGGCTTGCGGGCTGTCTCCTCACCCATGTCGCCGCCCTGGACCCGGAGTTGGTGGTCCTGGGCGGCGGAGTGTCCCGCGCGGGCGGGGTGCTGCGCGAGCCGCTGGCCGAGCATCTGGACGCCAACTGCCGCCGCCCCCCGGAGGTGCGTACCTCCACACTCGGAGAGGAATCGACGGTAACCGGGGCGGTTCGGATGGCGCTGGAGTACTTGGAACAGACCGCACACGCCTGAACTTGGCCGATTTCGGACGGGGGTTGACGTGTTCTGTCGCTGCGCCCATGATGTGGCCACCTAATTAGGGAAGTTGCTTTTCTAATCTCCCGTGCCACGGTCCAGGAGCAGCGCTTGATATCCCTCAAAACCGAGCGGCGCCCGGACACCACGTCCGCCGCGCACGAGGCCCGAACGCCGAAGGCCCGCAAGCAGGCCCGTCCGCCCACCTCCCGCGTCCCCCTGGGCCGCAGACTGCGCAACAACTGGGTGATGCTCGCCCTGATGGCCCCGGGCCTGCTGTTCTTCGTGGTCTTCTTCTATGTTCCGATGCTCGGCAACATCGTCGCCTTCGAGGACTACCAGCCGTTCATCGGCTTCAAGGACAGCGCCCTGGTCGGCTTCTCCAACTTCCAGGAGCTCTTCGCCGACGCGGCGTTCTGGGAGGCGGTCCGCAACACCCTGCTCTTCGCGGCCCTCCAGCTGGTCCTCTACTTTCCCGCCCCGCTCGCCCTCGCCCTGCTGGTCAACAGCCTGGTCGGGAGCAAGGTCAGGCGGTTCGTGCAGAGCATCGTCTATCTGCCGCACTTCATCTCCTGGGTGCTGGTGGTGGCCCTCTTCCAGCAGGTCCTGGGAGGCGCGGGACTGCTCAACAACTTCCTGCGCGCACACGGCATGGACCCGCTCGACATCATGACCAACCCGCACGCCTTCCCCCTCCTGATCACCGCCCAGGTGATCTGGAAGGACATCGGCTGGGGCATGATCATTTACCTGGCGGCGCTCGCCAACGTCGACCAGTCCCTGTACGAGGCCGCGGCCGTCGACGGCGCCAACCGCTGGCGCCGCATGTGGCACGTGACCCTGCCCGCCGTCCGCAGCGTCACGATCATGCTGCTGGTACTGCGCCTCGGCGACGTCCTCTCGGTCGGCTTCGAGCAGTTCCTGCTCCAGCGCGACGCGGTCGGCCCCAGGGCCGCCGAAGTCCTCGACACCTATGTCTATTACCACGGCGTCGTGTACGGCGACTGGAGCATCGGCGCCGCCGCCGGCCTGGTCAAGGGCGTTATCGGCGCACTGATGATCTGGGGTGCCAACCGGCTCGCCCACGCCTTCGGAGAGCAGGGGGTCTACAGCAAATGAGCCTCATCACCCGCCCCCGCGCGAGCCTCGCGGTCAACCGGGGCCGCCGCGGCGCCAAGGACCAGCGGCCCGCCTGGGAAGAACCGCCCAGCAGGCTCGGCTCGTCCGCCAAGGCGGTCGTCATCACGGTGCTGGTGATCGTGATGACACTCCCCTTCGTCACGGTCCTCTCCACCTCACTGGCCTCCCAGAAGGAGATCACCGCGGCCGGCGGCTTCGTCCTCTTCCCGACGGAGCCCACCTTCCAGGCGTACACGACGATCCTCTCCGGCGGCATCGTCACCCGGGCCGTCCTCGTCAGCCTGGCGATCACCGTGACCGGCACCGTGCTCTCGCTGCTCACCACGATCACGCTCGCGTACGCACTGAGCAAGCGCGGGGTGCCGGGCAGTAAGCCGGTGCTCCTGCTGGTGCTGTTCACCCTGCTCTTCGCGCCCGGCATGATCCCGATGTACGTCCTGGTCAAGGAGCTCGGACTGCTCGACTCCTACTGGGCGTTGATCCTCCCGGGGCTGGTGAACGCCTTCAACCTGGTGGTCATGCGGGCGTTCTTCATGAACATCCCCGAGGAGCTCTACCAGGCCGCCCGTATCGACGGCGCGGGCGACTGGCGCATCCTCACGCGCATCGTGATGCCCCTCTCCAAGGGCGTCATCGCGGTGGTCGGCCTCTTCTACGCGGTCACGTACTGGAACGCCTTCTTCAACGCGATGCTCTACCTCAACGACACCGGCAAGTGGCCGATCCAGCTGGTGCTCCGTACGTACGTGGTCCAGAGCAAGCAGCTCAACGCCGACCAGCTTGGCATCACGCATATGCCGCCCCAGCAGTCGATCTCCATGGCGGTCGTGATGCTCGCGCTGCTCCCGATCCTGGCGCTGTACCCCTTCCTCCAGAAGTACTTCACCAAGGGCGTGCTCACCGGCGCCATCAAGGGCTGACACCCCCTTCCTCCGCTCCCTCCTCCCTCCCCGTGGAGTCCTCCGATGCCTGGAATGTCCCGCCGCTCCTTCCTGAACCTGTCGACCGCGGTCGCGGCAGGGGCGGTCGCCACACCGCTGCTGACCGCTTGCGGCAGTGCGGCGAACAAGAAGACCGAGGCCGCCTCCTCGAAGGTCAAGCTGCCGACGTACGTCCCCTTCGACAAGGTCAAGCCGGACCTCGCGCCGAACGCGCAGGGCCTGTCGGCAGGCTTTCTCACGTACCCGAAGACCCTTGTCCAGAGCGTGTCGAAGAAGCCGGGCGACGGTTCGAAGGTCACCGTCCTCACCGAGATGTGGACGGCGCCGCCCAAGCCGAAGGGCTCCAACGCCTACTGGGACACGCTCAGCAAGGAAATGGGCATCGAGCTCAACGCGATCCTGGGCTCGGACCCCGGCTACCCGGACAAGTTCTCCGCGACGATCGCCGCCAACGACCTGCCCGACCTGATGTGGATCCCGCCGAACCAGGGCATCCAGCACGTGGCCCAGCTCCTGGAAGCCAAGTGCGCGGACCTCACGGAGCTGCTGTCGGGCGACGCGGTGAAGGCGTACCCGAACCTGGCCAACATGCAGCCGGCGCACTGGAAGACGGCGGTGGTGAACGGCAAGATCTGGGGCGCCCCGAGCCCGTACCCGGCCTTCGGCCAGGTCTACGGCGGCAACCCGAGGATCTGGGAGAAGGCGGGCGGCCTCTCGGCGGCGAGCCCCGAGGAGTTCCTGTCGAAGTGCAAGGAGGTGACGGGCGCCAAGACCTGGGCGCTGGAGCCGATCTACGTCAACGCGGTGAGCGTGCTGAGCCAGTGTTACGGAGCACCCAACAAGTGGCTCCAGAACAAGGACGGTTCGCTGACGTTCTGGATGGAGACCGACGAGTACGCGGAGGCCCTCAGCTTCGCCATCAAGCTGAAGAAGGCCGGTGTCTTCTACCCGGGCGACCCGGAGATGGCGGACGCGTACATCAAGATGGCCCAGGGAACGATCGGCGCCTGCGTGTACCCCAACCCCAAGGCCGTGCGCACCGATACGCGCACCAACGACCCTGAACTCGCGGGCCAGGTCCTCATCCCCTTCAGCGCGGGTGGCAGCGCCCCGAAGCACGCCCGCCACCTCGGCACCATCGGCTACACCGCCATCAAGAAGAGCAGCCCGGAGCGCGTGAAGATGCTCCTGGAAGTCCTCAACTACATCGCGGCGCCGTACGGCACCAAGGAGCAGGAGTTCCTCAAGTTCGGGGTCGAGGGCGAGGACTTCACGTACGACGGGAACGGCTACCCGAAGTACACGAAGACCGGCAAGTCCGAGGTCGAGGGCCTCTACAGCGGACTCTCCACGGCAACCGTCGCCCCGGCCTCCCTCTCCGCATCCGACTTCCAGGGCTCGGCGCAGGCCCAGGACGTACGGGACATCTACGCGGTCGAGCAGAAGCTCATACCGATGATCGCCCTGAACCCGACGATCGGGCACTACTCCGATGCCAACACGGAGCACTATCCGAAGATGTCGACCGACGCCAACGACCTGGTGAACGACATCGTCGCGGGCCGCAAGAACTTCAGCGAGTGGAAGTCGTTCTGGTCGGACTGGAAGCCCAAGGGCCTGGACCAGATGCGCCACGAGTACGAGAAGGCCATCGCGACGGACGCCTGAGGGCGGGGCGGGGCCGGACCGGCGACGCTGGTCCGGCCCCTGGCCTGCTAGCGTCCCGTGGCGTGAACGACAGCGTGTATGTGGGCAATGCGGGCAAGGATGCGGCACTGGACCGGGGGTGGATCCTCGGGCACTTCAAGGACGCCGGCGATCCGCGCCGCAGTGAGGACGTGGAGATCAAGTGGGGTGTGCACCCGGCCGGTGACGAGCGGGCGGAGTGGGTGCGGGGCGAGGAGCGGACGGCGCTGCTCGTGCTCATCAGCGGGCGGTTCCGCGTCGAAATCCCGGGCCGTAGCGTGCTGTTGGAGCAGCAGGGCGATTACGTCGTGTGGGGTCACGGGGTCGACCACTCCTGGTTCGCCGAGGAGGAGTCGGTGGTGCTGACCGTGCGGTGGCCTTCCGTACCGGGCTATGCGGTGCCGGAGGCGGGAACGCGCGTCGCCGAGAGGTAGATCCGCCGTGTGCGGATCTCGTCGCTGTACGCCGCGCGGGTGGTGAGGTCGTCGACGCGGAACGAGGCCGCTTCGGCCCCGGAGCGGAGTTCCTCTTCCGTGAACTCGGCCCAGTAGACCTGGAGATCGCCGCCCATCGGATCGTCGACGACGCCGTCGCCGGCCCCTTCCTTCGCGACGATCAGCAGCCGGCCTCCCGGACGGATGGCCGCACCCCACGCGGCGAGCGTGCCGGGCAGTTCCTTCTTGGGCTGGTCGTGGAGCGAGTAGTAGGAGACGAGCCCGTCCAGGAGATCCGCTGGTGCGATGGCCTGTTGGTCCATCACCTCGAACCGGCACCCGGGCTTCTCGCGCCGGGCCAGCTCGATGCAGCGGGGCGACAGATCGATGCCCCGTACGTCGAGCGCCCGCTCGGCCAGCATCGCCGTCACATGCCCGCACGGCCCGCATCCGGCGTCGTACACCCTGCCGCCCTCGCCGACCCGCTCGGCGAAGTCGGCAAGGACCGCCTGGTCGAAGGGCTTGGCGTCCCACTCGTGGCGGAAGAGCTGAAGGTAGCGGTCCGCGCGGGCATCCCAGCTGCGGACGACGTCGAGAGCGCTGCCGGGTTCGGGTGAAGGTGCGTTCACAGGCGTCGGACACGCAGCACGCCGGTGAGCATCGGGAGCGTGAACTCGCCGTGGGCGGTCTCCGGTCTGCTCGCGAGGAAGGCGCGGATCCGGCCCTGTGTGGCCTCTTGTTCCTGTTCCGGCATGACCAGCATCCCCGCGCGCGTCGCGAGGGTCGCTACGAGAGAGTCGGCGGTGCGGCGCTGCCCGTGCGGGAACTCGGCCTGCTCGGGCGAGCCGAACCGGGCGGACGCGCCGGTCTTCGGAAGGTGCATGCCGGCCGTCTCGGCGCGCCAGCTGGTGGGTGTGTCGCGCGGGCCGATGGCCGCGCTCCCGCTGATCTCCGCGAGCCCGGCGACCCACTCGACCCCGTCGTCCAGGACGTTCCACAGGCCGGCCAGGATGCCACCGGGTGCGAGGACCCTGGCGATCTCGGGTCCCGCGACGGCCATGTCGAACCAGTGCATGGCGTTGCCTGCCAGCACGACATCGACGGACGCGTCCGGCAGCGGTATCACCTCTGCGCTGCCCGGCAGGGCGCGGACGGCGGGCAGCGAGCGGCGCAGCTCGGTCAGCATCGCCGGGTCGGGCTCGACCGCGGTGACTTCGGCGCCCAGTGAGCCCAGTGAGACCAGTGTGCCGGTCAGCTTGCCCGTTCCGGCGCCGAGGTCGAGCACGCGCGCGCCCGGCGCGGGCTCGAGCGCCCAACGCACCGCGGCCCGCGCGTAGTCCGGACGGTGCTCGGCGTATGCGACCGCCGCAGCGCCGAACGACGAGGAATGAAGCAGCCGTTCATCCTGATCCATCCGGTCAAGCTATCGATGCCGTCGGCGGTCGGCCACCCCGCCCCGTCGACACCCACTAGTCCGTCAGCGAGCGGACGATCCGGTCGAGGTCTTCGAGGAGTGCGGTCAGACGGTCGTCGGGGATCGCCTCGATCATGCGCGCCTCGATCGCGTAGACGGCTCCCTGTGCCGCGTTCAGCCGGCGTCGCCCCTCGTCGGTGAGCGACGTGGGGCGGGCCCGGCCGGTTTCCACGGTGGCGGGCCGGGTGAGCAGCTTCGCGTCCTGGAGTCCGCGCAGGACGACGTTCATGGACTGGCGGGTGACGAAGGTGGCACGGGCGAGTTCCGCGTTGGACAGGCCCGGCCGGGCGGCGAGGACTTCGAGGCAGGCGTACTGCGGGACGGTCAGGCCGTGCTCGCGCAGGGCATGGTCCATGGCGCTGCGCAGGGAGGCGTGGGCGCGCTTGAGGCGGTATCCCACGTGGTCGAGGACGTCCTCGGCGGGATGGGGCGGCTTCACCTGCGGATTGTCATGCATGTCCATATTTTGACACCTACGGGGTCGGGGTCTAGCGTTGAGTATGTCAAAGTCCTGACATTGAATGAGGAGAACAACATGCCCGTCAGCATCGATGGCCCCGATTTCATCGCCCTCCAGGTCCGCGACCTGGAAGCGGCCGCGGAGTTCTGCGAGAAGAACCTCGGCCTTCGCCGTATCCCCGCCTCGCCCCCCGGCGCGGTCGTCTTCGACACCAAGCCGGTCCCGCTCGCCGTCCGCGACCCGCTGCCCGGCACCGACCTGGACGCCGGCCGGCCCGGCCTCGGCGTCGCCCTGTGGTTCTCCACCCCCGACACCCAGGCCCTCCACGAGCAGCTCACCGCCAACAGCGTCAAGATCCTCACCCCGGTCGCGGACAGCCCGTTCGGCCCGATGTTCTCCTTCGTCGGACCCGAGGGATACGTCCTGACCGTGCACCAGGGCAGCTGACCGTGCCCGCCGTCTCCCTCACGCCCAAGGGCCCCTTCTCGCTGGCCGCCTCCACCCGGTTCCTGGAGTGCTTCACCCCCGCCTCCTACGACCACGCGCCCGACGGAGTGCTCCGGCTGGCCTTCCCCACCGACGACGGCCGGTCCGTCATCGGCTGCGCCCTGCGGCAGAAGGAGTCGGCGGCGCCCGGCGCCGCCGGGACCGTGCACGCCGAGTACACCCTCCACACCGACGGCAACGCCCGGCCCGCCGCCGGCGCCACGGCAGCCGAAGCGGCACGTACGCAGATCGCCCGCATCCTCTCCCTCGACATCGACGCCGGCGACTTCTCCGGCCTCGCGGCTGCCGACCCGGTGGTCGCCGGCCTCCAGGCGGAGTTCCCTGGCCTGCGACCGGTCCTGTTCTACTCCCCGTACGAGGCCGCCGCCTGGACGATCATCGGCAACCGCATCCGCAAGACCCAGGCCGCCCACATCAAGGCCCGACTGGCCCAAGAACACGGCCAGGCCGTCGACGTCGCAGGCCGGCAGCTGCACGCCTTCCCCGTCCCGGCCCAGCTGCGGCGCATCAACAACATCCCCGGCCTGACCGACGTCAAGACCGAGCGCCTCCACGCCCTGGCCGACGCGGCCCTCGACGGACGGCTCGACGCCGCCGAACTCCGGGACCAGCCAGCCGAATTCGCCCTCACCGACCTCAGGGAACTGTCCGGCATCGGCCCGTTCTCCGCCGAGCTGATCCTCATCCGGGGCGCCGGACACCCCGACGTCTTCCCCCGATCCGAGCCCCGCGTCCACCAGGCCATGGCCGCGGCATACGGTCTCGACGCCACCGCGGCCGACGACACCTCCCGGCTCGCCGCGATCGCCGACGCCTGGCGCCCCTACCGCAGCTGGGTCGCGCTCCTCCTCCGCGCCCACGCACAGGACCGGCCCGCCGCCCCGAGGGGCATAGGCTGATCGGCATGGTGAAACCGCAGCCCACCTCGGAGTTCAACGCACACAACGTCTCCTCCGCCAACGTGGACCGGCTGGTGGCCGCCCTCGACGCGCAGGATTCCGCCGACGGCGTGCGACGGCTGCGCGCCTGGGCCCGGGCGGCCGTGGCCGTGCGGCCGGGTGAGGTGGTGGTCGACGTCGGGTCCGGTACGGGGTCGGTGGCCCGGACGCTGGCCGCCGCCGTCACCGCGGAGGGCAGCGCGCTCGGGATCGAGCCGAACCCGGGGCTCCGCGCGCTCGCCGAGCAGCGGGCACGCGAGGCCGGCAGTGCGGCCCGGTTCGTCGCGGGGGACGCGTCGGCCCTGCCCCTGCCCGACGCCTCCGTCGACGTGGTGTGGTGCGAGCGCGTTCTTCAGCATCTGGCCGAGCCGGAGCGGGCCGTCGAAGAGTTCGCCCGGGTGCTCAGGCCCGGCGGCCGGGTCGTCCTGCTCGATTCTGACTGGGCGACCACCGTCCTGCACCCCGGGGATCCCGACACCGTCGCGGCGCTCACCTCAGGGGCGCTGGCCGCGGCGGCGAACCCGTACGCCGGGCGCAAGCTCGTCGGCCAGCTCTCGGCGGCCGGGCTCGTCGTCGACGACCGGGGCTCCCAGGCGCTGTTGCAGGACCATGCCTCTGTCGCGTGGCCGCTGGTACGGATGCTCGGCGAGTCCGCCGTCCGCCGCGGTCTGATCGACGCGGCGCAGCGCGACCGCCTCTATGAAGAGCTCACCGAGGCCGCCGCGCTGGGGGCGTTGCACATGTCCGTGACGATGTTCGGAGCCGTCGCCCACCGGTCCGCTCAGAAGTCGCCCTCCGCCACCTGAAGCACCGTCAGGCCGATCGCGCGCCACGCATCGACCACCTGATTGCGGTCGTCCAGGACGCACGTCACGTCGTACACCTCACGCACATGCGCGTCGAAGAGCTCGATCTTGACGATCGAGTCCTTCCGCGAGTCGCCGGTGGGCCGCATGAACAGACCGTCGTACGCCACGCCCACGTGCTTCGCCAGCCAACTCTCCGTCGCCGCACGGGAGTCGTCCGTCCGGCCCGACAGGAACACGACACGGTGGCCCGCCGCCTGCAGCGCGCGCACCACCTCGATCACCGGGCGGTTGGGCAGGTCCTGGTGCACCCGCGTCGAGTCGAAGGGGCTGCGATTGGTGATCAGCGCCGTGGTGCCGTCGATGTCGACCAGGACCGCCTTCGGCGTGCCCGGCTTCGCCTCGTACTTGCGTACCGACGAGGCGGCCGGCGCCTCGTCGGGGAGAGGCAGCGGAAGGGCATGGCCCGCGAGGAAGCGCTGGTGGAGCCCGCGGATCGTCTCCTCGCCGACCGTACGGTCCCTCGCAGCGTCCCGCTCGATGCAGACCTCCAGCGGGACGTCCGTGAAGTCGTGCACCTTCAGCTCCGCACCCGCCTTCGCCGCCAGCTTCGCCAGGTCGCGCGCGACCCGCTGCGGCAGATTGGTGTCGTCGCACACCACGTCGTAACCCTTGGCGAGCAGACGGAGGATCGCCGCGTCCCGTACGGCCATGACCCGCTGCTCCGTCACGCCCTTCACATGCTCGCCGGAGTCGAGCATCGCGCGCAGGTCGTCGCGGTTGACCCTGGCGCGGCCCGCCCGGTCCTCGGCTGTCCAGGCGGTCGCCCAGGTGGTCTTGCCGCTGGCGGGCAGGCCGCGGGTGAAGTGCAGGGTGGTCATCAGGCCGTGTCCTCGGAGGTGTTGACGGGGCGGTGGTCGCCGGAGGGGCGCAGGGTGTGCCAGATCCTGGCCGACGGGTCGCGGCCGTCCAGGAGCAGGAACAGCCAGGCACGGTGCGGGGAGCGGCCGGCCGCGGCGGCGTACTCCTTGCGCTCCCAGCCTTCCGGGAGCCCGGTGAGAATACGCCGGTGCTCGGCCTCCGCGGCAGCCAGGATCGCCTCGCGGCGCGCCGCCAGGCCGGCCGCGACGTCGCGCACCCAGCCGTGGAACTCGTCGGGAAGGTCCTCGCAGATCGAGCCCGTCCCGTCGCCCGCGCCGAGCCGCTCCCAGACGATCCGGGCGTTGAGCCCCGTGACGATCCGGTGCAGGGCGACGTAATCGTCCTGCTTGATCTTGATCATCGTCTGGTCCTGGCCGGGGAAGCGGAGAACGAGGCCCTCCGCACCGCCGCGCGGCTCGGCAGTCAGGGCCTCGCGAAGAGTCGCGTAGTCGAAGGTGCTCACCCGGGGACCGCTCCACGGCAGCGAGTCGGCCGGGACGGGCGTCCCGCTCGCGGTCTCCACGCCTCCGAGCAGTACGAGGTCGTCCAGGTCGCCGTAGTCGCAGACGATCCGGTTGGCCGGGTAGATGATCTCGAAGAGGTACGTGACGCCGGGTGCGGGCTCCACGATCGGGGCGTAGCGCTTGAGCCACACCTCGGTCGCGTGGAGCGCCTGATCGGAGGCGAAGGAGCCACGGGTCGCGACCGCGTGGCCGTCCGGCGTCGGGTACAGGACGCCGAGGCTCCCGTCGAGCTTGTCGGTGACGACCACCCGGGCGTCGAGAGCGAAGGAGCCCTCCGGGTGCTCGGCGTAGTTGAAGAACTTGGCGTACGGACGTGCCAGGACTTTCCCGCCCCGGTCGATGATCAGGCCGCGGCACTGGCGGGTCGCGTCGTCCCAGACTCGCTCGAACTGGGCTTTCTCGCTGTAATTCAGGATGCGAAGAGGCAGCGAGGGGTGCACCTGCTCGCGGACGTAGCCGGCGCTGATCGACTGCGCCAGCAGATCGAGGTCGACGAGGTCGCTGAGGTTCGGGTACACGGGTGCTCCTGATGGCCGGAAGGGGATCGCACCGATCTTCGCAGGTGGGCGGTGCGTGGCGCATCAAGGTTTCGGCAGGTGTGGCGGGCGCTAAAGGTCGTTGCCCGCGTAAGACAAGTTGAAGCTCTTGTTCGTCAGCGGGAAGTCCGGGACGATCGTGTCCGCCAACGCCACCGGCAGCGCAGGCCAGTTGAAGAACGACGGGTCCACCACCTTCACCCGCGTCAGCCGGTCGTCCGGCGTCAGTTCCACCCGCGTCGTGATCGTGCCGCGCCAGCCCTCCACGATCCCGACCCCCGAGCCCCTCCGGTTCTGGCGGGGGAGTTCCGCCGGCTCCATCGGGCGCAGGTCCGCCGAGAGGTGCGCGACCAGGGCCAGGGAGGTGTCGATCTCCTCCGTACGGACCAGGAAGCGGGCCAGGACGTCGCCCGTCGTGTGCGCCGGTACGGACGACGGGCTGCCCGCGTCCGTGAACGGGTGCGCGATCCGCGCGTCCGCCCGCAGGCCGCTCGCCCTCGCCACATAGCCCAGACAGCCCAGGTCCCTGGCCGCCTCCGTGCTCAGCGCCGCCGTCCCCGTGAAGCGGTCGCGTACCGTCGCGTGGCCCAGCGCCAGGGCCGTGATCTCCCGGATGTCCTTGCCGATGGCTGCCAGTGCCACCGGGTTCGGCACCGTGCGCAGTCTCGCGCCGCCCGGGAACACCCCGTCCCTCAGCAGGCGGTGGCCCGTGGTCGTCTCGTTGAGGCGCAGGAGCGTCTCGCGGACGCGCTGGGCCTGGGAGTTGAGGACCGAGTGGCCCACGTCGTTGCAGAGCATGCCCAGGTCGGCCACATGGTTGTGCAGGCGTTCCAGCTCCAGGAGGAGCGATCTTGCGCGCGCCGACTCCTCCGTCACCGGGATCCCCGCCGCCTCCTCGACCGCCATGCAGTACGCCAGGGCGTGGCCCACCGCCGTGTCCCCGCTGATGCGCTCCGCGAGAGGGAGGCCCCGGTCCAGCGTGCGGCCCTCGAAGAGCTTCTCGATTCCCTTGTGCACGAACCACAGCCGGGCCTTCAGCTTGATGATCGTCTCGCCCACCACGGAGAAGCGGAAGTGACCCGGTTCGATCATTCCCGCGTGCACCGGGCCGACCGGGATCTCGTACACCCCGTCACCCTCCACCGCCAGGAAGGGGTACGGGCCCTCCTGCTCACCGAAGGGCGGTGCGGCCCCCGCGTCGGGGTGCATCGGGTACCAGCCGCGCGGCCAGTGGAAATGGCGTACCAGACGGTGGGGGAGGGGGTGGTCGAGCGGGACGATGCCGTGCAGGTCGCGCATCTCCCGCTCGAAACGGCTTGCCGAGAAAGAGAGTTGGGCCAGGGTCGGCACCGCGGGAGCGTCCTCGTCCAGGTGGACATGGAGCTCTGTACGGGTGTCCGGCGGGCCCGCGGTGAAGAGGTAGACCACGCGCACCCCTGGGGCGTCGTGGTGCGCCGCCACCAGGGCCAGCCTGTGGCCCGATGCCAGCAACTCGGCGGCCTTTACCGGGAGTTCGGTCGGGGTGAGGTCCGTGATCGTGCGCGTCATGGTGTCAGTGACCTCCGACGATCTGCGCGGCCGCCGTGAGCAGGGCCTGAAGAGGTTGTACGGACAGACCCAGCGCCGCGCACAGCAGCAGACCCGCGGCCAGAGGGACCCCCGCCGCCGCGCCCGTCCGTACGGGAGGGGGCGCGTCCGCCGGCGCCGGTCCCAGCAGCATCCGTGCCGTACGGAAGCTCAGCGCCGCGAAAGCCGCCAGCACCAGCAGCAGTGCCACCACCACCGCCCACCCGTACGACGACGCGAAACCCGCCCGCACCAGAGCCAGTTCGGAGGCGAACAGTGCGAACGGCGGCAGCCCGAGCAGTGCGAGCACCGCGAACCCCAGCGCCGCACCCGGGCCCGGGGCCGTCGCGAGCAGCCCCCGGACGCGGCCGATCCGTGACGTCCCGCGCAGTTGCAGCACCTGGCCCGAGGCGCAGAACGCGACCGTCTTCGCCAGGCCGTGGCCCGCGATGTGCAGCAGCACCGCCGCGAGCGCGAGCGGTGAGCCGACCGCCGCACCCAGCGCGATCAGACTCATGTGCTCCATGGAGGAGTACGCCAGCATCCGCTTGTAGTCGCGCTGGGCCAGCAGCAGTCCCGCCGCCAGTGCGAGCGTGAGCAGTGCGACGGCGATCAGCAGACCCCGTACGAAACCCGGCCCGAACACCCCGTCCGCGATCACCTTGTAGCGCAGCACCGCCACGAACGCGACCGCGAGCAGCACCCCCGACATCAGGGCCGACACCGGCGCGGGCGCCTGGCTGTGCGCGTCAGGGAGCCAGGCGCCCGCGCCGGTG
>NZ_JAFLRJ010000556.1 GCF_017315755.1 Streptomyces beijiangensis
TGCACGCCCTGAACCTGCCGGTCGGCCGCCCGGCAGGTTCAGGGCGTGCAAGGCCCCGCGGGCCCGCCGTGCGGCGGCCCTGAGGCGCGGGTCGCTTGACGGCATGGTCGTTCCTCCTCGGTCACGGGCAGTGGATCTCTTCCTTTCTAGGCCGTGATCCTGAGGCGGGATTAATCTGCGGCTGTGCTGCCGCTGAGGGTTTTCTGAGAGTTCGATGAACGGCGCAACCCCTGGGCGGGCCCGTGCATCAGCACCCCTCGGCGGCGATCTTGACGGGTCTCGGACACTTACCTTGCGTCAAGGCAGTGTCCTAAACCTGTGTCACTCGGTTAGATGAGTGTGGACACCAGAACGCCCCGGTTCGACGAGCAGCCGGCCCTGAGCATGGTCAAGGTGGACTGCGATCCTGCGCAGGTCATCGTGAACCACGCCAGCTTCCGGGTGCAGCTCGCACCGAAGCCGAGCCCCAGCCTGGCGGACACGGCCAGGATCCCCGCGATGAGCAGCGCCGGCGGTCGCCGCCGTGCTGCCCCCGTCGTCTGGAGCGGGAGGTCCGCACCGGGTGATCCAGGGGCGACCGGACTGCTGCAGGCCGTGCGCAACTCCCCGGCGGGTGAGCAGCGTTACGAGTCGTACGACACGGGCGCCACCCAGGTCATCCCGCGCATCAGCCTCGACGAGGGTGAAGCGCCTGCCGTCGTCGGGCCGCGCAGTGCGGCGGCCGGGGCGACGACGCTGCTGCCCCGGATGTCGGAGGCGGTCGGCGCGTACGACCACCAGGAGCCCTACGGGGACGACGAGTTCGACGACGGCGATCACGCCGACGAGTCGAAGGGCGCGCACCGCCCCGCGCACGCCTTCTATCCGGACCGGCGGATGAACCTCGGTGTGGTGCTGCTGCCGCTCCGGGTCTTCCTCGGCCTCATCTCCGTGTACGCGGGCATGGGCAAGCTGTGCGACCCCGTCTACTTCGACGGCGGCGAGCGCGGCTCCATGGTCAAGTGGCTGCGCACGCTGCACCCTTGGGGACTCGCCGAACCGCTGCGCGACTTCGCCCTCTCCCATCCGGTCAGCGCCGGTCTCACCGTCGCGTTCCTCCAGGTCGTCGTCGGTGTGCTCACCGTCCTCGGCCTCTGGCAGCGCCTCGCCGGCGTCTTCGGGGCGCTGCTCTCGGCCGCGCTCCTGGTGACGGTCAGCTGGCGTACGGCGGCCTATGACGCCCCCGACGTCATCTATCTCGCCGCCTGGTCCCCGCTGATCATCGCGGGCGCCCCGGTCTACTCGCTCGACAGCCGGCTCGCGGGCGAGGCCTGGCGCAAGCTGGGCCCGCGCTCCGAGCTCTGGGAGCTGCGGCGGCGGGTGCTGCGGCGCGGGACGCTGGTCGCCTCGTTCGTGATCGGTCTCACCCTGCTGACGGGCTCGATGCTGGGCGGCGCGGTCCGTTCCTCGACGGTGGTGACCGTGCCGGGCCCGAACACCGACCCGACCAACCACCTCCCCGGGCTCACGCTCCCCGAGGACGGCCCCGGCTCGCAGTCCCCGTCCCGTCAGGCCGGTTCGAAGGGGCCCGTGCCCTCGTCCTCGTCGTCAGGCGCCGCGAGCCCCAAGGCCAGGCACTCGGCCCCGGCCGCCACGGCGGGCG
>NZ_JAFLRJ010000557.1 GCF_017315755.1 Streptomyces beijiangensis
GCCTGCTCGGCGAGGAGAGCGAGGCCCGGTTCCGTACCGTCCGTCGTGGTGATGAGCAGGAGGTCCACCGGGCCCGCCCATCCCGGGAGGGCCCAGCGCAGGGCGCCGGCGGCGGAGGCGACCCCGCTGGGGCCGAGCCGGGTCACGGGGACGGTGGGGCCGGCCAGCGCGGTGATCAGGTCGGCCACGCCGGACGCCGCGGTGCCGGGGCCCGCGAGCAGGAGGGCGCGCGGGCGGCCCTCCGGCTTGAGCTCGGCGATGCCGGCCTCGACGGCGTGCCGGGCGGCGGTACGGACGCGGGCGCCCGCCTCTGCCGCGCCGCGGAGGAGACCGAGGCGGTCGGCTCGGGCCAGGGCGTCCGGTGTGTCCAGCAGCGTCTCGTCGAGCATGGGGAAGGCCCCTCCTCCGTTGTGTTTTCTGCTGGGGCGCTATGCGGGGCGGCGGGCCTCGTCGACGAGGAGGACGGGGATGCCGTCCCGTACGGGGTAGGCCAGGCCGCAGTCCTTGCCGGTGCAGACCAGCTCGGGGGTCTCGGCGGATGCCGACTCGTCCCTGAGCGGGGCGTGGCAGGCCGGGCAGGCGAGGATCTCCAGGAGGCCGGCTTCGAGCGGCATGGGGTGTCCCTTCGAACGTTTGGGTTGGGTGACGTCAGCGTACCGCCGGGGTGGGG
>NZ_JAFLRJ010000558.1 GCF_017315755.1 Streptomyces beijiangensis
GAGGTTGATCGTCTCTGGCGGGGCCGTCACGATGCCCACCCGGTCCAGGAGGATGAGGAGGGGCGTGAGCAGGGACCAGAAGCTGCCGGGCGCCGCCGCGGATTCCGGTACCTCTTCGGGGCGTTGGTGGCCGTCGTACGGCGCTGTCGCCAGGGGTACGGACAGACCGTGCGCGCCGACGACCGCCTCGGTGAGCGGGGAACGGCGGGGGGACACGGCGACGACCGTGCAGCCGCGGCGGCGCCCGGCAGCTTCTGGTCCCTGCTCACGCCCCTCCTCATCCTCCTGGACCGGGTGGGCATCGTGACGGCCCCGCCAGAGACGATCAACCTCGTCGCGGACCGCCTGGACCGGACGGCTGAGCGCTGCGGGCCGACCGTCACCACGTACGGCAACCCCGCCAAGACGCTCGCGTCCGAGCTCGCCGAGTCGCTCCCCCTCATCTGGTCGGAAGGGACGCCCGCCGCG
>NZ_JAFLRJ010000559.1 GCF_017315755.1 Streptomyces beijiangensis
CCTGCGCACTCCGTACCTCATTCCCGTGCTCGGCTATCGGCGTCACCGAGGCCACCACGACCGGCAGGAACGCCGCAGAGACGGCGACGACGACACGCAGGATCCAGCCCCAGACAGCGAGTCCGGTGGCGGTCGCGGCCGGGTTGCGGCGCTCGACGGTCTCGGTGAGGCCGGCCATCCACGGGGAGTAGGCGATGCCGCTGGTCACGCCGATGCCCGCCACGATCAGGGCGAACGT
>NZ_JAFLRJ010000560.1 GCF_017315755.1 Streptomyces beijiangensis
CGGCACCGAACCGGTGACCAGCTCCAGCGTCAGCCCCGCCGTGGCCGGCGACTCCACGAGCTCCGCGAGGACCGCCGCCACGTCGTCCCGCGGCACCGACCCGTGTCCGGTGCTCGCCTCCAGGCGTACGAGGCCCTTCCCCGCGTCGTCGGTCAGCGATCCGGGCCGCAGGATCGTCCACTCCAGGCCGGTCCGGCGCCGTACGTCCTCGTCGGCCG
>NZ_JAFLRJ010000561.1 GCF_017315755.1 Streptomyces beijiangensis
GCCGTACGTCCTCGTCGGCCGCGCCCTTCGCCCGCAGATACCCGTCGAAGACCTCGTCGCCCTCACGCTCCGTGTCCGCCCCCATCGACGAGATCACCACATACCGGCGCACCCCGGCACGCTCCGCCGCATCGGCGAAGAGGACAGCGGCGTCGCGGTCCACGGTGTCCTTGCGCGCCGCGCTGCTGCCGGGCCCGGCGCCCGCCGCGAAGACCGCCGCGTCGGCGCCCTTGAGCACCTCCGCGATCTGCTCCACGGAGGCGGATTCCAGATCGAGTACGACCGGTTCGGCACCCGCCGACCTCAGGTCCCCGCTCTGTCCCTCGGCGCGGATGATTCCCGCGACCTCGTCACCGCGCGCGGCGAGCAAACGCTCCAGCCGCAACGCGATCTGACCGTGTCCACCTGCGATGACAATGCGCATGTTTCCGACCGTACGCCCGCCGGGCGCCGCGCGCTCAGGGACCCGCGTCCGACCGCCCCTGACGCGGCAGTTCGAGGGCGACGGCGGCCGCCGAATCGCAGTACTCCCGCACCGCGCTCGTCCGCGCGACGACCCGCCCGCGATGGACGACGACCCTGCTGTACGCCAGTGACAGGACGGCGTCCAGCCGCTCTCCCCGTACGGCGAGAAGCTCCGCGGGGAACCCCGCCTCCACCCGCACCTCCGGCAGCCCCATCGTCTCGCGCGCCGCGGAACTCACCGCCGCGTACGCCTCGTTGGCCTGTATTCCCGTCTGCGAGGCCAGCAGATAGGCGGCCTCCAGCGGATCGCCGCGCCCCACCGGGTTCGCCGCGTCGCGCAGCGCCCCG
Source organism: Streptomyces beijiangensis (assembly GCF_017315755.1). Lineage (GTDB taxonomy): Bacteria > Actinomycetota > Actinomycetes > Streptomycetales > Streptomycetaceae > Streptomyces > Streptomyces beijiangensis. Next base: position 814 of record NZ_JAFLRJ010000561.1, read on the forward strand.
CTGCCCGCCGCGACCTGCACCCCGGCCGCTCGCAGCAGCC
>NZ_JAFLRJ010000562.1 GCF_017315755.1 Streptomyces beijiangensis
CTGGCCGTACGGGTTCGGCTGCGGCTGCTGGGGCGGCGGGGGCATGGACACGCCAGCACGCTACTGCATCCGGGGGGCGAGGCCCGCGGACCGCGGGCCTCAGGTGGAACCGCCTTCGTCGATCGCCTCCGCCACCTCCGCCACACGCGCCTGCTCCTCCACCTCGAATCGCTCGCGGTCCAGTTGTTCCGCGATCTCCTCGTCCTGGGTCATCAGGAGGTCCAGGTTGGAGTTGCCCATCTCGAAGACGCCCATGTCGACGTACGCCTTCTGGAGGCGCTCGCCCCACAGGCCGATGTCCTTGACGCACGGGACGATGCGGCTGAAGAGGAGCTGGCGGAAGAGGTGCAGGAACTCCGACTCCTCCGAGAGCTGTTCGGCCTCCTTCTTCGGGATGCCGAAGTTCTCCAGGACCTCGACCCCGCGCAGGCGGTCGCGCATCAAGTAGCAGCCCTCGATGACGAATTCCTCGCGCTCGCGCAGCTCGGCGTCGGTGAGCTGCTTGTAGTAGTCGCGCAGCGCCATGCGGCCGAACGCGACATGGCGGGCCTCGTCCTGCATGACGTACGCGAGTATCTGCTTGGGGAGGGGCTTGTCCGTCGTGTCCCTGATCATGCCGAAGGCCGCCAGGGCCAGGCCCTCGATCAGTACCTGCATGCCCAGGTACGGCATGTCCCAGCGGGAGTCGCGCAGTGTGTCGCCCAGCAGTCCCTGGAGGTTGTCGTTGATCGGGTAGAGCATGCCGATCTTCTCGTGGAGGAAGCGGCCGTAGATCTCGGCGTGACGGGCCTCGTCCATCGTCTGCGTCGCCGAGTAGAACTTGGCGTCCAGGTCGGGGACCGATTCGACGATGCGCGCCGCGCAGATCATCGCGCCCTGCTCGCCGTGCAGGAACTGGCTGAACTGCCAGGCCGTGTAGTGGCGCCGCAGATTCCCCCGGTCCTTGTCGTTCATCTTCGCCCAGTACGGCGTGCCGTAGAGGGTCATCGCCTCGTCGGGGGTGCCGAGCGGGTCGTACGGATCCACTTCGAGGGACCAGTCGATGCGCTTGGCGCCGTCCCACTGCTTGTCCTTGCCCTTCTGGTAGAGGGCAAGGAGCCGGTCGCGGCCGTCGTCGTACTCCCAGCTGAACCGGGCCGAACTGGACGAAGGGACTTGCCAGTTGGGATCGATCGGGCCACCCGTGTAGAGCTCATGCGTCGACATACAGCGCAGGTTCACACGGCGTTGGACGCCGGGTCAACAAGTCGTGCGTGAGGGATTGACGAGCTTGCTGACAAGCTGTCTCATAAGACGTGACCGCTGGTAACCCACACGCATGAGGTGCCTCAGAGATGACCACCGTGACCGACCGCGAAGTGCTCCGTGACGCCCTCGGCCTCCTCCGGGACCGCGAACAGGTCGCCGAGCGTCTCCTCGAGTCATCCGCCAAGCACTCCTTCGACCCCGACAAGGAGCTCGACTGGGAGGCGCCCGTCGAGGACGGGAAGTGGTTCTGGCCGCCGGAGCTGGTGTCGCTGTACGACACCCCGATGTGGCGGAAGATGAGCGAGGACCAGCGGATGGATCTCGCCCGGCACGAGGCCGCGTCGCTCGCCTCGCTCGGGATCTGGTTCGAGATCATCCTGATGCAGCTGCTGGTGCGGCATATCTACGACAAGGCCGTGACCAGCCAGCATGTGCGGTACGCGCTGACCGAGATAGCCGACGAGTGCCGGCACTCGATGATGTTCGCCAAGATGATCCAGAAGGGCGGTGCGCCGTCCTATCCGGTGCCGCGCTTCTACCACAACCTCGCCCGGATCCTGAAGACCGTCTCCACCACCCCCGGATCGTTCGCCGCCACGCTCCTCGGCGAGGAGATCCTCGACTACATGCAGCGGCTGACCTTCCCCGACGAGCGCGTACAGACCCTGGTGCGCGGCGTCACACGCATCCATGTCGTCGAGGAGGCGCGCCATGTGCGGTACGCACGGGAGGAGTTGCGCCGCCAGATGGTCACCGCGCCGCGCTGGGAGCAGCACTTCACCCGGGTCAGCTGCGGGGAGGCGGCCCGCGTCTTCTCCACCTGCTTCGTCAACCCGGAGGTGTACACCAACGTCGGTCTCGACCGCCGCGAGGCCGTCGCCCAGGTGAAGGCGAGCGGCCACCGCGCCGAGGTCATGCAGAGCGGCGCCAAGCGCCTGACCGACTTCCTCGACGACATCGGCGTGCTGCAGGGGGTCGGGCGGCGGCTGTGGGTGAGCTCAGGGCTGCTCGCCCGTTAGGGCCTGGACGACATTGCCACGCGGCGGAGCCGCAAATCGGTACAGCCTGCAGGGGGTCGGGCGGCGGCTGTGGGTGAGCTCCGGGCTCCTGGCCCGCTAGGCCCGGTACGGGATTACGCTGCGGGGGTGACCCCCGCAGCAGTCCCCGCCTATCGACGGCTCAGCGTCGAGGAGCGCCGCAGTCAGCTCCTCGAATCGGCGCTGTCGCTCTTCGCCCACCGGGCGCCCGAGGACGTCTCCCTCGACGAGGTCGCCGAGGCGGCCGGGGTCTCGCGGCCGCTCGTCTACCGCTACTTCCCCGGAGGCAAGCAGCAGTTGTACGAGGCCGCCCTCCGCTCCGCCGCCGACGAGCTCGAACAGTGCTTCGCCGAGGCGCAGACAGGTCCGCTCACCCTGCGCCTCACCCGGGCGCTGGACCGCTACCTGACCTTCGTCGACGAGCACGACACCGGGTTCTCCGCACTCCTCCAGGGCGGCTCCGTCGCCGAGACCTCCCGTACCGGCGCGATCGTCGACGAGGTGCGGCGGGCCGCCGCCGAGCAGATACTCGTCCACCTCGGGGTCCCCCGGCCCGGACCCCGGCTGCGGATGATGGTCAGGACCTGGATCGCCGCCGTCGAGGCCGCGTCGCTGATCTGGCTCGACGAGGAGAAGCAGCCGCCGCTGGGCGAGTTGCGCGACTGGCTGGTCGACCACCTGGTGGGGCTGCTCACCGTCACCGCGGCGACCGACGCCCAGGCCGCGGAGGCCGTGCGGGCCGCACTGGCCCTGGAGACGGCCGAAGGGTCGGCCGGGGTGCTCGCCCGGCGGGTGATCCCGGTCGTCAGCGAGGCCGCCCACCTGCTGTGACACTGGTGGGGTGAAGAGCGAAGACACCCCCTTCGAGGGCGGCCCGCTGGACGGGCGCGTGCTGCCGGTACTGCTCGGGCCCACCGGGCACCCGCCGAAGCTGTACAAGGTGCCGGTCCCGGACGACGACGGCGGGCCGCCGACCGTGCTCGTGTACGTGAGGAACCCTGCGGGCCAGTCCGGGCGGGTCGGGCTCACCCGCCGGTGGAAGTACGTCCACTCCCCCGGGGGCAGGCCGTCCTCCGGAGTGAAATGGCCGTGGTCGAAGCCGGACCCCGCGCCGGAGCCGGACGCCACGCCGGGGATGGACCGTACCGAGTGACCTCGTTGGGCCGAATCGCTCACCCGTGAGGTGGACCGGCCGCCATCGCCCCATGGTCGGGGCGGAGGTGATGAGATGTCAGGGCGACTTCTCCGGTCCATCTGCACGGCGGCCATGGCGACGGTGATCGCCGCGACGCCGGCGTTCGCGGCGCCGGTGGATCCGCAGCCCACCACGATCGCAGGGGCGCTGGCCGAGCTGCAGACCCTCTACCGGCAGGCCGAGGAAGCGAGCGAGACGTACAACTCCACCGCCGCCGATCTCAAGGCGCAGACCGCGGCGACGAAGCGGCTCGACGCGCAGCTCGCGAAGGTGCGGGTCGCCCTGGCGGGCGGGCGGGACGAGGTCGGGCGGATGGCCAGGGAGCAGTACCAGGGACAGACCGGGCTCTCGGGCTACATGCAGCTGCTGCTCGCCCGGAACCCGCAGGAGTTCCTCGACCAGGGGCACCAGATCGCGCGCGCCTCCGAGGAGCGGCTGGCGCGGGTGACGCGCCTTGAGGGGTCCGAGGAGCGGGCGGGGGAGCTGGCGGCCCGTGCGCAGGAGGCACTCGACCAGGAGCAGCTCCTCGCGGGGCGGCAGCTGAAGCTGCGCGATGCGGTGCAGGGCCGGCTCAAGGGGGTCGAGGCGCTGCTGGCATCGCTGACCGATCAGCAACTGGCGGACGTGGCGCGGCTCGAACAGGCGGGGACGGATGCCGCCCAGCGCCCCCGACGCCAGCAGGTCCCGCTGCGCGGCATCCGTCCCCGCCTGTTCGAGCCGCGCCACGTCCGCCAGTTGCTGATCGGTCAGCGATGCCAGCAGCGCCTCGACCCCCTTGAGCCGGCCCTGCACCGCATCGCGCAGCTTCAGCTGCCGCCCCGCGAGGAGCTGCTCCTGGTCGAGTGCCTCCTGCGCACGGGCCGCCAGCTCCCCCGCCCGCTCCTCGGACCCCTCAAGGCGCGTCACCCGCGCCAGCCGCTCCTCG
>NZ_JAFLRJ010000563.1 GCF_017315755.1 Streptomyces beijiangensis
CCCCGGACTGCCCCGGCGCGGCCAGGACCGAAGCGGCGGCCCGCGCCGGGGCAGTCCGGGGCGACGGCGTTGACGCGGATGCCGCGGGCCCCGTGTGCGGCGAGTTCGGCTGCGAGGGCGCGCAGGGCGGGGAGCGTTCTCGACGTGGTGAAGACGACCGCGCCGCCGTCCTTGAGGGCGGGGAGCAGTGCCAGGGCCGTGGAGCGGCCTGTGGGGAGGAAGAGGTAGTCGATGCGGCCGAGTTCGATTTCGACGGTGAGGGCCAGGGCGGCGACGGCCGCCGGGTCTGCGGGGTCGGGGCCGATCACCTGGGCGCAGGAGCCCAGTTCGGCTGCGGCGCGGGCCGGTGCGTGGCCGGTCAGGAGGATCTTCGCGCCGCCCTCGACGAGCCGCTTGGAGACGGCCAGGCCGAGGCCGCCCGTACCGCCGATGACCACCGCTTTCCTGTCTCCGTACCGGGTCATGTGCTGCTCCCTGCCGTGTGCGTGCCGCTTGCGTGTCGCTGACCCGACTGACAGTGCCCGGGGGCGCTTCGGGGCGGCTGACGGTTCGCTGACGGGCCCCCGATCAGCGGTGTGTACGGTGACGCCATGCGGTTCGGGGTGCTCGGTACGGTGACGGTGTGGGACGGCGACGGGGAGCCGGTCAGGGTCCCCGAAGTGAAGGTCAGGGCGCTGCTGGCCGATCTGCTGGTGCACGAGGGGCGGCCCGTCTCCGCGGACCGGCTCATCGACGATCTGTGGGGCGACGCACCGCCCGGCCGGCCCGCCAACGCGCTGCAGGCCAAGGTCTCCCAGCTCCGGCGGGCGCTCGGCCGCGACCGGGTCGTGCACCAGGCGCCCGGCTACCGGCTGCGCGTGGACGCGGCTGCCGGGGACGAGTTGGACGCGGAGTTGTTCCGGGCGCTGGTGGAACGGGCCCGGCGTGAGAGCGATCCCGCCGCGCGGGCGGCGCTGTTCGGCGAGGCGCTGGGGCTGTGGCGTGGGCCCGCCTTTGCGGACTTCGCGGACGAGGACTTCGTACGGGGGGCCGTGCGGCGTCTGGTCGAGGAGCGGCTAGCGGCGGTGGAGGAGCGGGCATCGGCGCGGCTGGAGGTCGGCGAATTCGCGGCCGTCGCAGGGGAGTTGGCCGAGGTGGTGGCGCTGCATCCGCTGCGGGAGCGGTTGCGGGGTGTGCAGATACGGGCGCTGTATCTGGCGGGGCGGCAGAGTGAGGCGCTGGCTTCGTACGGGGAGGTGCG
>NZ_JAFLRJ010000564.1 GCF_017315755.1 Streptomyces beijiangensis
CCCGCTCGCCCTCGTAACGCCAGGGGATCGTCACGAACTTGGTGTTGTGCAGGTCGATGCCCTTCATGGACATCGCGAAGGAGACCATCTTGTCGGCCGAGCCCAGACCGGGGTCGACCGTCATCGACTTCGTGGCGGCGGTGGCGAGCGGGAGGAGAGTGGTCGGGTTGAGTCCGCCCGCTTTCACCTTCTTGATGAGCGAGGCGACGAAGGCCTGTTGACGTTTGATACGGCCGATGTCGGAGCCGTCGCCGATGCCGTGTCGCAGCCGTACGTAGTCCAGGGCCTTCTGCCCGGAAACCGTCTGCAGCCCCTGGGGGAAGAGCAGATCGCCACGCGTGCGGCGCGCGGGGCTGAGGTCGCGCTGATAGATGTCCTTGGGCAGACAGACCTGGACCCCGCCGACCGCCGAGGTCATCTTCGCGAACCCCTCGAAGTCGACGACCACGGTGTGGTCCACGCGCAGGCCCGTCAGTTTCTCGACGGTGTTCTGGGTGCAGGCCGGGTTCCCCTTGGCCGTATCGCCCACCGAGAAGGCCGAGTTGAACATGGTGTCAGGCGCGCCCTCGGTCCACTTCCCGTCGGGAAGGCGGCACGGCGGTACGTCCACGAGGGTGTCCCGGGGCACGGATACGGCGACGGCGTGCTTCCCGTCCCCGTACACATGCAGCAGGAACGCGGTGTCCGAGCGCCCGATGTCGCCCTCGCCGCCGCCCAGGCCCTTGTTGCCGCCGGCCCGCGAGTCGGAGCCGATGACCAGGACATTGCTGCCCGAGGTGTTCCCCGGCGGCCGGTCATCCGAAATGCCGTCCGCACCGAAGGTGTTGATGTTGCCGCCGAGCCGCAGATAGACCCATCCGGCACCCGAGACGATGAGCACCACGAATGCCAGCGTCGCCGTCGAGACGGTCCCCGCCCGGCTGCGTCCGCTCCCCCGCGCACCCTTGTGGCCGTGGCTCTGCTTCGGGCCCAAATGCCTTCTCCCGTCCCTGGACACGTATCTACCGTATGGCCGGACCGGTCCTGATTGCGCCCATCGGCGCCGGGAGGCCGACATCCCGATCCCGCACATTTGTCCGGAAACAAGTCAGGGCCCCAGGTACGAAACCTGGGGCCCTGCTCTCAAGAGCGGTAGCGGAGGGATTTGAA
>NZ_JAFLRJ010000057.1 GCF_017315755.1 Streptomyces beijiangensis
GTGTAGAACGTCCACTTGCGCGGGTCGTTCGCCCCGTACAGGGAGTGGGCCGACTGGTAGTAGAACGCGCCGTTCTTGTCGATGTACGTCGCGGACGGGGTGTCGTCGGGGTTGGTCCAGGGGCCCTTGGCGCCGATGGAGACGGTGAAGTCGCCGGGGGAGGGGGCCCGGGCGGAGTCCGAGGCGGAGGCCGGGGCGGTGGCCAGTGCGCCGAACAGGACGGCGGCAGTGGCGGCGAGCGCGCCGGCGGTCCTCGTTCTGGTACGGAATGACACTGATACTCCTCTCTTGCCTGGGCTGCCTGTCGGACAGGGGAGGAGCCCAGGGCGGGGGTGGAGGTGCGGAGTGCAGAGGCAGAGCGACATGCCAATTAGTTTGGATAGAATCCTAATTAACTCAAAGGCTGTCAAGACAGATGACGAAGATCGTCCCGCCTCTGATGCCCGCGCCCCCGGCTTGGCATCATGAAGGTGCGGACAGCCCCGCCCAGAGATGAGGACGCAGTGACCGACCTTCGTGCGGCGACTCCTATGTACGCCGCCTCCGCCGGTCCCTCCCGGTCCCGGGACCGAGGGTCCATCCGGCGCACCAACCTCGGTGTGGTGCTGCGGATCCTGCGGGACTCCGGCCCTCGCTCACGCGCACAGATCGCCGTCGACACCGGCCTGCCCAAGCCGACCGTCACCACGCTCGTCGCCGAACTGGTCGCCCACGGCCTGATCAGCGAAGGATCCGCACAGCGCGAGGGCGCCGTGGGCCGCCCCGGCACCCTGGTCCGGATCGACGGCCGCGGACTCTGCGGCATCGGCGTGGAGATCAGCACCAGTTACGTCCAGGTCCTCGCCCTCACCCTGAGCGGCGACACAGTCCACCAGCACCGCGTCGCCGTCGCGGTCGCCGAGGCGGGTGAGGAGGAAGTCCTCGACCTCACCGCACAGGCGATCCGCGCCTCCCTCACCGCGCTCGGCCGCGACGGCATCCGCCCCGTAGGCCTCACGCTCGCGGTGCCCGGCGTCATCGACACCGCCGCAGGCACCGTCGAGTACGCGTCCGCCATCGGCTGGCGCGGAGTGGCGGTCGCCGACGGACTCCGCCGGCGCCTGGAGCAGAGGTTGCCGCGTCTCGCCGTCGAGAACGACGCCAAGCTCGGCGCCCTCGCCGAGTACGTACAGGCGCAGGGTTCGGACGTGCACGACATGGTGTGCATCACCGGCGAGCGCGGCATCGGCGCCGGCATCATCAGCGACGGCCGGCTGCTGCGCGGGTCCACCGGATTCGCCGGCGAGGTCGGCCACATGCCCCTCGACCCGGAGCGCCGCCCATGCGCCTGCGGCCGGCGCGGATGCTGGGAGGCGATGGTCGGGCTGGACGCGATCCTGCGGCTGGCCGCCGCCGACGACGACTGGATCCACGACCCGGCCGTCGAGCTGGAGAGCCGCCTGGAGGAGCTGCGCCGCCGCGCGCTTGACGGTGACGCGCGCACCCGCGAGGCGCTGGCGCGCGTGGCGGAGGACCTTGGGCTGGGCGTCGCCCTGCTGGCCGACGTACTCAATCCCCGGGTGGTGGTCCTCGGCGGATACTTCACCCACATCGGACAGCTCATGCTGGACCGTGTCCGGGAGGTGGTCCGCGAGCGGGTGATGGCGCCGGACGCCGGCGGGTGCGAAGTGCGGCTCTCCGAGCTGGGATTCGCGGCCGCGGCCCGTGGCGGCGCCTATCTCGCGCTCGACGCGGTCTACCAGGACCCGGCACGATTCGAGGAGTTCGGAGAGGCAGTCCGTCAGAGCGCGAGTACCTGAAACGGCGTCGCCACCGTGCCGGCCCGGGCGGCGGGTGATGCCGCCCGGGCGGGCCCAGATCTGCCGGCGTACGTCTGCCGATCGACTTTTTCCGTGCAGGTTACGGATAGTTGGTGAGGTAGGCGACGTTCGTACTGGAGTTGGACGGCCCTCCGGTGCTGTTGATGATGTGGCTGATGGTGCCGACACCGCCCAGCGAGACGGTCACCATGTCGTGGAACTTGACCCCCGACACGTTCGGCACCTCGAAGGCGCGATCGGCGACCACGCTCGAGTTGGCGCTGAAGTAGCAGTAGCTGCCCAGCCCCCACGCCTCGTGGCTGGTGACGGAGGAGGCGACCTTGTAGGCGGGATAGCCCTTCCCGGTGCCGTTCATCCAGGAGGCCTGGTTCGGCGGGTCGTAGGGCATCTCGTTCTGGAAGAAGTACGTTCTGCCGCCGTTGCCGTTCCAGATGACCTGCGTCTTCTGGAAATGCTCGACGAACAGGCCGTACGCGGTCACGTTGGCGCCGTTGACCACCAGCCCGGTGTCCGCCGTGTTGGCGGTCCAGCCGACCGTGCCGCCGTTGCCGTGGTCGGCCCGCCAGATCCAGGTGTGGTCAATGATCGTGTTGGCGCTGTTGATCACCAGCGAGTTGGTCGCCTTGCCGACGGTGGCGCCGCCGATCCGGATGAAGACGTCGGACAGCTGCGTCGGGTCGGCCGCGTGGGCGGCGGACGAACCGGACGGGCCGATCTGCACCAGCGTCTGGGAGTTGGTGGTGCCCGCGTCGACCAGCAGGCCCGCCAGCTCGATGCCGTCCACATCGGCGGTGCTGATCGCGGTGATCCCGCCGTCCGGCACGAAGGTGGCCAGGCCCATGCCCAGCACCACCGTGTCGGGGCGCGTGATGTTGATCGTCTGGTTGAGGTGGTAGACGCCCGGGGTGACCAGCAGGTTCTTGCCCGCCGCGAGTGCTGAGTTCATGTCGGCCGCGGTGGCGCCGGGCTTGACGATGTAGAACTGGTCGATCGGCAGGGACTTGCCCGCCGGGGTCTTCCCGCTCCAGGTGGTGCCGACGGCGTTGGACTGCAGCCCGGGCACGAACACCTGGTAGGCGCCCGCGCTGTCGACGTACAGGAACGGCTTCTCACGGATCGTCGGCGAGCTGGCGACATTGGTGTACGTCGGGAAGGACTGGGCGGGCGCGCCCTGGTCGCCGACGAAGACCATGTTCCAGTTGGAACCGGACCAGCTGCCCATCTGGGAGTTACGGGTGAGGAACTGCTGCTGGGAGCCGGACTGGATCTGCCCGTCGACCTTGGTGTCGGAGATGAAGCCGCCGCTGGACCAGCCGCCGTCGTCGAGCGCGAGGTTGCCGCGCACGTGCATGCGCCGGTACGGGGCGGCCTGGGAGACGGCCCAGCGGTCGGTGCCGCCCGTGGGGTTGACCGACAGGTTCTCGGCGTCGCGCCAGAAGTTCTGGGTGGCGTTGCCCTGGAACCAGTCGGCCTCCGCGTGCACGGCACCGTTGATGGTCACGTTGTCCGGTGAGAAGCCCAGGCCGGCGACCTGCGTGTAGAAGCCGACGTTGGCGTTGGCGCTGTAGGTACCGGGCTTGAACAGCAGGGCCTGGCGGGCCGAGCCGAACTGGTTGGTCTGCTGCTGGGCGAAGACCGAGTCCAGTTTGGACTGGATGCTGGAGGCCGACATCGACGGGTCGAACACCGTCACGTTGGGGCCGAAGTCCGGAGTGCCCGGCGGGTTCGTGGTGCCGCCGCCCAGGGTGAAGGACTGCGCGGCGGTGCCGTTGCAGGTGTACTGCGCCAGCTGCACGCTGTCCGCGGTGGAGGCGGCGGGGAGGTCCAGGCACTTCCCGCTGTTGCGGTTGACGAAGTGGTAGGCGCCGTCTGTCTCGGCGACGGGCTGCCACTGCTGGTTGTTGCCGCTGGAGTACGTCCACAGCTGGACGGGTGCGGAATCGGCGGTGGATACGCCGGTGACGTCCCAGGCCTTTGTGCCGTCCAGATTGCTGTTCACGCGGTAGTAGCCGCCGCTGGTGGCGACCAGTTGCCAGTTCTGGGCGGTGCTGCCGTTGCACGCGTACTGCTGGACGGCGGTGCCGTCGGCACTCGCGGCCGAGCGGGCGTCGACACACTTGCCGCTGCCCTTGTTGACCACGGTGGTGTACCCGGTCGGTATCGCGGCGGCCGCAGCGGTCTGCGCGCTCGCCGAGCTCTGCGAGGCGAACTCGATGCCGGTCACGGTGGTCGCCACGAGCGCGAACAGGGTCAGAATCCTTGGTATCCGGTGATGGCCGGACAGTCGCTTCCGTCTGAGCGTGGATCTGGGCACGGATTTCTCCTGTGGTGATCGGTGGGGGGAGGGGCGGAGTGCGTCCGTCAGCCGGTGTACTGGGCGAAGACGTTGGTGAACTGCCAGTTGCTCTGGGACACGCCCGAGCAGCTGTCGGCGACGCCGCCGGTGCAGGGGCGATCCCGGTTGACCGACCAGAACGTCAGCCGCGCCAGATGGTGCTGCTGCGCGTACGCGAGGATGGTCTGGAAGTCGGCGACGGTGACCGTTTCGTTCTGGTCGGTGATCCCGTTCATGGAGGAGATGCCCATGTCCCGGTACGCCTGGTCGTCGGTGTAGCCGTAGGCGTTCTTGAGGGCCGTCTTGAGGCCCTCGGCGGCCCGCTGGGTGAGCGTGCCCATGTTCTGCCCCGCGCCGCCGAAGTCGAACGGCATGATCGTCCAACTGTCCACACTCAGACCGGAGTTCGCGGCCCGGTTGATGAGGCTCGTGTCGGGGCCCGACTGCCCCGTGCCGATGGTGACGTACACCTTGATGCCCGGGTTGCTGGCCTTGACGGTCTTGAGCGCGTCCACGGTGCGCTGCTGGACCGTCGGATTGCTGTACGCGTCGGCCTCGATGTCGATGTCGATCGCCTTCAGCCCGTACGCGTTGATGACCTTCTGGTACGCGCCCGCCAGCTCCCCGGCGCTGGAGCAGGAGCTCTCCAGCTTGTTGCCGCTGTAGCCGCCGAAGGACGGGATGATGTCGCCGCCGTTCGCCCGCACCGTGGTGACCGTCTGCTGGTCGACGCCGCCGGTCAGCGCACGGCCGCCGTCCCACTGCGGATTGCAGTAGCCGTTGCTGAGCACGAAGGCGAGGGTGAACCACTTGACGCCGGTCGCGTTCATGACCGTGGTCGGGCTCGGCGGGTTGCCCCAGCCGTTGTAGAGGTACGGGGCGACGGCCATCGGCGAGGCGGGAGTCGTGCCGCCACCGGTGGGCGCGGTCCACTTCTGGTTGGCGGCTCCGGTGCAGGTCCAGATCTGTACAGGGGTGGCGTTCGCCGAGGTGTTGCCGGTGACGTCGGCGCACTTGTTGGACTGGGGGTTGACGATGTCGCGGGCTGCGGAGACCGACCACTTCTGATTGGCGCCGCCCGAACAGTCCCACAGCTGGAGCCTGGCCCCGTTAACCGTGGAATTTCCGGTGACGTCGAGGCACTTGCCGAGAGCCTTGATCGTCCCGTCGGATCCGACCGTCCACTGCTGGGCGGCGGTGCCGTTGCAGTCGTAGAGCTGTACGGCCGTGCCGTTCGCGGAGCTCGCCCCGGCCACGTCGAGGCACTTGCCCGCCAGGCCCGTGATGGTGCCGGTGGCGGCGGAGGCGGGTGCGGCGCCGAAGACACCGGCGGAGAACGCGAGCAGCGCGGTGGTGAGCGCGCCGCGTATCACGGTGGAACGCGTGAGGGACGGTCTGAGTCCGGTCATCGGAGGATCACAGCCCTTCATGGGAGGCCGGCGATGGGGGTGTGCTCGGTGTTGATCCTGCGTACGGAGTCGCACAGTTGTTCATACTGATGAACAGCGAGTGCACTGGTGAAACTGTGGCGAGCAGGAACCTAAAGGTCTGCACCAAAGCCGTCAAGAGCTGAAACCAAGAAGGGTGCAAAAAGGGCTGCGCTCGCAAGGAGTTGAACGTACGGAGACCCCCGGGAACACCTTGAGAGCCGCAACGCCTGGTGAGGCAGGGCATGTTGCGGGCTGAACGGCATCTGGCCGGGTGCCCGCTGATCGCGATGCGCCCGGGTATGCCGTGCTCGTTGCGCACCGCCGGCAGTGAGCCGGCGGGCTCGCTGGTCAGTAGGTATGGCTGGAGTGCATTGAGGCGCGACGGCGCTTCCCGGGGTGGCGAACAGGCGCGGCAACGGACTGCCGACAGGTTGAACACACTCGTGCGGCAGCACACTCTTGGCGCAGCCGTTCCGGCTGTGCAGGCAACAAGGGGGCGCGGAATGCAGCAGTCAGAGGACAAGCTCAGGTGGGCGATTCATTCACGTGGATCGTGACCACTGCTCAGGGACGATCGTTCACCGGCCATGAAGAAGATCATGACCATTGCGGTGCTGGTAGCGTCCACTCTGGCCCTTGCCGGCCAGGCGCAAGCTGCTGCCGCGCCAGTGCCTGATTTCCGCGGCCAGTCCGCCGCGGCCGTCCTGCAATCTGTCGATGCCGGGACGAACGTCGAGATGACGGACCTGAGCGGGTCCCAGCGTCCTGTGCAGTGGCCTGCGCAGTGGAAGGTTTGCACCCAATCACCAGCCCCGGGCGAGGCCATGACCAACGCGGTCAGCGTCGGTGTGGTCAAGACGGCCGAGGACTGCCCCACACAGTAGGAGGGGTCGCAGACAGTACGACACAGTGGCCGACTCGGATCACTCCGTCGTAACCGGTCTGGTTCGGACAATGGCCGGGGGTGCGGGCGAGCGCGCCCCCGGCCATTCGACGAGGAGGGTCAGGACGGCTTTGGCGCCGTCGCCTGACCCCGACCACCACTTCAGAGGATCCGCACCCAAGCCGAATGCGCCGGTCCCAGCGACTCGTTGATGTTGCGAGGGTCGCGACGGCCTCGGAGCGGGTGGCAAGTCCTGTCCCGTGGCGGGCACTCTGCGGCGCTTACGCCCGCTGACTCCGCAGTCGCCGGAGTGCCTCCGCCGGCAGATCGTCCACTCGAACGCGGCCAGTCGGTCGGCGGGGGAGCCGTGGTCAATGCGGTTATGGATCTGGGTGTCGCCTGCCACCGTTCCCGTGTGCTCCAGCTGCCAGGTCATAGCCTCCGGACATGAGTTCCGAAATGTCCTTTGAGTGGGACGGCCGACCGGATGGGGAAGAGCGGCTGTCGAACGAACTGTTCGCAGCAGTCGGCAGGCCTGCTCCGGATCTGACCGAAGGCGAGCACCGGCCCCGCACCGTCGGCTCGGCTGTGGCACGCCGCAACGGTGCGCTGCTGGGCTGGGCATGGGTGTTTGAGGAGGAGCCGGCAGGCGCGCGGGCCGCGCATGTGCAGGCACTTTACGTGCCACGCGAGGCCCGCCGTATCGAAACCGGCCACTCCGACCTGCTCCCGCCGTCTGCCGAGGAGTCCGAAATGGTCGAGGGGCTGTACCGACGGGCGGCCCAAGAAGCTCGTACCGCCGGCTACCTCCTCCTGCGGTGGAGCGGTCCGGACACCGGTCCCGACGGACAGGCCGCGACCGCACTCGACGCCCACGGACACAGCGAATACGCCCGTACCTGGAGTGTCCGACCGGCCACCTGGCGGCCCCCTGCGGACCTGCCCGAAGTACAGATCCGGCAACCTGCTGCACCGAGCCTCACACTGGCGACGTCGGACGCCGAAGTCTCGGCCGGCATCTACGGGACCGCGGCCCACATCAACGCTGGCGAGTCGATCCACCACCAGAACGCCGACCCGCGCGCAGTCGCCGCACTCATCGTGGAACTCGTCAGCCGCCTGAAACGCAACCACCCCCAGGTCACCGAACTGACCATCTGGGAATTCGACGACGCCACCGAGCTGCGCCAAGCACTGTCACTGGCCGGCCTGCACATCACCGCACGCCACATGAAGTACGAGTTCCCGCTCACATCCGCATGACCGAACAAGCCCACACGAACCTGAGCAGCTGCATCTCAATGAGGCGCCGCCGATCGTGGTCACCGCGCGCAGACCGGTCCTTGCACCCCTCCCGGGCCTGAGCGCAGCAGCCGGAGAAACGCCTTCAGACCGGTGATGATCTCTTCGTTGTCGGTGAGCCGGTCCACTGTCTGCTCGAACTGTTTTGCCAGCGCGGTGAATCGGTCATCGGCTGCATCGGCCCGCTGATAGGCCGTGTTCGTCAAGGCATCGCGAGCACGGCGCAATTCGGCCAGGGCCCGGTACTGCTCCTCTGCCTTGTCCTCCAGGATCCGCATGCCGGCCAGGACGTGCTCGACCTGCGCCCTCAGCTCGACCACGTCGTCGCGGGGGTACTTCACGTCCCGGAGCAGCAGACCAAGGCGTCGCCTGAGCTGCTCGAAGTAGGCTCCTGCAGGCCGGAAGGCGGTGCTCAGCAGAAAGAACCCCGCGCACCAGTAGCCGATGACTCGTCCGGCCGCCAGGCCGGCGGCCAGCACGAGGGCGGCCGTGACCACGTGGCCCGCGACGGCGACCCGCAGCATCATGCGGGCGATCCGCTGGGCCTCGACATCGCGTTCCGCGGCGACGCTAAGACCCTTCTCCCTGCTGAGCGCGATCTCCGCCAGGACCGAATGCGCCCGGAAGCAGAGGTTCCATGGCGCGGTCAGCAGGAGCAGCAACCACAACAGTCCAAGGACCGCGGCCCCCGCGCCCAGTACGACCTCGGGCGGCGCCCCCACGGCGTACGCGATCACCAGCGCCACGACCGTCGCCCCCGCAACCGCGAACGCACCCACGACTTTCCCCATGCCGCCTCCCCGACGCCCACTGCTGCGGTCATGGTCTCGCCGGTGAAGGAGTACGGCATGAGTACCGCTACTCAGATCGATGCGAGCCGCCCCGGCGGTATCCCCGCCCCACGCCGCGCACCTGTCACAACCTGCACCCGCTGCCGCACCTCGATGCCACTTCCGCAAGTGCGGACAGGGCGTTGACTCGGGATGCGATCCCATCGAAGGTGAACTGCGCTGTGAGCAGTGCGGATGTGGTCCCACGGAAGGTCACCCGGAGATCTACCGGCCGTCACCCGGGCCCGGCACAATCACCCGTATGACGATCACCGCGGGCCCGCTGCCCACGCGCACCACTCCCGGCGCCCTCGCGGGAGGGTTTCTGACGGGTGGTGTGATCGGGACGTCGCTGGCCGCTTTCGTCGTCGGCTGCATCATCGAAAGCCTGCCGCTGTGTTTCGCGGGACTGGGTCTGTCCGTGGTCTATGGCCTGCTGTTCTTCCTCGCCGGTGTGCCGCGGCGGCTCAGGGAGGCGGCCGTCGTACCCCGTACGGCTCTCGCGATGATCGAGAGCCTTGAGGCCGTCGGGGGTGAGGCGACGAGCGACATAGCGGTGCGGTTCGATATCACCGTCGCGCCGAACGACGCGTCGGCGTACCGCGTCGAGTTCACGCAGAACATCAACCTCGCCGATCTGCCCGACTACCGGCCGCGTGGGGTCCTGGTGGTCGAGTACCCGCCGGACCGGCCGTGGCGGGTGAGGATCGTGAAGCGGCCGACACCTGAGTGGGAGGACCGGGCGGCCGGGGCCCGCCTCGACTCGGTGCCAGGCCCGGCCATGGTGAGCGAGACACCGGGGGGCTGCGCCCTCGGATTCCTTACGCTCCTCGGCCTGTTGCTCGGCGCGGCCGTCGTGATCCTGCTGTTCCGCGCGGACCTGTTCGCCCAGGACGCCTCCGCGCGGCCGCCCTCCTCCGCTCGGCCGTCGGTCTCCTCCACGTCGTCGACCACGGTGGTGTCGTCGGCGTCCGCCACAGTCGCCCTCGGGCCGGACCAGTCGTTTCTCGACAAGGGAGAACTGCGCCGGGCCATCGACGCCCTCACCAAGGGCAAGGGCACGCGCCCGGCACTCACCGTCGTCGTGCAGGAACGCCTGCTGTCGGTGGTGTTCGCGCCCACCGGCACGCAGGCCCCTCAGTTCGACCCGCGTTCCCTGCCCTACGCACGCTTCCCCGCCCTGGTCGATGAGGCCACCACCCTCGGTGTCCGTTCCCCGCAGACCTGGCAGATCACCGCCTACCGCCTCACCGGTTCCCTCACCATCAGGGTCGGCGTGACCGGCGCCGACGGTGCGGCTTCGCTGGAGGCGGACGGACGGGGCAAGGTGGTGCGGCGCACCCCGGCACGCTGACCGCAGGACTTGGCCGTATCCGCAGGCGAACAAGCGCCCCTGCTGCGCCAAGCCGCAGCGCTTCGAGGTGACCGTGCTTCGTCGTCGACCGACCTTCCGCACCCTGCTCCGGGCCGGCAGCGGTGTGCTCGGCAGGGGGCCCAAGAGTGGCAGGAGAAGGACATATGGGCTGGCACGGATATCTGGTGTTGTGGTGCGCGGCGTTCGGCACGATGGCGCTACTGGGATACGGCATGTCGCTGGCCGGGGTGACCCGGGCCCAGCGCACGGTCCGGGTCATGGGACGGATCGAGCGGGTAAGGGAACCCCGGCAGGGAAGCTCCCAGCGCGACGGGATACCCGTGGTCGTCTCCTTCCACGACCCGTCCACCGGGCAGGAGTTCACCGTGACCAACGACGGTGAGCACGGCGACCGGATCTCCACTGCCTGGACGGGCCGGGAGATCGGCGTCCGCTACCCGCGCGGGAGACCGCACGCCTATCGGTTCACCATCGACCTCTGGGCAAACCGGCACGGCCGCGCATGGCCGAACTTCGCCGTTTTCCTGGTGTACGCCGGGCTGGTGGCAGTCGCCGCGATCGACTGGGGCTGGCCGTGGGCCCTGCTCGGCTCCGGCGTGCCCTGGACCGTATCCGGCGCTTGCTACGTGCCCCAGAACGCACGTGCGGCGAGCCGACGTATCGCGGCGCTGACCTCCCGGACCGCCGTTGAGGGCCGTGTCATCGCGGTACTCACGGACACCAGTACCGACGACGATGGCCACACCTCCACCAGCCACACGCCGGTCGTCGCCTTCACCACCCACGAGGGCACGTCGGTCACCGCCTACTGCGCCGATGGTCTGCCGGACCCGACGAACTCGTACGGCAGGGACGTCACGATCCACTACACGCCCGACGACCCGGCCGTCTTCACCCCGGACCTCGCGTCCGAACACCGTTCCCGCACATCCGAGATGGTCTTCAGCGTCGTAGCCCTGATCATCGGAGTGTCGGCGGTCGCCGTGGGAGCGGTCGCAGTCGCGCGGTGAAGCCCGCCAGGTGGTGTGTGGTGATGGTCCTCGCGAACGACCTTCAGGCCATCCGGGCCATGGGACGGGCTCCCATGGCCCAGCCATCGAAGTGACCCCGCGGATCGGTGTGTTGGAGGTGACCGAGGAGGCCGGGGCCCGGCGGCCGCTGGGGCCCGGCGGCCGCTGACGCCGACCTCGTTTCGCTACGCCCGGGCCATGCGGTCAGCGGTGTGGCGCAGCTGGGCCAGGCACAAGCTGACGCATTCGATGGCGGAGGTGGCGTCGTAGTTCAGCAGCAGGTACCCGGCGAGCGAAAGAAACCCGGTGTGTTCAGCGGGTTCGTATCCGTATGCTTCTGCCGGAATTACGAGGACTGGAGGTGGGACAGTGAAGCTTGCTGAGGCACTGGCGGAACGCGCAGAAGCGACGCGTCGGGTGGAACAACTGCGAGCGCGCGTCGTCAGCAGTGCGCGGTACCAGGAAGGCGAGACGCCCGCCGAGAATGCGGCCCAATTGCTGGCCGAAGCCGGGGAGGTGCTGCACAGCCTCGAAGCACTGATCCGCCGGATCAACCGGACCAACGCCGCGGCGGATATGGGCCAGGACGGCACACTTACCGATGCGCTCGCGCGCCGCGATGTGCTGCGGCTGCGTCACTCGGTGGTCACCGCGGCGGCGGATGCGGCAGCGGGTACGGGCGAGCGCGGGTACGGTCGGCAACTCCGGTCCGAGCTCATGATGCTCTCCGCGCTTCCGGTCGCGGAACTGCGCGGTCAGGCTGATGTGCTCGCACGAGAGATCCGCGAGATTGATGTGCGGATCCAGCGTACGAACTGGGAGGTTGACCTGCTGGACTGAGCAGTGCCGGCAGAGTTCGGCGATGTGGAGCAGGTAGTCGTTTCGGAGGCGTGCACACACCGAGGGCCGGCGGTTTCCCGTCCCACTCCTGGCGCGTGAAGAGCAACGCGGGGGTTCGACTCCCCATCAACAGTGCAGCTCAGCACCGCGTACAGGTAAAAGTGCACAGTGCACAGCACATCACCACGTGTAGATCCGGAACGGTGAGGGCGGGTTCGGGGTTTCCCACATCACCACAAGACAGACCGTTGGCACCCTGCGGCGCCGGTGGCGGACTCCTTCAGCGTGACGGTGGCGGTGGACAGCGAGGCCGCGTCGACGCCGGTGCCGATCAGCGGCAGATCGGCCACGATGCTGCTGGTCGGCGGTACTCCGGTCGCGGTGTTCGCCGGGGTCACGGCGCTGACCTGCGGATGGGCCGAGGCGTCCGCCAGCGGGGCGATCGCGACGTATCGATCTTCGTATTGGAGCCGCGTACGGGTTCGCTCGGCTGTGGTCACCCGCTCGGATGCCTCATCCAGCCAGCGTTGCGCCACGTCGGTCGCGTCTTGGAGCTTTTCCGGAGTGGAGGCAATCAGTTGCCTCGCCTTCCACCATTCGGCGGCGAAGGCCACCTGTCGAGTCGCGTCCTCGAAGGCCAGTTGGCGGCGGCCCGCCCGTGACCGGCGCATCCGCCGGTCCTGCAGCATCAGGCTCACCACTCCAGTAGCCGCGGTCACCACCGGGACCAGCACAACCCGCTTCACGCCGAGATGCCGAATGCGGGCCCTTGGCCTTGCGATATTGTCGCTGCAGCTGTGGCACCGGAAAGGCAGGGGACGATGGCGCCCGACGCAGAGGATTTCGACCAGCAGATCAACGCGTTCCGGTCGGAGCTCCTGGCGCACTGCTATCGGATGCTGGGATCGGTCCAGGATGCTGAGGATCTGGTCCAGGACACCTACCTGCGGGCATGGCGGGCCCGGGACAAGTACGACCGGGAGCGGGCGTCAGTCCGTACGTGGCTGTACCGCATCGCGACGAACGTCTGCTTGACCGCGCTCGAGAGCCGGAGCAGGCGTCCCCTGCCGGCGGGTCTGGTGGCCCCGAGCGAGGACCCGTCCCTGCCGCTGGTGCGCGGTGAGGTGAGTTGGCTGCAGCCTTTGCCGGACGCACTGCTGGGGGCGGACCCGGGTATGGCCGCGATGGACCGCGGCTCGCTCCGGCTGGCGTTCGTCGCGGCGGTCCAGCACCTTTCGGCTCGTCAGCGGGGCGCGCTGATTTTGCGCGATGTCCTGGACTTCTCCGCGGCGGAGTCGGCAGAGATTCTTGGCATGTCGACGCCGGCGGTCAACAGCGCCCTGCAGCGCGCCCGGGGGCAACTGCGTGAGGCCGGAGCCCCCGAGGATCAGGTCGCCGAACCGTCCGAGCAGGAGGTACGCGTACGGATCGACCGGTTCGTCGAGGCCTTCGAGCGCGCCGACGTGGCCGCGATCAAGCAATTGCTGACCCACGACGTGGTGCTGGAGATGCCGCCGATGGTCAACTGGTTCATCGGCCGCGAGCACTACGGCACGTTCATGGACTGGGTCTTCTCGATGTGCAAGGACTGGCGGATGGTGCGGACCGCAGCCAACGGCCAGCCCGCGCTGGCGGCCTACTGGCGAGTCGAGGGCGGCGGCTACCACCTCCACACCCTGCAGGTGTTCACCGTCACCGCGGCCGGGATCAGCCGCAACACGGTGTTCCAGGACGCCGAGGTGTTCGCCGCCTTCGGGCTTCCGGAGGAGTTGACCGGGAGCCCCTCGCAGTAGCCGCCCCGGTACCCGTGCTCGGCCGTCCGGCAAGGCTGCGGCGCCTGCTGGGCCTGACGGCTGCACCGGCCGAATACCTCATCGACACTGGTGGGAGACTGCGCCCCGTCCTGACCGGACGGGGTGCAGTCTGCTCAGCGCGAACCCGTGAGGGGCATGTGTCAGCTCGGCACAACGGCCGGGCTGTTGTGGTAGGCCACGAGCAGCCAGGCGCCGTCACGCTTCTCCAGCACCCAGGTCGCGTACACGATGCGCTCGGCGGGTACTTCGGTCTCGCCCGGGAACTTGATGCCCGTTTCGCTCACGACGACCGCGGCCGTCTCGCCCAGGAAACGGATACTGTCCAGCTTGTCGATGCTCGTGCTGCCTTTGAGGATGGACGCGAAGCCGGCGGCCATGTTCTCGCGGATGTCCTCCTTGGACCTGCGGTAGGAGCCGGGCAGGATCGCGGTGGCATCGTCCCGGTAGTCCGCGACGAAGGCGTCGGCGTCGCCCGCGTCCCAGGCCTGGTAGACGCCTCCCAGGACACCCTTGATTGCGGCCTCGTCGTGCGATCGGGTCACGGTCATAGTTCTCTCCTCGTGGCGTGGTTTCCTCAGTAGGTGTTTTTGAACGCTGGTCGTGGGGTGTGTACGGCTGGATGATCGGGGTTGTGGGCTCTGACGGGACGGTTCGGCGGTATTGCCGGGAGTGTGGGGTTCCGCTGCCGCCGACGAAGTCGGCGGCAGCGGTGTTCTGTTCGGGCCGGTGCAGGTCACGGCGGTGGCGGAGGCTTGAGCGGGCCCGGCAGGCGGTGGTGCTGATGCTGCAAGGCGAGTCGGATCGCTGTCCGGTGTGCGGTACTTCGTGGACGGTGGGGGTGGAGCGGTCGCGGTCGGCGGTGTACTGCTCCGGGCGGTGCCGGGTGCGTGATTGCCGTCAGCGGCAGGCGTCGCGGAAGAGTGTTGCGGAAACACTTTCGCGCGACGCCTCATAGGCACCTGCTGTCACCTGGGGTTTTCGTGGGCTCGGGGGCGGTCTTCGAGTGCTTCGCGCGCCCCCTGTTTACGCTCTGCCCGCTTGTGTCGAGTCCGGGGGATCTTGGAGGCGGCCTGGGCGGCATGCTCGTGACCGGCTCCATCGGGGTGGCCGGCTTCTGCCCGGGGTGAAGGGGCGGTGGCCGTCATGGCGGAGAAGGTCGGGAACGTCACCAAGACTCGTTACGAACAACTTGTCGCCGAGGCCCGTGAGTTGATCTCGCAGGTTGCTCGGGCTCAGTTCCATCTCGGTGAGAAGGCCCTGGAGATCGAACCGATGAGGCCGGTGGGCGGCTCGATGCCGAACGGCACCGACGACCTGTTCACCGTCGAGGAATCGCTGCAGCTGTTCGCCGACGACATCGGGGTGGCGCGCTCTACGGTGGAGGACTGGCGCTGGACCGCGTCCCGCTGGCCGGCGGCGAAACGAAAAGAGGGGGTGTCCTTCACCGTTCACCGCATCCTGGCTTCGATCGTCGTGGACGAGGACCGGTGGGCGGCCATCGAGGACGTTCCCTTCAACCAGCGCACGGGCAAACGGCAGTGGACTCCGGACGCGGCGAAACGCCTGGTCGGTCAGCGGGTCGACCGGCCGGTGACGGTCGATGAGAAGGCCCAGGCCGTCGCTGACCTCACCCGGGACGAGGAGGTCGCCACGCTGGTGGCCGCGGACCTGTTCAAGCGTCCGGGACTTGCCGAGCAGGTCCCGGCGGAGGAGAAGGCGAGGGTGGTCGCGGAGTTCACCCGGGAGCCCGAGGTCGCGCAGAAGGTGACCGCTGATCTGTTGCGCCGGCCGGAAGTCGCCCGCTCCGCGATGCGGGACACGACGACCAGGATGCTGGTCAACCGGGCCCAGTTCGACAACTCCGAGGAGGTCAGGCAGACCATCCGTGAGCGGACGCCCGCGGTCCGCAAGATCGAGCACACCATCGAGTACCTGGACCTGGTCGGCTCCTGCCATTCCTATGTGTCCTCGCTGGGCCGGCTGGTGCCACGGCTACGCGATCAGGAGTTCACCGAGGACGAGCGCGAGACGGTGAGGCGTCAGATCGGCCGGGTGAGGGCTGCGGCCGACTGGCTCGAGGCAGCCCTGGAGTCGGGCGAGTTCACCTTCGATGACCAGCTCGCGCGCCTGTTGAAGGGCGAGTAGTCGTGCGCCGCACCGCGAGGCCGCTCTCTGAGCACTACGGCGACCTCGTCCGTGTCTCTCTGATGGAAGCCAGACCCGCCAGCCTGCACACCTACCAGCTCATGTCTGCCACCCGACTGAAGAAGTCGCAGGTCACCCGGGGTATCCGGCACATCCGCGATGTCTCCGCGGCCGAACACCTCACCCCGATCATCTGGACCCGCAAGGACGGCTACATGTTCTCCGACGACCCCGCGGACTGGATCGAATACGAGAAGAAGCAGCTCCGGACGGTCCTCGGCCGGCTCACCCGGATGATCACGGGGACGCTCGACCCGCACCTGGCCCGCAACCCTGACGACGAATGGGCCCAGCTCGCCATCGCCCAGCTCACCGGAGTCCGCGCGACCCTCGCCCAACTGGCCAAATAGCCCCAGCCGCCGCTTGATTCCTCCTTTGCCGAGCCCGCCATGACCCTGCCTTCGCGCCGTCGTCGCTATCCGTCCGACACGAGCCTTGCCGAGTGGCACCTGCTCGAGCCTTTGCTGCCCCTCCCGGCCTGCCAGACCAAGACGGGCGGGCACCCGGAGAAGTGGCCGCGGCGCGAGATCGTCGACGCGATTCGCTACATCGTCGACAACGGCGCGAAATGGCGGGCTCTGCCCGCGGACTTCCCGCCCTGGGAGACCGTTTATGGCTTCTACTGGCGGTGGAACCGGGCCGGAGTGATCATCTTCATCCGTGACCAGCTGAGACGCGCCATCCGCACCGTCAAGGGCCGCTGCCCGTTCCCGGTGACCGTGATCATCGACTCCCAGTCGGTCAAGGGGGCCTCCACCGTCGGCCAGGACAGCCGCGGTTACGACGCGGGCAAGAAGATCAACGGACGCAAGAGACACATCGTGGTCGACACCCTCGGCCTGCCCGTGATGATCACGGTGACACACGCCGGAGTCCGTGACGAGATCATCGCCCGCGACATCCTCTGGCGCCTGCGGCTCACCCACCCCCAGATCACCCAGGTCTGGGCCGACTCCGCATACGCCCGCGAGCTGCTGCCCGCCTGGAGTGCCGATCACCTGTGGATGTCACTGCGGCCAGTCCTGCGGCCCAAGGGCGCCAAGGGCTTCGTGATTCTGCCGAGGCGCTGGAAAGTTGAGCGTTCGATCGGCTGGATCATGAACGCCCGCCGCAACTGCCGGGACTACGAACGACTCCCGCAACACTCCGAAGCCCACCTGAACTGGGCATTCATGACTCTCATGACGCGGCGCCTGACCCGCAAAGGCCCCCGCACCGACAGCTGGACGAGGAAGCCCCGCCCCACCGACAGCTGACCGCCGTCCCAGACTCGCCACTCCGCCCAGTGACCTGGTTGGTATCAGCTCTGAACAGACTTGCGCATCAGATGATGCGTCTCGTTCTCGCCGGCGGGAGAGAAGCCTTCGGACACGTACAGACGGTGGGCGTCCTCATTCAAACGGTGGACTTGAAGAAGCGTGCCGGTGCCCTGCTCACTCGCGCGTTGCACAACCCAGCGCACAACATGAGTGCCGTAACCCTGGCGCTGGAATTCGGGAAGAATCTCGACGAGCTCGAGCCACACATCACCGTCGCGCTCACCCAGGTAGACCGCGCCGACTTCGCGGTCGCCATCGCTGAAGATGAACACCTCGTGGTCGTTCACAACGGGCGCGAAGAAGGCACGCTGCTGGTCCTGCTTCCACGGCCCGTATGCCCGCTCAACCAACGCCTTGTGCGCTTGTTCGTGCAGCTCGTACAGCCACTGGTGGTCTTCCTGGGTGGCAGGGCGTACTTCAACTGATATTGCTGCGGCGCTGTTCATCATGGTGATCCCCTTCATCCGGTTGCCCAGCATAGTGCTGGACAGCCTGTGACCTGCATGTTTTCCCGCCGACCTCCGATTCCGGCACTCACCGGTTCAAAAACACCTACTCATGGCCTGTGACAGGCCCACCAGTACATACCGGTGGGGTGCCCGGAACTCATCGCACGGGGCTGAAGTACTTGGATGCGGCTCGCTTCGAGTGCTGGGCGGCCGGGGACCATCAGCCACTGGCCAACGCGTGGACCGATGATGTGCTCCCCGACCTGAGCAGCCGGTGGGGTTCTTGCCGTGCAGGTAGTGGTCCATCTGCCGGAGCAGGATCCGACTGCTGTGCATGAGCCGGTACGCGCGGGGCCTGTTCTCACGTTCACCCATGCGCAGCCTGCCCCTAGAACGGGGCAGCCCCACCGCATCGCCCCGGCCGCCCGGCACGGGTGGTCTCCTGAAGTTGTCTCGGAGCGAGACCGCTCCTCGGCTGCCAGCGCCGAGTCCGCGTCTGCGTACGCAGCACCCTCGGGCATCCCGTCTGCGCGCATGTTCCGCCGGTCTGTGGGAGGACGTGACCGCCCGCGCCCGGAGGGGCGTGGCGGCATCTACAGGCCGTCAAGAAGGTCACCGACGACGAGGACGGGCTGGTGGCGTTGTATGGCTATCCCGCAGAGCACTGGATCCGTCTGCGCACCAAGAACCCGATTGAGCCGACCTTGGCGATGGTGCGGCTGCGGACCAAGGTCACCAGGGAAGCGAGCAGCGCGCCCGCCGCGCCCGTCTTGGTCTTCAAGCGCGTCGAGTCCGCCCAGACCCGCTGACAGGCGGTCGACGCGCCCCACCTCGTAACCCTCGTGAGGGCTCGCGCCCGCTTCGAACGCGGTCGCCCCATGGAACTCCCCGAGCCCCTCGCGGCATGAACAACCACTACTTCGCCGGCCTGCTGCGAATATCCGGTGGCGGGTCCAGCTGTCGGTGGTGAAGATCGCGGGATGAACACTTTGCTGGAGACCGATCGGCTCGTGCTGCGAGCGTTCACCGAGGCCGACGTCGATCACCTGCTCGCACTGGACAACGATCCCGACGTCATGCGCTTCATCAACGGCGGCCGGCCCACAAGCCGAGAGGCGATCCGGACACAGACCCTGCCCAGGCTCCTCCACGACCACCCGTGCTTCGGGACCCGCGGTTATTGGGCCGCAGAGGAGAAGCACACCGGCGTCTTCCTGGGCTGGTTCGAATTCCGCCCCCTGGACGACCACAACTCCGCGGTGGTGGAACTCGGCTATCGGCTGAACAAGGCCGCCTGGGGCAGGGGCTACGCCACCGAGGGATCGCGAGCCCTGATCCGCATGGGCTTCACGGCTCTCGGGGTGGAGCGGGTGACCGCGAACACCATGGCGGTCAACGCGGGATCCAGGCGTGTGATGGAGAAGGCGGGTCTGTCGTTTCTCCGCAACTTCACCGGGAATTGGACGACGACGATCGAGGGATCCGAGCACGGCGAGGTCGAGTACGAACTCACCCGAACCGGGTGGGAGCAACACTCGTAGGCACAAGCTGTCCACCAGGAGGTCCAGCGGTTCCGCTTCGTCCTGGCAGCGTTGCCTTCAGGTCACCCACACGTCGCGACAACTCGGTGCCGGGCGCACGGAGATGTCGTTTATCCCCCAATACCGTCGGAGCATCCCCCAGGTGCTGGAATTCACCGACCTCGCCTGGTATCTGCACGCACTCGTCCCTGCTCTACTGACAGCGGGACTCACGGAATACGAGGCCCGCGAGACCCGTTACTGAAAGCGATGGTCCACATCGGGCTGACCGCCCACGCGGGCCCCGAGCACAGCGGCGTCTGGTTGCCGGGTTCGGTACGACCATCCAGGGCCGAGGGGTGAGCGTGGGAGGAAGCAGCTGTCTTTGGGGCGTGGGCACCGGTATCAACGGCCCATGAAGGTTCCTGCGAGTGAGGCTGAGCAGGACGGACAGGCCGAGCGGACGGCCCTCAATTGCCGTTCCACCGCAACCAGATCCGTGTCCAGGATCGGCACGTGGCATGCCCCTCAACTCAGCGGCGAGACATGTAGAGGTCGAGGGCCTTGTGGAGGACTTTGTTGAGTGGAAAGTCCCACTCGCCGAGGTATTCGGCGGCTTGGCCGCCGGTGCCGACCTTGAACCGGAGCAGGCCGAGCAGGTGGTTGGACTCTTCCAGAGTGTCGGTGATGCCGCGCAGGTCGTAGACGCTCGCGCCCAGTCCGTGGGCGTCGGACATCATCCGCCACTGGATGGCGTTGTTCGGCTGGACTTCCCGCTTGCGGCTGGTGGAGGCCCCGTAGGAGTACCAGACGTGCTCACCAACGGTCAGCATCGTGGCCGCGGCCAGCACCTCGCCCTCGTGATGGGCCAGATACAGCCGCATCCGGTCGGCGTCCTCGGCCCCGAGCGCGGTCCACATGCGCTGAAAGTAAGCCAGCGGCCGGGGAACGAACCGGTCGCGTTCCGCGGTCTCCTTATAGATCTCATAGAAGGCGGGCAGGTCCTCGTAGCCGCCCTGGACGACCTTCACGCCGGCCTTCTCGGCCTTCTTGACGTTGCGACGCCACTGCTGGTTGAAACCGCGCTGGACCTCGTCCAACGAACGTCCTGCAAGCGGGACCTGGAAGACATAGCGCGGCTGCCCCGCACTGAACCCGTCCGCACCACCCACTTCGCCCTGCTGCCATCCCAAGCGGCGCAGCCGGTCGGCGACATCGAAGGCCCGCGGCTCGCACGAGCTGGCCGCAACATCGCGCAGCCGGCCTGCCCGCGGGTCCGCAATGGCGTCCTTGACCGTTCCCGCATCCCAGCGGCGCACGATTACGGGCGGACCCATTTTCACCGAGAACGCGCCGCGGGTCCTGAGATAGGCCAGCATCGGCTCGAGCCACCGCTCAAGATCTGGGGCGTACCAGTCGATGACCGGACCTTCGGGAAGGTAGGCCAGGTACCGCTTGAGCTTCGGCAACGGCCGGAACAAGACGAGCGCTACCCCGACAATCCGGCCGGTCCCGTCGATCCATCCGAGGCTCTCCGCCCGCCAGTCCGGCTTCACATCCCCCCCACGAGGGCACCTGCATGTGACTCGCGGAGGGTCGGCCTTTGATAAAGGCCAGATGCTCGTCACGGCTGATCGCTCTCAAGCGGAAGGTCATGCGCAGTACTCCCTTGTTTGACGCGCCAGCCTACTTCGCAGACTTCATGCCACGCCTCGTCGTGTGCACGTTGTCGTCGCACACGAACGTTCCGAACGTGCTTTCTGCAACTACAAGATGGTTGAGGCGTGAGCTTCCGTGTGTATGCCAGACGTGTCCGCGACCGCGATGTCCCCTTCGTGCGACGCCACCGATCCCTCAAGAACGCTGCGGGCTGTTGTCACCCGCTCGGATTCGACGGGACGCAGGCGCACCTGAGCACTGCGGGCGATGTGCGGAACGACGAGGTCGCGCTGCTGCGCGCGCTGGAGATGCTGGAGGCAAGCCGGGCGGTGCGGAGGAGGCTTGTGGGTTTGTAGGTGTGGGTGTGTTTTCGCGTGCCTGAGGTGCAGATGCTCCTGCCCATCGTGCGGACGGCCACAGCAGAGCGAACAAGATGACCGTTTCGATCGGATGCTCGCGAAATGGTCAATAAAGTGAGAGTGATTGATCGTTGAGCGCCAAACCTGCTACAACATGCTCACTCGCTCAAGGTGATCGGGCTCCAGGAGCCTGGTTTCCCCCCAACGTCGAGAGAGGTGCATATGTCACGCCCCCCAATTCGCGCGTCAGTCTGTGTAGCCACGGTTGCCGCGGCAGCGGTCGCCTGGGCCGCCGCACCCGCCCAGGCCACCGTCATCTGGGACGCTGACGCGTCCCAGGGGATCGGTGTCTTCGTCACGCCCCTCTGTGACTCCCCGGCCGACGTAACCGTCGGAAACTGGAACGACGGGCACGGTGACTTCTTCAAGTTCAACAAGCCCGTAGGAGTGGCGCGTTGCGAAGCGCACAGCGTACACACCAGTGCGGGTGAATATGCGTTCAAGGACTCTGCGGCCTACTGGTTCGGCTGGGACTCGATGACCAAGACAGGTAACGCACAGACAGTCTTTCAGTGGAAGTCGAACGGTACGAACGATCAGAACAGCCAGAACTACCCCGTCCTCATGAAAGTCGAGGGCGACCAGCTCAAGGCCTGGTACGTGGCACCCGGAGAGGAGTGGATCTCTATCGGCACCACCCCATGGACGGCGGGTGCCTGGCACTCCATCCAACTGGGCATCACCACGGATGCCTCCGGCCAGGGAACCCTCTCGGTGTACAAGGACGGCACCGAGTTCGCGTCGCGCACGCAGGCCCGAACGTGGGACGATCTCGGGAACAAGCCTCGATGGGGAACGTATTGGGGTACCGACACCAGCACGGCGTCCATCAACTGGGTCGCGGGCCTCAAGATGGGCACGAGCCGGGCAGACGTCGACTGAACATCGGGTGACCGAGGCCGGGCCCGACGCTCAATCCGCCGGGTCCGGCCTCGGCGACGCGACCAGATGAAGCGCCGGCCAAGCCGGTGCTCAGTACCTGGTGGCAGCCTGATCCGGCTGCCACCCAGGCCGTGTCATCGCGGGGCGGGGAAGGCTGGTCAAGTAGCTCTGGGCCGCATCTACCTCGTGGGCCTGTTCAGATGCAGATCACGATCTTTCCTCGGGTGCGTCCACGCCCGGCGTGCGCGTGGGCGTCGGCGATCCGTTCCAGGGGGTAGGTCTGTTCGATACGGGGTGTGTAGCGGCCTTGCCCGCCCAGTTCCGCCGCCGCGGACAGGAGAGTGGAGTCGTTCACCGCGTGGGCCACATGCGTGCCCAGGCGCTGCCCGCCCGCCTGGTCGGCGACCGTCGCGACGCGCTTCGGGTCACCTGTGATCGCGACGAGGTCGTCCAGCGATCCGGAGGCCGCGGTGTCGAGCACGATGTCGACTCCGCGCGGGGCGAGAGCGGACAGACGCTGCGCGAGGCCGGGGCCGTAGGTGGTGGGAACGGCGCCGAGTGCGGTGAGGAACTCGTGGTTGCGTTCACTGGCTGTCCCGATCACAGTGGCACCTTGCGCTACCGCGATCTCGACCGCCGCGCTGCCCACGCCTCCGGCGGCGCCCTCGACGAGGAGGGTGCGCCCCGCGAGGGAGCCGAGCGCGTCGAGCCCACGCATCGCGGTCACTGACGCGAGACCGGCACCAGCGGCCTGCTCGTCGTTCCACGTGGCGGGGGTGTGCGCCCAGGCCGAGAGGATGAGCAGCTCTGCGGTCGCCCCGGTGACGCCGCCCAGTCCGAAGACACGGTCGCCGATGCTCACCCCCGGCACCCCGTCGCCGATCTCGTCGACCACACCGGCGCCGTCGCGCCCGGGAATGGCGGGCAACTCCAGGGGGAAGACCTGGTGCAGCGCGCCGGAGCGCAGCTTCCAGTCGATGGGATTGACGCTGGCCGCCGCGACGCGGACACGGATCTCACCAACTCCGGGGTGGGGGTCGGGGGCCTGCTCGATCACCAGGCTCTCCGCTCCGCCGTATTCGTGGAACAGGGCTGCGCGCATAATGGTCTGCCTTGCTTTGACGGGCCGGAATGACGTGTTCATCCGACGCTCGTCACTCTAGAACCTGACGTTGACGTGAGGTGCAAGCCGCAATTGCCGCCAGGCCGGGGGAGGGCAGGTGCGCATGGTTGAGGTTGCCGAGCGGGCGGGGGTGAGCGTGGGGCCCTGCGCCACTCCGAGGGTTCACGCCGCCCGTCACGGTCGACACCCATGTGCCGTCGGGCGGGCTCGGCGATCCCGGTACGACGCCTTCGGGTCCGCCACCGGGTCATGATCAATCACGGCGCCCGCAACGGTTAAATCGACCCCCAGGGCCGCCCCCGGTGCTGCTAGCCTAAACCTGACGTCAACGTGAGGTACGTGCGGGAAGGGAATGACCTGCGTCATGCGCATCGGACAGCTTGCCAGGCGGTCAGGGGTCAGCGTGCGGGCCCTGCGCTACTACGAGGAACAGCGGCTTCTGGAATCGGCGCGGACGCCCGGTGGGCAGCGTGACTATCCCGACGAAGCCCTGGAGCGGGTCCAGCTCATCCAGGACCTCTTCGCGGCAGGCCTCTCCAGCCGTACCGTCGTCGAACTCCTGCCGTGCGTGAGCACCGGCGTCGCGACCCCCGCCATGGTCGACCAGCTCATCATCGAACGCGACCGCATTGCCGCACGCATCCAGGACCTGACCCGGGCCAAGACCAAACTCGGCCGCGTGATCGAGAATGTGACCGCGGCGAACGTGGCGCAGGACTGATCAACCCGTCGCGAGGGCGTTCGTCGCTCTCGCTGCCCCGGACACACGCCGGGCAGTGGCGGGCAGGGCAGGCCGCCGCGGCTGACCACGGTGACGGCACACCGTAGGACCGGTCAGCCGCAACCTCTCCGACCGGACAACGTCCACGAGCGGAGAGCAAGGGTCCGGGCGGCCTGCGGCTGGATCGACCACGCCATCGTTACCGGAGGGGTGGACATGGACGCCGAGCTGGCCCGCCTGCTGAAAGAGGAGTAGCAGAACCCCCGGCCGACTGGGAGCTCAAAGAATTGATCGACGAGCTGCGCAGGAGAAGCGAAGAATTCGCGACTCTGTGGGCGTCCAGCAGGTCTTCACCGCCGCCGACATCATGTGACCAAGGCGGCGCCATCGACCCGATGCGAGTCGAGCAGCAGATCGCCAATACGGGGGCCCCAGCCCTGCCGGCCGACCGTGCTGCACGGCTGGTGCAGTCCCTCCATCGCCAGGAGTCCGGCGGGGTGGCATTCGGTTTTGGTATCCGGGCCGGATTCTCAGCTGTTGGCCAAGGTGCGGTCGAGGAGGGGAAGAAGGCGGTCCCAATGGCCCTGCAGCGCGGCGGGGTTGAAGGCGTCGGTGTCGGCCATGGTGAAGCCGTGGATGGTGCCGGGGTAGATCTCGGAGGTGTGGCGGACACCAGCGGCATCCAGGGCCTGGTTGAGGGTGAGAAGAGACTCGGGTGTCATGTCCGATTCGGCGTGGCCGAGATACACCTCCGCAGTGAGCCGGCGCAGGCTGTCGGGCCCATCGGCACCCACGGGGCCGTGGAATGCTGCGACGGCAGCCACCTGGTCGGGGTGGGCCGCGGCGGTGCGTATTGCCAGGAGGCCGCCGATGCAGTAGCCGGTCACTGCGACCGGCCCGGCGCTGACCTCGGGCTGGGTGGTGAGGAACCTGAGGTAGGCCTCGGCATCAGTCAGGGAACGCTCGGTGGTGTGTGTCTCGATCAGGGGCATCAGCTGGGCGAAGACCGCAGGCCGGGCCTCTTCTCCGATGTACTCGGGAAGCTCGATCACCGGTGCCTGGCCGTGCCGGTAGAAGAGGTTGGGGACGAGCACGTAGTAGCCGTGCCCGGCCAGTTCGCAGGCCATCTTCCGCAGCACGGGCCGGATGCCGAAGCCGTCCGGGTACATCAGGATCCCCGGGTGACGCCCGCCATCGTCGGGGAAGGCGGCGAAGGCGTCGGCCTGGCCGTCCGGGTTGGGAATCTGCAGCATCTTGGTGCGCATGAGTTCTCCTGTCGTGGTTGACGTTTCGAGCTGTGATCGCACGACAGGAGGCGGAGCCCGCGCAGCAGCGCCAGATACTCGATCCAAGAGCGGGCCAACACCCGCTCGCACGGCGCTCAGAGGAGCGCCGGGTCACCAATCCGTGTGTGGCGCAAGGCCGTCCCGGTAGTCATAGCCGCACAACGTAGCCCACCGGACAGGGTTGGTACCAGCCCCTCAGTCCACAGCGCTGCTACGTTGTCCATCCGCTGAATCGCCATGCTGGCTTCTCCTTCTTCTTCGTGCGGCCGGTGGTGGCCGGTGATGTCCCTGGGACGGAGCCGGTGGCACGTTCTCGACATCCGCAGACCGCCGGACTCCGATGACTTGTCTTTTAACACTCGAGGCTGTCGCGCTCGATGATGTTCCTGAGCCCTCTGATCGTCTTCTTGACGTCACAGCGGTTCGTGGTGTGCCGATCCTTCGAGCCAGGCGGCTGTCCTGGTCCGGGGGTGAGCCGTGCAGGCCCGGTTGGGCCCGTCCCAAGATCCGCTGCAGGTGTGGATCAACGATCCTGACGAGCGCCACCAGTCCGAACCATAAAGCTGACAAGCGCACACTCGTCACACGTGACTTGACTGGCAGCACAACGGTGACGCGGTAGATCCCTCCCGGTCAGGCCGAGGACAGCTGTTCTGCAATCTCTTTGACCCAAGCGGCGCTCTTCGCCGGGTCGTTGAGGGAGTGCGCCCACTCGTCTGGGGTCAGCCGGTGGTTGGTGGGGCCTGACTTGAGAGCGGTGAGAAGGGCTCTGGCCGAGTCCCGCATTTCGGCCGTTGTGCCGGCACTCCCGGTGATGTCCGCGCCCGCCGCCAATCCGTAGATTTTACGTGCCATGGCCTGGCGTTCACCGTTCTCCACCTTCTTCCAGAACTTCAGGGCCTCCTTCAGCGCATCCTCGCGGGAAGCGGGCTCCGCCGGGGTCCCATCCGCCGCCCAGCGTTCGGGGTGGCGGGCTCCGTCGTAGCGCTTCATGCCCGCGCGGCCCGCCCTGTAGGCGGTGACGCCGAGGATGAGGCCGGCCGCACCCGCGGCGAGGCCCCAGCCGACCGGGTTGCTCGCCAGTCCGGCTCCTCCCGCTGTGGCGGCGATCGCCGTCACGATGCCGCCCGCAGCCTTCGTGGACTCGCCCACGGCAGTGAACGCCTGCTTGCCCATCTTGTTGCGCTGCTTGCCGAGCGCATACGTGTGCACCGTGTTCATCGTGTTCACGTCTTCGGCGCGCCGGACGTCTCTGGCGGCGTCGCGGGCGTCACCCATCGCTGCCCAGGCCCCGTCGATGGCGTCCGAAACGCGTTCCAACCGGTCTTCGCCCTCGTGGCCCCAGTGGGCATCCAGCGCGACATATGCCTCTGCCGCGGCCCATTCGGCTTCCTGCCGCGCCTGATTCAGCCGGGCCAGCGCTCCCTCGTCAGTGCGGTGGTGCTTTCCGAGCCCTTTCAGAGCACGGTATTTGCGGGCCGTCAGCCCGAAGCGGCCCGCCGCACGGGCGCCTTTCACCGCGCCGACAGCGCTGGAGCCGATACCGCTCGCCTCGGCCGCTGTCATGGCATGCGCCGCCTTCTGGGCTTTGGTCAGCTCCTTGGCGATACCGAGGGCGTAGTTTCCCGCGCTGGCGGCGCCGACGACCGCGTCGGCCGTTTTGGAGTTGGCCTTCTTGTCCGCTCCGTGGAAGGCGGCCCCGCTCTTGTGCTTCTCGGCGTCCTTCTTGGCTTTGGCCGCTTCCATGCCACTGAGCATGGCGCCGGCGGTCTCCGTGACGAGGTTCTCCGACGCGGCGGCGGTTCCCGAGGATCCGGCGGAGTGATTGAGGCCGTCGTCGACTGCGGCGGAGGCTTGCTGGGAGAAGCCCGCGTTGGCGGGGACATGGACACCCTTGACGAAGGTGTCGATGAATTCGAGATTCTTCTTGAGCCGGTCGAGGACCGCAGTGATCCGGTCGCGATAACTCTGCGATCCGGTGGACACGTTGCCGTTCTCCGGTGCTTTCTCCTGCGCCGTGCCCCTGGCGCGCTGCACCGCCGCGGTCGCGGCTCGGTTACCGGCGCTGGACTGGATCTCGAGGAGGGCGCGCTCCGCCGAGTTTTTGGACGGGCTCCCGGCCCTGCTCCGGTCCAGGCGCTGCAGGGTCGGCGCCAGGGCGGACACGGACTGCCGAGTTGAGGCGCGGTGGACCGGGGTGCTCATGGACGTACCTCTCCTGTGCCGGACCGGGCGAGTGGAGAGTAGCCAGCCATGGCCAACTGCAGGGGTACAGCAGGGGGATTCTTCGCGATCATGTCCCTCTGGTCGGCCGCGGGGTATGGGGCTTGTGTTCCTTGGCGAGGTGGCCGAGCTGGATGGCTTCCAGCATTCTCCTGATGATGCGTTCGCTGCCGTCGCGGAAGCGGTGATCGCGGCCTGGCGGATGAGTCGGGCTGGGTTTCCGATGCGGCCAGAGGTGCGCTGGTAGAGGTATGCCGTTCGGGATCGAGGGTGACCTCCATGCCGAACGCTTCGATCTCAGCCCTCGCACGAAAACGCGTCTTGCACGACAGCCGCGCCGGACATCATCGCTCGGGGTGCACACCAACATTCTGTGCTGGCCGTCACCGGGTCCCTCTGCCGACGGCCCCTGGAGTTCCGGCGTTGTCGAAGGTCACGTCGGCCGGATCAAGATGCTCAAGCGCCAAATATTCGGCCCGGCAGGCCTCCAGCTACTGGGCAAGCGAGTCCGGCTCGTGAGATGAGCTATTTTGCCGGCCGGTGGTGCCTCTCCGTACTACAGCACGATGAATACCAAGGACGCTGGACCGGGCTCAAGAGGATTCAGCCGGGCCTATCGCCCCACGCGTCGTGGTGACCTGTTCCTGGGCTTGATCCGCTTTGACG
>NZ_JAFLRJ010000565.1 GCF_017315755.1 Streptomyces beijiangensis
GCGCTTGGGGCTGCGCTTGGGGCGGGTAGGCCTGGGGGTACGGCTGAGGCTGGGCCTGCGACTGTGCCTGTGCCTGTGCCTGCGGGTACTGCTGCTCAGGCTGCTGGTAGGGCAGCTGCTGCTGGGGCTGCTGGTACGGGAGTTGCTGAGGCGGTTGCTGGTACGGCAGCTGCTGCGGCTGCGGTGCACTCTGCTCGGGGCCCCAGGGCTGTCCCCACGGCTGGCCGCCGGCCGGAAGGGTGTGCTCGCCGGCAACCTCCGGTATCAACGGCGCACTTCCGTCACCAGGCAGCACAACGCCTTCGTGCGCGGGCCGTACAGCGGGAAGCTGCGGCTCGTCGCCCTGTCCGTTCTGCGTCACCGGGACTCCTACTGCGCGTCGACCTACGGAATCGTCGGTTCACGCTACCGGGTGACGCGGGGGCGCTGCCACGCGACCGGGGTTGTGCGTGAGGGAAGTAACGCGGTGGGGGCGAGCGGCGCTGTTAAGGGGCGCGGGCCACAAACGGAGGACTTCCCCGATC
>NZ_JAFLRJ010000566.1 GCF_017315755.1 Streptomyces beijiangensis
CTCCACGCCGCCCTCAACCCCTCCCCACCCCTCACCCAACGCGCCGTAGGCGGCGGCATCCGCGCGATGATCCCGCTCCAGGCCGCCCTGGCCGCGCGGGCCGGCGCGGTCGGGACCGCCGTCGCGCTCAGCGCCCTCGTCCCCGTCGCCCGCAAGCTCGCTCGGAAGGTGAGCCCCACATGACCCTCCGCCTCGGCTACGGCACCAACGGCCTCACCGACCTCCGCCTCGACGACGCCCTCGCCCTCCTCGCCGATCTCGGTTACGACGGCGTAGGCCTGACTCTCGACCACATGCACCTCGACCCCGTCGGCCCTGGCCTCGGCGCCCGCACCCGCCGCGTCGCCCACGCCCTCGACCGGCTCGGCCTGACCGTCACCGTCGAGACCGGCGCCCGCTACGTACTCGACCCCCGCCGCAAGCACGGCCCCTCCCTGCTCGACCCGGATCCCGACGCCCGCGCCGCCCGCGTCCGGCTGCTGAAGACGGCCGTCCAGGTCGCCGCCGACCTGGG
>NZ_JAFLRJ010000567.1 GCF_017315755.1 Streptomyces beijiangensis
AATTGCTGGCTGGTGTATTGGCAGCCGCGATCCGAGTGGAAGATCACCGGATGGACAGGACGACGCTGCCGATAGGCCATCTTGAGAGCGTCGGCGACCAGGTCGGTTCGCAGGTGATCGGCGGTGGCCCATCCGACTATCCGCCGTGAGGCGATGTCGATGACCGTGGCCAGATAGAGCCAGCCTTCGCCGGTCGGGATGTAGGTGATGTCGCCGCACCAGCGGGTATTGAGTCCTGCGCAGTCGGGAGCGAAGTTGCGGACCACGAGGTCGGGCCGGAGGGCGGCTCGTGGATCAGGGATCGTGGTCAGGTGCCGGCGTCTGCGGTGCCGGCCCTCGAGTCCGGCCGCACGCATCAGCCGGGCCACCCGGCGCCGCCCGCAGCCGGCACCTTCCTGCTTGAGCACAGCATGGACACGCGGGGCTCCATAGGTTCCGCGCGAACGCTCGTGCACTGCGGTGATCTGCTGGGTCAGCTCGGCGTCTTGGACCGCGCGGGGTCCGGGCTTGCCGCTGCGGCGGGCGTAGAAGGCGGTTCGGGAGACCTTGAGCAGTTCACAAGCGCGCTTGACGTTGTGACCTGCCTGCTTCTCCGCCTCGATGAACGGGTGCACCGTCACCGGGTCTCCTTCGCGAAGAAAGCCGTGGCCCGCTTGAGAATGTCGACGTCCTCGCGCAGTCGGCGGTTCTCCCGCCGCAGCACGGCCAACTCCTCGCGTTCACTGCTGGTCAGACCGTCTTTCTCGCCAGCGTCGACCTCGGCCTGGCTGACCCACAGCCGCACCGCGGTCTCGGTCAGGTCGAAGTCCTTGGCCATTTGGCCGACCGTGCGGTCACCGCGTCGGCACAGCTCGACGATCTCGGCCTTGAACTCCGGCGTGAACGAACGGCGAGGGCGTGGCTTCTTCTTCCCCATGCTCTCCATGATGGACATCCTTCCGGGGCAGAGCCCCTGATCTCAGATGTCCGTCAAAGCGGATCAAGCCCA
>NZ_JAFLRJ010000568.1 GCF_017315755.1 Streptomyces beijiangensis
AGTTGAGGGTAGTTTCAAGTTATCTGCTGCGGCCGTCCCGCCCCCACGGCGGGAGGATGCGCACGCCCTAACCCCTTTTCGGAGTTGCGTCATGGCGACACTGCTGCACATCGACTCGTCCACGTTCGCGGGCCGGGCTTCCACCTCTCGGGCCATCACCGAGACCTTCCGCCGCACGTGGCTGGAGGAGAACCCGGGCGGCGAAGTGATCTACCGGGACCTGGCCGCCGAGCCGGTCCCGCACATCACCGCGGACGCCTACAACGCCGGGTCGGTCGACCCGGCGGAGCGCACCGAGGAGCAGGCGCGGGCCTTCGCCGGGCGCCTGGCTCTGATAGAGGAGCTGGAGGCGGCCGACGCGGTGGTCATCGGCGTGCCGATGTACAACTTCGCGGTGCCCTCCACCCTCAAGGCGTGGCTGGACCAGGTGATCCTGATCGGCCGAACCGCCCTCTCGCCGGAGTCGAAAGTGAAGGACATGCCGGTGACGGTGGTGGCCACCCGCGGCGGCTCCTACGCCCCCGGCACGCCGCGGGCGCCGCACGAGCACGTGCTGAACTACCTGGAGTCGGTGCTGACGGTCATACTCGCGATGGAGCCGACCTTCATCGTCGCGGACCTGACGCTCGCCGCGCACATCCCGGCCATGGAGCACCTGGTCCCGCTCGGCGAGCAGTCGCGGGCCGACGCGTTCGAGGCCGCCGAGAAGGCGGCGCGCGCCGCGTAGTGGCGCGCGAGGACCGTACCGGCGTACTCAGCGGGCCAGCGGGTGGTTGTCGGCGCGGGCGCGCAGGCCCTCGACGAGCAGGGTGAGCACGCGGCGGCGGCCGTCATCGTCCCCGACACGGACGAGGTCGCCGTTGACCTGGAAGATGCGGGCGATGTCGTCCATCCGGGCGTCCTGGCGCAAGGCCCCCTCCGTGCGGGCACCGGCTGCCAGTTCGGCGGCGAAGGCCAAGGACCAGTCGCAGACCGCCTTCAACGCGGGGGCGTTGGGGTAGAGGCGGGAGAACGCGTCGTTGAACGCCGGGTCGTCGGCCTGCCCCTGGCAGATCGACCCGACGTAGGCCAGCAGCTTCTCCCACGCGCCGCCGGCCGTGCCGTCCGCGGTGGCCATCGCCGCGCGCACCCGCCGGTCGGCGAGTTCGTTGACGACTTGGTCCAGCAGAGCGTCGCGGCTGCCGAAGCGGTTGTAGATCGTGCCGATGCTCACACCCGCCCGCTTCGCGATCGTCTCCAACGGTGTGTCGAGCCCGTGCTCGGAGAAGGCGTCCGCCGCAGCCTGGCGCAGCTTCTCGACGTTGCGGCGGGCGTCGGCGCGCAGCGGCGGCCGCTGGGGTGCCTCGGGCACAGTGCTCATCTCTCCTCAGTCGAGGAACCAACCAAGCTGCCGGCACGTTCAGAACAGCTAAGTTGACACCACCTTCAGCTTATACGCCCTGCCGGGCCCTTCAGCGGACGTCGGTGAGCCGGGGGCTGGTGGGGACCGCAGTTCGGGTTCCTCGATCTGCGGCGAACAGACCTCACGCAGAGGAGCAAGCAGCTGAAACGGTCCTTGTTCCTCTGCGCGTTCGCTGCCCTCGCCGCCCCAGTCTCGTACACCTACTGCGGCAAGAAGACCGATGATTCCGCGTGGGTAACTTGGCCGCGCAGCTGAGACGCTGGTGCCGTCGGCACAGTGCAGGTGCTGAAGATTGACGGCCCGGACTCGCAGCCGGGGGTAGCCACGATGCTGCTGGCGTCAGGCCCAGACCTACCATCAGGCAGGGGCCGGGTGCGCTCGCGATCGACAGTCTATTGAGCGGCCGCTTCTGTCTCGCTGGGCATCGCAGCGGTGGCAGCCAGGCTGTAGTACACCGAGCGCCCCTGCTTCGAGCGCTCCACCGAGCCCCGTGCGACCCCCTGTTCGAGAGTGTTGCGCACCACCGTCACCTGCACCCTGCGATCCGGGTGCGACTCGGAGAGTGCGGACGCGATCTCGGCCGCGGACTTCGGCTCGCTCTGCCCGGCGAGGTGGCCGGTAATCAGCTCACCCCACGTCGGCTCGCCAGGGCCCTTTGCCGCCTTCCGTTCCTCGTGCCTCGCGGCCTTGACGGGGCGAGAAGGCCGCGCAGGAACCGTCGTGCCCTTGGCGCTGCGAGCAGTGGGAACCCGTGCCGCCTTCTTGCCCTTGCCGCTCTTCGCGATCGGCTTCGGCGCACTGCCGAGCACATCCTGCATCTTCACCAGGATTTGCTCGCTCTGTTCCAACTGCACGAGCTCGTCCTGCAAACGCGCAAGTTCCGTGCGCACCCGCTCCTGCTCGCTCTGGTTCGCCCCGAGGTCGTCCGCGACCCTCTGTGCGTAGCCTGCGGTGACGCCAATGGCTTGAGTCTTTTCGGACACCGGACCCTCGTCCTTCGAAGTTGTGCAACTGGCTGAACAGCCGATGCTACCCACTTCACTCCAGGTCACGTCTGCACGGTCACCGCCCCAACACCCGCTACCTACCCATCACCCCTTCGAAACCAAGGTGCAAGCGGCCCGCCCAACCACCCATGGGAGCAACCTGAACTGGCGTAATACGGGCTAGCGGAAATCTCTTGTGACCAGGCGGAAAGCAACATGCATCACGCTCGCGCCGGCCGGTCGAGCATCCGCTACCCGGCGGCGTGGACATGAACTGGGGGCGGTAAGAGCGCCGACGGCTATGAATTGGATCCGGATCGAATCCTGGACCTGGACCTGGACCTCGCGGAGCACCACTTCGTCATCCCGCTGGACCCCGATACAAGCGGGGCCCGAGTCGGCTCACATGGTCGGCGTCGACGAGAGCCGAGCTGCGGCGCGCCGTCCGCGGATCGGGCCCGAGCGGATCCGGCGGCCCGGTGCGTTGGCCCGGGCCGGTCTGTCGACGCCGCGTCAATAGCCCCGGCGCACCTCGTGGTTCACGCTCGCGGTCCCGGCCCACGTGTGTGCCGAGCGCCGATCATGCCTCGGCGGATGCGCCCGTCGCGGCCGCGATCAGGGAGGTCGCCGCCGCGTGGGAGGTCGAGGCCACCGTGGAGTCGTGGTCCATCAGGGCGGAGATGCCGGCGCCGTCGTAGAGGAGTTGGAGCTGGCGGCCCAGGGTGTCGGGGTCGGCGGCGCCGGCCTCGGCGGCGAGGCGGGTGAAGAGTGCGCGCATCCAGCCGCGGAAGGCGTCCGCCGCTTCCTGGACCAGCCCGCCGGGGCTGGCCTCCGCGCCGGCGCGGATGAAGGCGCAGCCGTGGAAGTCGGGCCGGTCGAACTGCCGCCCCTGGGACTCGAAGACCGCCAGCATCTGCTCGCGGGGCGTGTCGCGCTCCGCGACGGCCCGGGTGAGTCGGTCGGCGGTGGCCGCGTGCCGGGTGTCGAGGTACGCCCGGACGAGCTGCTCCTTGCCGCCGAAGGTGTTGTACAGCGACGCCTTGGCCACGCCCGCGTGCTCGATGACCCGGTCGATCCCGACGGTCTGCACGCCCTCGGCGTAGAACAGCTCGTTCGCGGCGGCGAGCAGGCGCTCACGCGCCGACGGCTTTGCGGTGCTCTGGACACTCGCCATGACGGTCACTCCTTCAGACAGATCTGTCTACATTATGCCCGGCCGGAGGCCACCGCTCAGGCGTTGCCTCCGACCCGCGCGGGGACCGCCCCGTCCCGGCCGCCGCGCACGAGCCCGAGCAGCGCGAACGCCGCGAGGGCGATCACGGCGACGCCGTACTCCTGCGCAGTGGCGGTCAGTCCGCCCGCGTGGACGACGAGGAAGCCGGCGATCACGGCGGGCACCCCCATGCCCAGGTAGGAGACGACGAAGAGCAGCGACAGCACCCCGGAACTCTCGTGCGGCCTGGCCAGCGGCATCACCGTGCGTATCCCGCCCTGGAAGCCGCTGCCGAAGCCGACGCCCGCGATGGCGGTGCCCACGAAGAAGCCGGTGGGGGAGGAATCGCGGATCGAGACGAGAGTGAGAGCCACCCCGGCGATCAGCGCGAGGATGCCGGTGAGCATCACCGTCCGGGTCGCCGCCTTCCGCAGGACCACCACCGAGACGGCGGCCACCCCGGCGAGCACGAACAGGCTCATCCCGCCCAGGACTTCGGACCTGGAACCGGTCAACTGCCGTGCGAGGGACGGGCCGAGCGCCCCGTACAGCCCGGCCAGCGCCCAGACGGCGAACAGCACCGGCGCGGCCACCAGCATCGGGCGGCGTACGGCGCGCGGCAGCTTGATCTCCGGCACCAGGCTCGCCAGCGCCCCCGGCTTGCGGGTCACCGTCTCCGCCATCAGCGCGACGGCGACGGCCTGCAGGACGAAGACCGCCAGCAGCCCGAGGTAGACCAGATGCGTGGGGGCGGGCAGGAACTGGACGACGAGGCCGGAGGCCAGCGCGCCGGTCGCCGTGCCGATGCCCGGGACGACCGCGTTGGTGATCGTGCCGCGCGGCCGGTCGATGTCCATCATCCCCGCCCCGATCGCGCCGAGCGCGGCGCCGGTCGACAGTCCCTGGACGATGCGGGCGACCAGCAGCCCCGGCACGCCGTCGGCGGTGGCGAACACGACCATCGAGACGACCTGCGCCGCCAGCGCGGCCAGTAGCACCGGCCGCCTGCCGACGTGGTCGGAGAGCTTGCCCATGGTGAGCAGCCCGAGCAGCACGGCCACCGCGTAGACGCCGAAGACCACGGTGGTGGTGATCGGGTCGAAGCCCCATTCGGCCTGGTACACCGCGTAGAGCGGGGTCGGCGCGCTGGAGGCCGCCAGGAACGAGATGGTGATCGAGGCGAGTACATACAGCGCCACGTTCGGCGGCAGCCGCCGGCCCCGCGCGGACACGGCAGCGGATCCGGATCC
>NZ_JAFLRJ010000569.1:0-209 GCF_017315755.1 Streptomyces beijiangensis
CGGCGGACATCGCGGACCGGATACGGCACCTGGGGGAGCTGCACCGGGCGGGTCTGGTGACGGACGACGAGTTCAGCGCGAAGAAGGCGGAGCTGCTGGCCGAGTTGTAGGCGGGGCTCGCGGTACCCGGGTACGACCCGACAGGCGATACCCCGGTATGACGCACTCCCGGCGCATCGCTGCCTACCCTGATCACGCCATGACTCCTC
>NZ_JAFLRJ010000569.1:271-427 GCF_017315755.1 Streptomyces beijiangensis
CCGGCGCTGGACGCAGTTCATCCCGTACGTCCTCGCCCTCGCGCTCACCGCCACGCTCCTGCCCGTGACCATCCTGGCCCTGAGCAACTGGTACGGACTGCCCGGAGCCCTCGCCGGGGGCATCGCCGTCGCCCAGACGGTGCCACTGCTGCTGCT
>NZ_JAFLRJ010000570.1 GCF_017315755.1 Streptomyces beijiangensis
GCGGGGGAGGGAGCGGCGGGTGGCCAGGGGAGTGGGCATCGGGATCCTTCTGCGGGGCGCTGAAGCCGAATATGCCGGACTGATGCGGACAAAAGAGCGGCTGCGGAACGCAGTTCACGCAATGGCCGCCGCCCGGCCATCTGGGCCGGGGACCCGCAATGGTGATCCCGGGCGCGGTCGGGGAGGATGGCGCGGTAACCCGTAGGAATTCCGTCCGCATGACATCCCCGAAGCGGAGCCCGTGCGCCCATGACTGCCCCGATATCGCAGCTGATCCGCTTCGCCATGGTCGGCGCGGTCAACACCGGCACGTATTACGTCTGCTACCTGGCGTTCCTGACCCAGCTGCCGTATCTCGCGGCGCACGTACTGGCCTTCTGCCTCTCGATGGTCGGCTCGTTCTTCCTCAACGCGTACTTCACGTACCGCATCCGGCCGACCTGGCGGAAATTCCTGCTCTTCCCGCTGACCAACGCGGCCAATTTCGTGATCACGACGTGCGGGGTGTACGCGCTGGTCGATCTGGCCCACTTCAGCCATACGTGGGCCCCTCTGGTCGCCGCGGCGGTGGCCGTTCCCATCACTTTTGTCGTTTCGCGGACGATCATGCTCCGCCCCGACAACCGTCAAGCCTCCGAATCGTTGGGCGAATCAGTGGCCCAGACCACGCCAACTGCCTAACATCGATCACCGCAAGACTTTGTGCACCGCCGCACAATCTCGCCCCGGGAGGCTCCTTTGCACCGCCGCCGTCGCACTGCGCTCTCCGTATCCGCCGCGCTTCTCATGGCGGCCCCATTCCTCGCCGCCTGCGGCAGCGAGGCCCATCCGGGAGCCGCTGCCGTGGTGGGCGGCCGGCGCATCGACGTCTCCTCGGTGCAGTCCCAGGTCAAGGACGTACGGACAGCACAGTCCAGCACCTCGAACGCCGCGGAACTCGTCAAGAACACCGGCCAGCTGGGCCGCGCCAAACTGCACACGATGATCTTCGACCAGGTGCTGGACCGCGCGGCGGACGACGCCGGGGTCACGGTCAGCCGCAAGGAGATCCAGGACGCACGCAAGGCATGGCTGCAGCAGGCGGGCAGCGAGGCGAAGCTGGAGGAGGCGCTGCTCCAGCAGAACAGCATCGCCCCTTCGCAGATCGACGACTCACTGCGCGAACAGGTGGTCCTGAGCAAGGTGGCGAGCGCGCTGGGCGCGGACACGTCGTCGCCGGAGGGCCAGAAGGTGGTCATGGCGGCTCTCGCCAAGGCCTCCAAGTCGCTGAGCATCGACGTCAATCCGCGCTACGGCACCTGGGACAACCAGAAGATCCAGCTGGCCGACTACAAGGCCCCGTGGATCACCCAGGTGACCAAGGAGACCAAACCGGCCGCCCAGACGGGCGCATGAGCAATAGAGTCCCCCTCCCGCACAGTTCGGACCGGCACCGGGCAGATCAAACCCCTCCGGCAATTGAGGAGCGGGGTCCGGGGCGGAGCCCCGGGGAGGGGGCGAGGCCGCGGACCCCGCTCCCCGCCCCGGGGGTAACGTCGACGGGTGACCCCTGAAGAATCCGCCGCCCCCGGCCGCATCGTCCTGCTCACCACCAGCCACCGCGTCGCCCCGGGCCTCCTCTCCTGGCCGGCCTGGCAGACCCTGCACTCCGCCGACCGCGTGCTCTGCGCCGACGACGCGCACCCCCAGCTGCCCTACCTCCGCGAGGCGGGCATCACGGTCGAGCACACGGCGGCGGACGCCCAGGACCTGGTGGACGACTGCGCCGGCGGCCGCACCCTGGTCGTCATCCCCTCCGGCGAGGGCGACCAGCGGTTCACCGACTCCCTCGCCCGTCTCGCGGGCAGCGGCCGGGTCCAGATGCCCGACCTCGAACTCCTCCCCGGCTCGTACGACCTCCCCGGCGCCCGCCTCCTCGACCTCGTCCAGGTCATGGACAAGATCCGCCGCGAGTGCCCATGGTCGTCCCAGCAGACCCACAAGGGCCTCGCCAAGTACGGCATCGAGGAGGCGTACGAACTCGTCGAGGCCATCGAGGAGGGCGACCGCGCGGAACTCCGCGAGGAGCTCGGTGACGTACTCCTCCAGGTCGTCTTCCACGCGCGCATCGCGCAGGAGGCCACCGGCGAGGAGGGGGACGAGTCCTTCTCGATCGACGACGTCGCCGCCACCATCGTCGAGAAGCTGATCCACCGGCACCCCCATGTCTTCGGCGACGCGACCGCCGAGACCCCCGAGGACGTCAAGGCCCACTGGCTGCGCACCAAGGCGATCGAGAAGCAGCGCGACTCGGTGACCGAGGGCGTCCCGCTGGGCCAGCCCGCCCTCGCCCTCGCTGCCAAGCTCACTTCCCGCGTACGTACGGCAGACCTCGACGTTC
This sequence comes from Streptomyces beijiangensis, assembly GCF_017315755.1. Taxonomy (GTDB): domain Bacteria; phylum Actinomycetota; class Actinomycetes; order Streptomycetales; family Streptomycetaceae; genus Streptomyces; species Streptomyces beijiangensis. The sequence goes on from NZ_JAFLRJ010000570.1 coordinate 2,381, forward strand.
CCCTCCCCACCGGCGCCGGTGTCGGCTACCAGCTCCTCGCCCTGGCCGCCGCAGCCGAGGCGGAGGGCACGGACCCGGAGGCCGCGCTGCGGGCCGCGGCCCGCGCCTACCGTGACGCGATCCTGACCGCCGAGGGCGTGCAGGCGTGAGCACCGAGCCCCAGCCGAACCAGACCCAGCCGAACCAGCCCCTGGCGACCGATCCCCAACCCGAGCTCTTCACCTGGGAGTTCGCGACCGACCCGTACCCCGCCTACGCCTGGCTGCGCGAGAACTCCCCGGTCCACAAGACCGCGCTGCCCAGCGGAGTCGAGGCGTGGCTCGTCACCCGGTACGCCGACGCCCGCCAGGCCCTGGCCGACCAGCGGCTCTCCAAGAACCCCGCGAACCACGCCGAGCCGGCCCACGCCAAGGGCAAGACGGGCATCCCCGGCGAGCGCAAGGCCGAGCTGATGACGCATCTCCTCAACATCGACCCGCCCGACCACACCCGCCTGCGCCGCCTGGTCTCCAAGGCCTTCACCCCGCGTACGGTCGCCGAGTTCGCCCCGCGCGTGCAGGAACTGACGGACGACCTCATCGACAAGTTCGCCGCCAAGGGCGAAGCGGACCTGATCCACGACTTCGCCTTCCCGCTCCCCATCTATGCGATCTGCGACCTGCTCGGCGTCCCGCGCGAGGACCAGGACGACTTCCGCGACTGGGCCGGGATGATGATCCGGCACGGCGGCGGCCCGCGCGGCGGTGTCGCACGCTCCGTCAAGAAGATGCGCAACTACCTCGCCGAACTCATCCACCGCAAGCGCGAGAACCCCGGCGACGACCTGATCTCCCACCTCATCCGCGCCTCGGACGACGGTGAGCACCTCACCGAGAACGAAGCAGCGGCGATGGCGTTCATCCTTCTCTTCGCCGGCTTCGAGACGACGGTCAATCTGATCGGCAACGGCGTCCACACCCTCCTCCAGAACCCGGACCAGCGCGCGCGCCTCCAGGAGTCCCTCGCGGCGGGCGAGACCGGCCTGCTCGCCACCGGAGTCGAGGAGTTGCTGCGGTACGACGGCCCGGTCGAGCTCGCGACCTGGCGCTTCGCCACCGAAGCGCTGACCCTGGGCGGTCAGGACATCGCCGAGGGCGACCCCGTCCTCGTCGTCCTCGCGGCGGCCGACCGCGACCCGGAGCGGTTCACCGGCGCCGACACTCTCGACCTCTCCCGAAGTGACAACCAACACCTCGGATACGGCCACGGCATCCACTACTGCCTGGGTGCGCCGCTCGCCAGGCTGGAGGGACAGACCGCGCTGGCCACCCTCCTGACCCGCCTCCCCGACCTGCGACTTGCAGGAGATCCTGCCGATTTGCGGTGGCGTGGGGGGCTCATCATGCGCGGACTGCGCACGCTCCCCGTGGAGTTCGATCCCGAGCAAAGCTGACACAACGTCAAGACTGTGACTTTCATGTGATCTCCGCTGCACCGACTTGTGACCGACGTTCGATTCCGGCTACGTTCACCGTTCGACTCATCCGTCACACGGAAGGCCCACGAATGCGCTCCGGGAACGGTCGGCACCGCCGCCCTCGTCAGGCCCCCGCCCTCGTCGTAGCGGCAGGAGTGACGGGTTCCGCCATCGCGATTCCACTGCTGGCCGCAACTGGCGCCCACGCCGCGGACGCCGGCACCTG
>NZ_JAFLRJ010000571.1 GCF_017315755.1 Streptomyces beijiangensis
TCCAGGTCCCAGATCTGGGACGCCAGCCCCCGCACCCGGCTCACCCACTCCCTGGAGTGCGCCCAGGTCGGCCGTGAGCTCGGCGCCGCTCTCGGCTGCGACCCCGACCTCGTCGAGACGGCCTGCCTCTCGCACGACATGGGCCACCCGCCCTTCGGGCACAACGGCGAACAGGCGCTCAACGACTTCGCCAAGGACTGCGGCGGCTTCGAGGGCAACGCCCAGTCGCTGCGCCTGCTCACCCGCATCGAACCGAAGCGCTTCGTGCACTCCGAGCGCACCGGCGAGCTGGTCAGCGTCGGTCTGAACCTCACCCGCGCCGCCCTGGACGCCGCCACCAAGTACCCCTGGCCGCGCGGCGGTCACCCCACCGACCCCGGCTCGCCGAAGTTCGGGGTGTACGAGGACGACCTGCCGGTCTTCGACTGGGCCCGCGAGGGCGCCCCGGACGACCGCAAGTGCTTCGAGGCCCAGGTCATGGACTGGTCCGACGATGTCGCCTACTCCGTGCACGACGTCGAGGACGGCCTGCACGCCGGCCACATCGACCCCAACTGCCTCTACTCCGAGCATGAGCGCGCCGCCATCTGGACCGCCGCCATCGGTCGTTACGTACCCGACGACACGGACCCCCAGGAGCTGGCCGAGGCCCTGGACCGGCTCCTCGCACAGGAGTGGTGGCCGCACGGGTACGACGGCTCTGCCGTCGCACAGGCCCGGTTGAAGGACGCCACCAGCCAGCTCATCGGCCGCTTCTGCCTCGCCGCCGAGGGCGCGACCCGGGCCTCGTACGGAACGGGGAGGCTCACCCGGTACGAGGCCGAACTGGTCGTCCCGCACGAGGCCCGCCTGGAGTGCGCCGTCCTCAAGGCCGTCGCCGACCTGTACGTCATGCAGCGCGACGAACAGGAGCGGCTCCGTGCCGACCAGCGCATCGTGCTGGCCGAGCTCGCCGAGGCGCTCACCGCCCGCGCCCCCGAAGGCCTCGATCCGCAGTTCCGGGCCCTCTTCGACGCGGCGTCCGACGACAGGGCACGCAAGCGCGTGATCGTCGACCAGATCTCCTCCCTCACCGACGCCTCCGCCCGCGCCCTGCACCGCATGTTCACCACCACCGACCGCCCATAAGGGCGCAGCCCACCGGACCCAACCAGCCAAAAGACACGCCCGGGCCCTCGCTCCCTCTTCCCCCATCACGCTCCGTGCGGGACGCTCGCAAGTGGCGCAGGCACATCGAGGAGGCATCAAGTGGTCGACGCACATCGCACGTTCGTCATCATCGGCGGGGGCCTTGCAGGGGCGAAAGCCGCCGAGACACTCCGCAGCGAGGGCTTCACCGGACGGGTGATCCTCATCGGGGACGAACGCGACCACCCCTATGAACGGCCGCCGCTCTCCAAGGGCTTCCTCACCGGCAAGGAGGAACGCGACAGCGTCTTCGTGCACGAACCCGCCTGGTACGCACAGGCCGACGTCGAGCTCCACCTGGGCCAGACGGTGGTGGCGATCGACCGCACGGCCAAGGCGGTACGCCTCGGCGAAGGCACCCTCATCCACTACGACAAGCTCCTTCTCGCCACCGGCGCCGAACCGCGCCGCCTCGACATCCCCGGCACCG
>NZ_JAFLRJ010000572.1 GCF_017315755.1 Streptomyces beijiangensis
AGGAGCGCGGCTGGCAGACGGGACCGCTCCGGGAGCACTACACGGCGTAGTAGCTTTTACGGTGACGACCACACGGCACAGGAGCGGACACATGGAGACGGGACGGCGCGCACCCGGCGAACTGGAGAGCGAAGTCCTGGCCGCCCTGTGGGAGGCCGGGGAGCCGGTCGGGGCCGGGGTGGTCCGCGAGAAGGTGGCCGGCGACCCCGCGTACACCACCGTGCTGACGATCCTCTCCAGGCTGTACGACAAGGGGCTGGTCACCCGCGAGCGCGCGGGCCGCGGCTACCTCTACATCCCCGTACGCGACGAGGCCGGGCACGCCGCCGCCGGGATGCGC
>NZ_JAFLRJ010000573.1 GCF_017315755.1 Streptomyces beijiangensis
CCCCCAAGACCGCCCGCTGGGGGACACTCCCGCACCCCGGCACCAGCCCCGTTCTCATGGTCGGCGACAGGGCGACCGTCACCGTCGACACCGTCTCCCACGAGGGCATCCTGGAGGATCAGGGCCGGGACCCGGTCCGCTTCTTCGGCGCGTACGGAGTCGCCGAGCGCGACGTGCTCACCGACGCCCGCGACATCGCCTCGTCCGCACTCGAGCGTGACCCGGACGCCGACGGGCCGCATGTCGTCACCGGCCCGATCGCCGTCACCGGTGCGGCCCCCGGCGACCTCCTCAAAGTGGAGACCCTGTCCCTCTACCGCCGCGCGGACTACGGCATCGTCTCCAGCCGCCACGGCAGGGGAGCGCTGCCCGACTCCTTCCCGGCCCCGGACACCGCTGAATCGGCCGCCACCCGGCGGCTGCCCTCCGGGGCGGTGTCCACGTTCTGCGAAGTCCAGGTCGACGGCAAAGGACGGCCGCTCGGCGTCATCCCGTACGGGACGACAGGCCGCGCCGCCCGCTTCCCGCTGCGCCCCTTCATGGGCGTCATGGGAGTCACCCCGGCGGACGAACAGCCGCTGAGCACGGTGCCGCCCGGCCGCCACGGCGGCAATCTCGACGTCAAGGTCCTCGACACGGGCACCGCCCTCTACCTCCCCGTCCAGGTCGAGGGCGCCGGCTTCTACACCGGCGACCCGCACTACGCCCAGGGCAACGGCGAGGTGGCGCTCACCGCCCTCGAGGCGCCGCTGCGCGCCACGTTCCGCCTCACCGTCCTCAAGGGCGCCGCCGCCCGGCGGGCGGTCGGGCTGATCGACACCCCGTTCGGCGAGAGCGAAACGCACTGGGTGGCCATCGGCCTGCACGAGGACCTCAACGAGGCGATGCGGGCGGCCGTGCGCGCCGCACTCACGTTCCTGACCTCCCGGGTCGGCATGGACGCGGCGAGCGCGTACGCGTACCTGAGCGCGGCGGCCGACCTCGAAATCTCCCAGGTCGTCGACCAGGTGCAGGGCGTGCACTGCCTGATCCGTAAATCCGACATCGGCGAACTGCCGAGCGAAATCCCCCTCCAGAAAGGCGAGTTCATGAGTGACACCACCGCATCCGCCGTGTGTGCCGGCACGGAAGGCACCCCATGACCGACCTCATCCTGCGCGACGCGCGCGTCGAGGACGCCACGAGGACCTCGGACATCGTCGTCGAGGCCGGCCGCATCACCGCCGTCCGTCCACCAGGAACGGGCACGGACAGGCCGTACGAGAGCATCGACTGCGCCGGACGCATCGTCCTCCCCGGCTTCGTCGAGGCCCACATCCACCCCGACAAGGCCCTCCTGGACGGCCTGGGCTCCCCACGCGGCACCACCCTCGCCGATGCCATCGCCGTCACGCTCGACCTCAAGCGCGGCTTCGGTCACGACGACGTGTACGACCGCTCCCGGCGCGTCATCGAGTCAGCGATTCTCAACGGCACCACCACCCTGCGCGCCCACCCCGATGTCGACCCGGTCGCGGGCCTTCTCGGGGTCGAGGTGCTGCTCGAACTCCGGGAGAAATACCGTCAGTTCATCGATATCCAGATCGTCGCCTTCCCCCAGGAGGGGATCGTGCGATCGCCCGGCACCGAGAAGCTCCTGCGTGCCGCGCTCACCGCAGGGGCCGATGTCGTCGGCGGCTGCTCCTATCAGGAGGATTCCGTCGAGGACTGCCGTCGCCATGTCGATCTCGTACTGGATCTCGCCGCCGAGTACGACGTCCCCGCCGACCTGCACGCCGACTTCGCCGACGACGCGGGTGATCCCCGCTACACCATGGCGGAGTACATCGCCGATGCCACCCGGCGCCGGGGCCTCGGCGGCCGGGTCACCCTCGGTCACATGACGTCCCTCTCGGGCCGCCCACCGCTCGAACGGGCTGCCACCGCAGCCAAGTTGGCGTCCCATGGTGTCAACGTCGTGCCGCTTCCCGCCACCGACCTCCATCTGGGCGGACGCATCGACACCCAAGCGGTGCGACGCGGTGTCGCCCCGGTCCGCGAACTGTGGGACGCCGGTGTCGTCACCGCCACCGCCACCAACAACATCCGCAACGCCTTCACCCCCTACGGCACCGGCGACCTGCTCGACATCGCCCTGCTCCTCGCCCAGACCGGCCATCTCTCCGGCCCCGCCGACCTGCGCCGCGTCCTGCGCATGGTGACGTACGACGCCGCACGCGTCATCGGCATCGCGGAACACTACGGCGTACGCGAAGGAGCCATCGCCGACCTGGTGGTCCTCGACACCACCCGTTACGACGACATCGTCCTCGACCGCCCCGAACGCGCCTATGTCATCAAGGCGGGCCGCATCGTGGCCCGCAGCACCCGCACCCGGCAGCTGGTGAACGCCCCCGCGGCCTGACGGCCGTCGCAGCACTTCGCCGTCGCACCACTTCGCAGCCCCTGTACTTCGGCACCCGCACGCACGTCTCGGCTCGTTCGCCCGACGCGCCCGCACCACGGGCCGTACGCATCCCCAGACCCTCCGGGTCCTCCGGCATCCTCAACAGGAGTCCGTCATGCGCGAACGCATACCGCACGAGATCGTCGCATCCCTGCTCGCAGGCGCCACCGCCTTCATAGGCGGCAACGCCCTTCACCTCCCGCCCTGGGCGATCTTCATTTCCTGGGCGGGTACGTTCCTGCTCGGCGGTCCGAGCCTCACCAACGCCAAGCGGCTGTGGCTCGCCATGCCCGCCGGGTCCGCGTTCGCCCTCGTCATCGTGCTCATCGAGGAGCACTTCGGAACCGCCCTCGGCGAGGGCCGGTTCGCCCGCAATCTCATGCAGGCTCTCGTCATTCTCGTACTCAACTCGGCCCTCATGTACGCGGGCCGGCTCAAGCTCCTGGCCCTCGTCCCCGGCATGTTCTTCGGGTTCGCCAGCTTCTTCGCCACGTTCTTCGGCGGCTTCGGCTACGACCCGGGCAACGCGTGGGCAGCCTGGGTGAGCGTCGTCGCCATGAATGCGCTCGGGCCGGTCTTCGCGTACCTGTCCCTGCGCCTCACCTTCCCCGTGCGGGAGGAGGTGTCACAGGCGGCGTCTCCGGTGCCGCAGTCGCGTACCGGCGAGACGGTGAGCCCCGAGCCCTCCTGACCTACGGAGCCGCCAGTCCCAGTGCGAGCCCCCGGGCGAGATCACTGCCGGAATGGTGGCCCACGGCGAGCAGCCCCCGCAGTGCGGGGGCCGCGTCGTGTCCGGCGGCCAGCGCGCGCAGCAGTGCGGCAGCCTGCGGTACGCACTCGCCGCGCGCGGCGTGCAGCACAAGTGCCGCCGAAACCAGGGGTGTTCGCTCCTCGGCCAGGGCGACCGCGTCCATGAGGGCCTCCGGCACCGGCCGCCCCAGTGCGTGGCGGGCGAGCAACACACCGCACAGCACGTCGTCGCCGGACGGGGTGAGACCGGGCCCGGCGCCGAGCAGTGCGAGTGCCGCGGCCCACAGGCGCGGAGGGTCTCCGGCGCGCAGTGCGCGACCGAACTCGTCTGCCAGCGGCGCGACTTCGGTGGCGAGGGGCAGCGCCGTCGTATCCACCAGCTGCCGGAACCACTCGGTGTGTACGCCTCGGGGGAGGAGGCCCTGGACACGGGGCGGTGCCCAGGACCCCCCAGCCGTGACGCGCAGCGTCCCGGCCGACAAGTGGCCCGCGCCGAAACGCACGGCCGTGCCCGCCCGCACGCCGCCCAGCGGCCCAGTGCCGGCAGCCTGTGCCAGCACCAGGGCGCACGGCACCGCGACCGCGTCGCGGGTGACCACGGCGATCGCGGGCAGCGCGGCCTCACCGGTGGCCGCGTACAGAGCGTGCCGGGTGACGGCGACGACGCGCCCGGTGCGCGGCGGCCCGGCCAGGAGCGGCGCGACCGACGTACTGACGGCAGCGGTGGTCACCGAGGGGGAGGCTCGGCCGCCGGGGGCTCGGGAAAGGCTCGCAGCGCCCTGGTGAAGCACCCCATCGGCGCCCGCGTCAGGCCGGCCCCGATCTGCCCGATGCCCGGTTCGCGATGGGCGATGCCCGTGGTGATGACCGGTTCCACGCCGGTGTCCGCCACCGCCCTCAGGTCGATCCCGACGGGGCTGCCCTCGAAGTCCAGCCCGGGCAGGCGCAGTTCCCGGTGGCGGCCCACGGTGATCTGAGCCATCCGGCGGCTGGTTGCGAGGGCCCTCTCGGGAGTGCCTCCGACGAAGCCGACGATCGCGGGCGCCGCCGCGAGGGCGAAGCCGCCGAGTCCGTACACCTCGGTGATCGCGCTGTCGCCGATGTCCGGGTTGGCGTCCTGCGGTCCGTAGCCGGGGAAGTACAGCCCCTCCACGTCGGCTGCGGGCGCCCGGTGCCAGGTGTCGCCGCCGCCGCTGACGCGGATGCCGACATCGACGCCGTTACGGGCGAACGTCGTGACCACCGTCGAATGCGCCACCCCGTGCCCCGCGGAGGTGGCCAGTTTGGCCGCCGCCATGGAGAAGTTGAGGAACCAGTACGTGTTCTCCTGGAGGAAGTCCAGCGCCTCGTGCCCGCCGAGCGGCTCCTGTCGGGCGAGCGCAGGGGCCAGCGCGCGCAGCAGCAGTGCGCTGGCCGCCGTGTTGCGGCTGTGGCACTCGTCGCCCATCTGCAACGCCTGCGCGGTCACCGCCCGCAGGTCCACCGGCTCCGGCAACGAGCGCAGCGCCGCACGCAGGCTGGGTGCGAGACGCTCTCCCATCCAGCGCAGCCGGTCCATGACGTCCTCGCCGAGCGCGCCGTAGCGCAGGCAGCGACCGCCGCCCTCGTTGAGGTTGCTGTAGGCGCGCCGCCCGCTCACCGCGTCCTCGACCACGAGCAGCGGCATGGAAGGCGAGATGATGCCCGCCATGGGGCCGACGGCGTCGTGGTCGTGACACGGGGCGAAGGCGATGGCTCCCGATGCGGCGAGCTGTTCGGCAGCGGTCGGAGTCTCCGCCCATCCCTCCAGGAGTACGGCGCCCACCACTGCCGCTCGCATGGGCCCGCACATCTGCTCCCATGCGAGCGGCGGCCCGGCGTGCAGCAGCACCTTCTCCGGCCCCGCGAGGACGGGCAGCGCTTCACGTGCCGTGACGACGTCCGTCCACAGGGGTGTCACGTCCAGAATGCGTCGCAGTGCCTCGGCGTTGGCGGCCTCTGTCAAGGGGTGGGCCGTCAACCGTGCGAGTTTCAGGGCGAGTTCGCTGTCCCCCTCGGCGGGTGGGCGCCAGTCGACGGAGGTGACGCGGGCTCCTGCGGCGCGCGGGGGAGCGGCGAACGACTCAAGACCCACGTTCACGAGGTGCGGGTCGGTTCCCAGGAACAGTCCACCGGTCCGGCTCACAGAGCACCTCCGTCGATCTTTGCCACGATGGCGGCGGCGGTCTCGGCGACCGTCGTACTGCTGTCGAGAACCAGGACACCCGCCTCCTGCAACGCCCGCACCTGTCCGTGGAGGCTCTGCGGGTCATCGGGCGTGCCCACGACGAAGCCGAGCACCACCGGTGGCGGGGCTCCTGCCGTGCGCAGCGCGCCCAGTTCGGCCGCCACCACCTCCGCGACCGCGCCGGCGGGATCGTCCGCGCCGCCGTGGCCGAGGACGACGTCCACGACCACGACGGCCGTCGACGGGTCGCGCAGCGCGGCCACCAGCCAAGGAGTGCGTACGGCCGGCCGCACCCGATGATCGAGCCGGCCG
>NZ_JAFLRJ010000058.1 GCF_017315755.1 Streptomyces beijiangensis
CACCGGGGGCGCCCCGAAGCGCTGGGTGAAGCCCCACCCGCCGGGCGTGGCCTCGGCGTCGCCTTGGGGCGGTTCCCAGGGGGCGCGGGTGCGCTGAGCGGGGATGTCGTCGCGCGCGGGCGGCGGTGGGTCCTCCGGCGTCGCGGAAGCCCCGCTCACGGTGTCCGCGGCCGAGTCGAAGCGGTCGTCCAGGGTGTCGCCGCCGGTGGCGGGGCCGGTGTCGGTGGTGGCGTCGGGTGCGTCCTCGTACAGCTTGCTCCACCAGTCGTCCTCGGTGGCCGCATGCCTGTCCCCCTGCTGACTCATGCCCCTATTGTCCATCGATGGGCGGGGATTGGTACAGGGTGCGGGGAATTGACCGCCCGGCTGCACTCCCCCCACAGAAGAGCAGCCGGGCGGCGTTCGAGGGGTGACGCGTGCGGCGCGGGGCGCACGGTTCTCCGCAGAAGGACGCATACGGGGGCGAACAGAACCGGCTTACGTCAACGGTCTGTTGCATCGATGTGATCACCCTGGCAGAACCGGTCCCCGAGCAGCGATGATGTGCCGCGGCGGAAAACCGCCGTGGCACAGATCCGCCATTCCGACGTGAACGGAACGAGGTGCACCTTGCTCGGCGCCATAGGTCTCGACGACCTTCAGGAGACCGTCTACCGCGCGCTGGTGAATCTGGGCGCGGCCGAAGTCCCCGATCTCGCCCGTCGCCTCTCGCTCCCCGATTCCGATACGGAACGCGCGCTGCGCCGCCTGGAGCAGCACGGCCTCGCCGCCCAGTCCTCCGGGCGCACGGGCCGCTGGGTCGCCGCCCCGCCCGGGGTCGGTCTCGGCGCGCTGCTCACCCAGCAGCGTCACGAGCTGGACCAGGCGGAGCTGGCCGCGGCGCTGCTGGCCGAGGAGTACCGGTCGGAGGCCACCGCGCCCGCCGCCCTGGATCTGGTGGAAGTGGTCACCGGCGCCAGCGCGATCGCCCAGCGCTTCCTGCAGATGCAGCTCGGCGCGGCCGAGGAGATCTGCGGTCTGGTGACAGGGCCTCCGATCGCGGTCGCCTCGGACGAGAACGACGAGGCGGAGGAGCTGGCGACGACGCGCGGTGTGGTCTACCGGCTCGTCTTCGAGCGCGAGGTGCTCGAACTGCCCAATGCGATAGGCGAGTTGGCGGAGGCCTTGCGCCGCGGCGAGAGGCTCAGGGTGGCCGACCGGGTTCCGACAAAGCTGATCGTGGCGGACCGTTCACTGGCGATGGTCCCGATGACCGTGCACGAAGGTGTGGAACCGACGGCGATCGTCGTCCATGCGAGCGGGCTGCTCGACTCGCTGATCGGCCTCTTCGACTCGGTGTGGCGCGACGCGCTGCCGCTGCGGCTCGGTGAGGGCGGACAGGTCGTGGACGAGGAGTCGGGCGGCCCCGACTCGACCGATCTGGAGATCCTGTCGCTGCTGCTGGCCGGCATGACCGACGCGAGCGTCGCCAAACAGCTGGACCTGGGGCTGCGGACCGTACAGCGCAGGGTCAAAGGGCTGATGGAGCTGACGGAGGTCACCACCCGGCTCCAGCTGGGCTGGCACGCGTACGAAAAGGGCTGGGTGGCCCGGACCTGACCCCGGACCCGGACCCGGGGCCGGGCCCCGGCCCCGGACAATGGCCCGCCGGGCGCCCCACCCCCCACGGGAAGGACGCCCGGCGGACCGCTCGTGGCTAGCGCAACCCGTAAGCGCCCACCACGGTCTGGGTGACCGCGTTGCCTGCCGCGTCGGTCAGTTCGGTCTTCAGCGTGACGGTCTTCGTGATGTCGGCGCCCGCGTGATTCACGGTCGCCACCCACTTGCCGCCCTGCTTCGCGACCTTGGCCTCGGTCCAGGTCTTGCCCTCGTCGTACGAGTACGAGAGTGCGCCCTTGACCAGGGCACCCGGGGTGTAGCCCGCGTGACCCGTGGCGCTCAGCGTGATCTTCTGGCCGTCCTTCGCCGGGATGGTCTTCAGACCGTCCTCGGGCAGCTGGTAGACCGGGAAGAGGAGCGGAATGCCCTGCGAGTAGACGTTCTCGTCACGGTGCGAACGGAACGACCAGGTGGTGGACGTTCCGGTGGAACGCTGCCAGACCTTGGCCGGCTGCCCGAAACGCTCGGTGAAGAGGGTCAGTTCGTAGGCGCTGTCCTCGGCGGGAACCGTGAACACCCCGAACGGGTAGGGGCTGTCGCCGATCTGCTCGCCGTCGCGCTTCAGCACCATGCCGCCGATGTCGCCGAACCCACCGGCGATCCCGTCGTGCTCGCTGTCGCGCCAGAAGCCGGGGGCGACACCGATCAGGTTGTCCTGACGCTCACCGACCAGGGTCTCCTTGCCCGTGGCGGCGTCGTGCGGAGTGCCGGGGGCGACGACCCCTCCGTACCAGCTCTCCGTGACCTTCTGGCCTGCCTTGTACGTACGTTCCGGCGACACGATGGTCTCGCCGAAGGGGAGGCTGGAGGAGACCATCTGCGACCAGGCGGTCGAGCCCGGGGTGTAGTACTCGGTGCGGGTGCCCGGAGCCGGGACCCAGGCGAAGCCGGACACGTCCACGGGGGCCCCGTACGAGGGGGTGGCCTGGACGTAGTCGGAGTAGTCGGCCGCCACGCCCATGGCGCGGTAGTCGGCCTCGTTCCTGCCGAGCTTCCTGTCCTCGACCCGATAGGTGCGGTCGGAGGTGATCCGGCCGTCCTCGGGGAAGGCCAGGTTGTAGACGTACGGGCTCTTGGCGGTCGCCTTCCAGCGCAGCGTCACCGCACCGGTGGCGAGCTTGGCGATCAGCGCCTTGGCCTCGGTGGCCTCGACGGCCAGGGCGGGCAGCGGCGGAGCGCCGAAGAAGCTGGTGGCGGGCTGCCAGTTGCCTGCGGCCGCGCGGTGGGCGATGACGGCCTTGGCGCCCGCGTTCTTCGCGAGCTGAGCGACGGTCTGGAGGTTGGTGTCGTCGTCCGGGACCTCGACCAGGGCGATCTTCCCCTGCACACCGGCCGTGGCGAGCTCATCGGCCGTGCCCTTGCCTGCGTTCACCAGGGCTGCGGAGCCCGTGCCGTCCAGGTTGACCGAGCCCGTGCTCGCGGTGACCGGGTGGAGCGTGGGGCCGCCGACCGCCGAGAGGGACGAGATCTGCGGGGCGTACATGCTCCAGTAGCTGCCGAACTCGAACTTGCCGTTGCGGGCGTCCCCTTGGACGTCGGCGTAGTAGTCCTTGATGATCCCGGTCCCGGTGAGGGAGCCGGAGTGCAGCCAGTTCGGGTCCCAGGTGCGGCCGAAGGCGAGCGTGATGTTCTGGGCCTCGGACGGGCGGTCGGTCTTCACCGACAGCTGGTGGGCCTTGCGGGCGTCGAGGACGACGGTGGTGTCCTTGGTCAGCTTGAGCTGCGGACGGCCCACGAAGGAGACCGACTTGGGCAGTGCGCCCGTGGCGTCGGCCGTGTCGGGCGAGACGACGAAGGAGGAGAGGTAGTACTCGCCGGGGTGCACCTCGTACACCTGGTCGGCGGAGCCGTCGTTGTACCGGCGCTCACCGGTGCTGTCGTCGAGGCCGATCACGTCGACCGAGGAGGCGCCGGCCGCCGGCTTGCCGGTCCGGTCGATGACCTTGACCCGCAGGGTGACGGTCGTCGGCTGGACGTACAGGGCGAACGGCGTCGAGACGCTGACGCCCTTGGCGGTGGCCACGACACGGCCGGTGACGTCGCCGTACTGGCCGCCGGTCAGGCGCGCGGTCGGGTCGATACGCAGCGGGACCTTGACCGTGGCGCCGGCCGGGACAGTGACGGAGCTCTTGCCCAGCGAGGCGACGGACGACCGCACGGTGGTGCCGTCGTTGCCGGTCACCCGCTTCACCGCGAGGTTCAGCTTCACCGGCGTGGTGCCGGTGTTGGTGTAGGGGACCTCGACGGACGTCTTGTCGCTCTTGTCCTGGGGCCAGTTGAACGTGCCGCCCTGGACGGCGGGGGCGCCGAGGATCTGCTCGTCGATGGCGGCCTTCACATCGAGGCGGCCACCGCCGGTCTGCCGTACGTCGCCGGGAATGTCGGTCTGCGCGGAGGAGACCAGGGCCGCCTTGATCTGCTGGGCGGTCCACGCGGGGTGGCGCTGCTTCAGGATGGCGGCGGCGCCCGCGACGTGCGGGGTGGCCATCGACGTGCCGGACATGGACTGGTACGCGTACACGCCGCGGCCGCCCATGTTGGCCGCGGAGATGGCGACGCCGGGGGCGGCGATCTCGGGCTTGAGGGTGTGGGCGTTCAGGACCGGGCCGCGGCTGGAGAAGGACGCGGTGGCGTCTTCACTGTCGACGGCGCCGACGGTCAGCACGCTGGGGGCGCAGCCGGGCGAGGAGACGGTGTTGTTGTACGGGCCCGAGTTGCCGGCCGCGATGACGAACAGCGTGTCCTTGCTCTGGGCGAGCTGCTCGGTGGCGGCGCTCATCGGGTCGGTGCAGTCGAGCTCGCTCGGGTTGCCGAGGCTCATGGAGACGACGTCGGCCTTCTGGTCGACCGCCCACTGCATGCCGGCGATGATCCAGGAGTCCTGGCCCTCGCCGCTGTCGTTGAGGACCTTGCCGATGAGCAGGTCGGTACCGGGTGCGACGCCCTTCTCCACGCCGCCCTTGCTGGCCGCGCCCGAACCGCCGACGGTGGAGGCCGTGTGGGTGCCGTGGCCCTGGCGGTCCTCGGTGGTGGCGGAGTCGGTGAAGTTCTTGGAGTCGGTGACCCGGCCCTTGAGGTCGGGGTGCTCGAAGTCCGCGCCGGTGTCCAGGACGGCGACCTTGGTGCCCTTGCCGGTGAAGCCGGCGGCCCACGCCTGCGGGGCGTTGACCTGCTTCGTCGACTGGTCGAGCAGCGATTTGGCCTTGCCGTCGAGCCACAGCTTCTTGAGCGTGGAGACGGAGCGGGAGCGCGACGTGGTGATGTCCGCCCAGAAGTCGGCCGCCTTGGTCTTGTCGGCCTTGAGCGCGACGCCGCCGATCGAGTCGAGGACGAGTCCGCGCTGTGCGCCGCGCGGGGCGACGGGGGCGCTGCGGGCGACGTCGACGGAGCTGTTGTACGTGGCGATCAGCGGGATGGACTTGGCGTGCGCGTCGTCGTATCCCTGGGCGATGAGCCCGGTGACGTTGAAGAGCTGCTCGTCGACCTTGCCCGCGGCGATCGCGGCGGCCGCACCCTCGGGGTAGACGTACAGGTCCTTGCCGCTCTGCCGGGTCTCGACCAGCGGCCGGGTGCCGTCCTCCCGGGGCAGGGCGGTGGCGCTGCTGCGGCCCGAACTGCCCTTGGTCACCAGCACCTTGTCGCCGGTGACCAGTGTGACGGTGACGGGTTTGCCCTGCTTCTCCTGTGCGGCGTCGCTTCCGACCAGTGGTCTCTTCCCGGTCGCGTCGTCCTGCGGCGTGGCCGCTGACGGCGTGACCGCGGTGGCAGCCAGGACCGCGGCGATGGCCGCTCCCAAGGCTGTACGCGGTATCCGGCGCATCGTTCTCCCCAAGTCATTGCGGAAAATTGGGCACAAAGGCCCGTATTCCAGGTGCTGTTGGTGCTGCGGTGGCGCCACAGTGGCAGAGGGACGGCCGGTACGGAGAAGATGATCCTGGCGGGTATGCGCCGTGTCTGTTTCTCGCCGCGGCCCGCGGCGGAGCTGCGGTACGAAGGAGGGCGGCCGGGGTGCTGAAAGTGGTGGGGCTCGACGAGGGGCGCGAGTCGGCGTACCGCGCACTGGTGGTGCTGGGCTCGGCCGATGTGCCCGATCTGGCCCGGCGGCTGGCGCTCTCCGAGGCCGATACGGAACATGCGCTGCGCGGTCTGGAGCGGCAGCGCCTCGCCGCCAGGACGTCCGCCCGCTCCCGCCGCTGGGTGGCGGCGCCGCCGGAGGCCGCGCTGGGCGCGCTGCTCGCCCGGCAACGGCGCGAGCTGCAGCAGGCGGAGCGGGCGGCCGCGCTGCTCGCGGCGGAGTACCGGGGGGACCCGGCGGCGCCCGATGTGCACGATCAGGTCGAGGTGGTGACGGGTGCGAGCGCGGTCGCGCACCGCTTCCATCAGCTGCAGCAGGGCGCGGCACGGGAGGTGTGCGCGCTGGTCACGGCCCGCCCGGACGTGGTGACGGGCACGGAGAACGACTCGGAGGAGCCGGCCACCGTGCGCGGTGTCTCCTACCGGGTGGTCGTCGAGCGCGCGCTGCTCGCCACGCAGGGCGGTCGGGCCGAGCTGATGGCGGCGCTGAGCCGCGGGGAACAGGTGCGGGTCGTCGACCGCGTACCGACGAAACTGGTGATCGCGGACGGCAGCCGCGCCCTGCTGCCGCTGCTGGGGCGGAGCGCGGATCCGGCGGTGATGGTGAGCCGTGCGAGCGGGCTGCTCGAAGCGCTCATGGGGCTCTTCGAGTCGGTGTGGCGCGAGGCGCAGCCGCTGCGCATCGGACCGGACGGGCACACGCCCCGTGAGGTGACCGCCCGGCCGGACGCCACGGACCTGGAGATCCTCACGCTGCTGCTCGACGGGATGACCGATGTCAGCGTCGCCAAGCAGCTGGGCCTGGTCGAGCGGACGGTGCAGCGCAGGGTCAAGGGGCTGATGGAGCTGATCGGCGTCACCAGCCGGCTCCAGCTGGGCTGGCACGCGTACGACAGGGGCTGGGCGGCGGGCCGCCCCCGCTGAACCTGCGAGCACGCCGGACCTCCGGCACCCTTGGCAGATGAGTGTGTGGCAGCTCTTCGGCGTGGGCCTGGTGATGCTGCTCGGCCTGCTGGGCGTGCTGGCCCCCGGTGTGCCGGGCCCTGCGATGGTCTGGGCTGCCGTCGCCTGGTGGGCGCTGACCGACACCTCTCCGCTCGCCTGGGGCGTGCTGGCCGGTGCGACCGCCGTACTGCTGCTGAACCGGGCCCTGCGACCGCTCCTGCCCGCCCGCCGCCCCGCCGCCTCGGGAGCGCCACAGCGGATGCGGGCCGTCGGGACACCGGAGCGGGTGGAGCTCTACGCCTGCCTGCTGGTCGTGGGGGCATGGCTGGGCGCGCTCCTCTGGGGCTGACCGGCCGGCCTCGGAGACGAGGGCCCATAAGTCCCACACATCGGATCTCTCCCTAAGTATTGACGCTCTCTGACCTCTTGCCTACCTTCCATCCTGGGATTGCTCGGATGAATACATGGTTACGAGCCGCCAGGAGGCGCCGTGGAAAACGCACCAGTACCGTCCAGACGAACCGTTCTCGCCACCAGTACGGCGATCGGCGGCGCACTCCTGGCGGGTGGTGCCACAGCCGTCCCCGCCCAGGCCGTCCCCGCGCAGACCGCCGCGGCGCAGGAGCGGACCGGCGGACCCACCGCGGTCCGGTCGTCCGACGACAGCTGGCGCACGGTGCTCGCCGACGCCGATCTGCGCTGGCAGAAGATGCCGAAGACCTGGTACGAGGGCCCGTACCTCGGCAACGGCTACCTCGGTTCCGGCATCTACGCCGAGCCGGGCAGGAACGCCGTCCGCTTCAACGTCCAGCACTCCGAGGTCCAGGACCACCGCCCCGAATTCGGCTCCCTCTTCGGCCTGGCGCGGTTGCCCATCGGCTATTTCACCCTGGAGCCCGTCGGCACCATCACCGCACTCGACTGGCGCCTGGGCCTGCGCGACGCGGAGCTCACCGGCACCCTCACCACCGACAAGGGCACCCTCACGCTCCGCGCCCTGGTCCACAACTCGCTGTCCGTGATGGCCGTCGAGATCACCCCGAGCGAGGGCGAGAAGGACTTCCGCTGGGTCTTCCACCCGGCCGTCGCGATCAGTCCTCGCGCCGCCTCCAAGCCGCTGCCTGCCGGTTACGCGGCCAATCCCCCGGCCGTGGTCGAGGAGCACGACGGCGTGAGCGCGGCGGTCCAGTCGCTGCTCTCCGGCGGCCAGCACGTCACCGCCTGGCGCGAGCGGACGCGCGGGACCACGCGCACGCTGTACGTCACCGTCGCGCACTCCTTCCCGAAGACCACCGCCCGCGACCGCGCCGTGAAACTGGTGCGGGGTGCGGCCTCGGTCTCGTACGACCTTCACACCATGACCCACCGCGCCTGGTGGCACCGCTACTACCGCAAGAGCTTCCTCTCGGTGCCCGACGCACGGCTGCAGCGCTTCTACTGGATCCAGCTCTACAAGATCGCCTCGGCCGCCCGCGCGGACGCCCCGGTGATGGCCACCTCAGGACCCTGGCTGGAGCCGACGCCCTGGCCCGGCACCTGGTGGAACCTCAACGCGCAGCTCGAGTACTGGATGATCCACGGCTCCAACCACCTCGAACTCGACGCGCTGACCCGCTCGATCAGTGAGTACCGCCAGACGCTCGTCGAGACCACCGACCCCCGCTACCGCGCCGACTCGGCAGGCATCACCCGCACGACCGACATGACGCTCAACGCCGGTGGCCCGCTTGACGGTTCGACCTTCCCGCTGGGAATCCCCGGGCAGGCCACCCCCGTCCCCGAAGTCGGCTGTCTCACCTGGGCGCTGCACAACGTCTGGCTCAGCTACCGCCACACCATGGACGAGTCGATCCTGCGCGACACCGTCTTCCCGCTGCTGCGCAGGACCGTCAACTACTACCTGCACTTCCTGCAGCCGGGCGCGGACGGCAGGCTGCACCTCCCGCTCACCTACTCCCCCGAGTACGGCACCACGCCCGACTGCAACTTCGACCTGATGCTGCTGAACTGGGGTTGCCGCACCCTGCTCGAATCGGCCGAAACCCTCGGCATCAAGGACCCGTTGACGGCGCGCTGGCAGGAGGTGCTGGCCAGGCTCACCCCGTATCCGACCGGCCCCGACGGCCTGATGATCGGCGCGGGCACCCCTCTCGCCATCTCGCACCGGCACTTCTCGCATCTGCTCGCCGTCTATCCGCTGTACGAGATGACCGGCCGGACCGCCGACGAAATCGCCCTGATCGAGCGGTCGTTGAGCCACTGGGTCGGCTTCACCGGCGCTCTCCAGGGCTACACGTACACCGGCGCCTCGTCGATCTCCTCGCTGCTCGGCAAGGGCGAGGACGCGCTGAACTACCTCGGCGAGCTGATGACCAAGTACATCCAGCCCAACACCATGTACAAGGAGTCGGGCCCGGTCATCGAGACCCCGCTGGCCGCCGCGCAGTCGCTGCACGACATGCTCTGCCAGTCCTGGGGAGGAACCGTCCGCGTCTTCCCCGCGGTCCCCGCGGCCTGGGCCGAGCTGACGCTGCACGACTTCCGCACCCAGGGCGCCTTCCTGCTCAGTGCCGTACGGGAGAAGGGTGCGACCCGGTGGGTCAGCCTGACCAGCGAGGCGGGTGCGCCCTGTGTCGTACGCCATGGCATCGCGGGAGCGGTCGACGTCCGCGACCGGCACGGCAAGCGGCTGCGTTACGAGGACCTGGGCGACGCCACCGTCCGTATCCCGCTGCGCAAGGGCGAGTCCGCGCTCATCACCGCGGCGGGCGACCGCCCCGATCTCACGATCAGGCCCGTGGAGCCGAACGCGCCGGCGGCGGCCTGGGGACTGCCCGCCTGAAGTCCTAGGACCGATCTCCGATGCGCGGGGACGGGTACGCGCGCGATGCTGGGCCCATGAGCGAATTCAGCGAGGCGGAGCGCGCGTACCTGAAGTCCCAGCGGCTGGGGCGGCTGGCGACCGTGGACCCCAAGGGTCAGCCGCAGGCCAATCCGGTCGGATTCTTCCCGCAGGACGACGGCACGATCCTGATCGGCGGTTACGCGCTCGGGACGACGAAGAAGTGGCGCAACCTCCAGTCGAACCCGAAGGCGTCGCTGGTCGTCGACGACGTGGTGAGCCTGAAGCCGTGGACCGTGCGCGGGGTGGAGATCCGCGGCGAGGCGGAGCTGCTGAGCGGTCCCCACGACCTGGGACCGCACTTCAGCGAGGAGCTCATCCGTATCCACCCCGCCAAGATCCACAGCTGGGGTCTCGACTGAGATTCAGATGCTGTACGGCGTACGACCGCCAGGGCCGCCACGCCTCGTCGTCGGGGCCTCCCGCGGGTGCCACGTCGGGGTCGCCGAGGGCGCGCATCCGGATCAGCGCGGCGGTCTCGGAGCTCACCCCGTCGAGGGCGAGCAGGGCCTGCTCGGTCTCGTCGCGGTCTGCCCCGGGGTCCAGCCGTACGCCTTCGAGCAGTCCGAGTTCCGCCGCCTCCGGGAAGAGACGGGTGAGCCCGCCGCAGGGGTGGTCGATGACTTTCCCGTACGTCTCCACCAACTGCCCGGCGGCCTCGCGGCCCACGATCGCCCGTACCGCGAACTCCTCCGGGTCGGCGGTGCCCGGCGACCGCAGCCCAGGCCGCGCCGCCACGAGCGGGGCGAGCCGGGGGTCGGCGCCGAGGCGCTCGTCGATGGCGTACGGATCGGCGTCGAGGTCGAAGAGCCGGCGCAGACGCTGCACGGCGGTGGTGAGGTCACGCAGATCGAAGAGGTGGATGCGGGCGTCGAGCCAGCGACCGCCGGACTTCTCGTCGACGGCCGCGATGCCCGAGCCGTACGGCAGCCGCAGAGTGCGCCGGTAGGTACGGGCGCCGGGTGCGCCGACAACCTCCTCGACGCGGTCGATCGCCTCCCCGGCCAGCAGGTCGAAGGCCTCGCGCCGGGCATAGGCCCCGCGATAGGCCAGCCGCAAAGGGATGCCTGCGGAGACGCGCCCGCCCGCCCCCACCGCTTCCCGGACCTGGGGGCTTCCGGACCCCCGCTTGTCCTCAATCGCCGGACGGGCTTGGTTTCCCCTCAGCTCCGTAGGCGTGCTCGCGTAGATCTGGCGGATCGTGTCGTTGAACTGGCGCACACTCGCGAAGCCCGCCGCGAACGCGATCTCCGTGACGGGCAGCGCCGTGGTCTGGAGCAGCAGCCGTGCGGTGTGCGCGCGCTGGGCCCGCGCCAGGGCGACGGGACCGGCGCCGACCTCCGCCGTCAGCTGCCGCTGCACCTGTCGGGCGCTGTACCCGAGCCGCCCGGCGAGCCCCGGCACACCCTCCCGGTCGACGACCCCGTCACCGATCATGCGCATCGCACGCCCGACGGTGTCGGCCCGTACGTTCCAGGCCGCCGACCCCGGCACCGCGTCGGGCCGGCAGCGGCGGCAGGCCCGGAAGCCGGAGCCCTGGGCCGCCGCCGCGGTCGGGTAGAAGCGGACGTTCTTGCGCTTGGGGGTCACCGCGGGACAGCTCGGCCGGCAGTAGATCCCCGTGGTCTTCACGGCGAAGAAGAACTCCCCGTCGAAGCGCGCGTCGCGGCTGCTCACCGCCTCGTAACTGGTCTCGTCGTCCATCACGAGTCCAGTGTGCGGCAGCGCACGCGCCCCGGCTGGCGGGATTCGGACACCGCGTTACGGCTTGCGGACCTTGCCGCGCTTGGCCTCCATGTTGGCCCGCCCCTCCGCGCCCCTGGCCTTCCAGGTCTTGCGCATCTCGGCCCGCATCCGGGCGTCGGTCTTGGCGACGATGCGCCGGTTCTCGCGCATCAGCTTGCGGTAGCTCTCCATCCGCCGCACGGACAGCGAGCCGTCCTCGAGCGCGGCGAGCACCGCACACCCCGGCTCCGCCTCATGGGCGCAGTCGTGGAACCGGCATTCGGCGGCGAACGCCTCGATCTCGGAGAAGACCTGTCCGACCCCGGTCTCGGCATCCCACAATCCGACGCCACGCAGCCCCGGGGTGTCGATGAGCACTCCCCCGCCGGGCATCACGAGGAGGTTGCGGGTGGTGGTGGTGTGCCGGCCCTTGCCGTCGACGTCCCTGGTGGCCTGCACCTCCATGACCTCCGCGCCGAGCAGGGCGTTGGCGAGCGTGGACTTGCCGGCGCCGGAGACGCCGAGCAGCACGCTCGTACCTCCGGCGACGACCGCGGCGAGCACGTCGACCCCGTCACCGGTGGCCGAACTGACGGGCAGTACCTGCACACCGGGTGCCGTGTTCTCGACGTCCTCGACGAGGTACGAGAGCCCGGTGGCGTCCGGCACGAGGTCGGCCTTGGTCAGGACGACGAGCGGCTGGGCGCCGGACTCCCAGGCCAGGGCGAGGAAGCGTTCGATGCGCCCGAGGTCGAGCTCGACGGCGAGCGAGACCGCGATGATGGCGTGGTCGACGTTGGCCGCGAGGATCTGCCCCTCGGAGCGCTTGGACGAGGTGGAGCGCACAAAGGCGGTACGCCGCGGAAGCAGCGTCCGTACGTACCGCGGATCACCGGCAGGATCGACGGCGACCCAGTCACCGGTGCACACGACCTTCATCGGATCGCGCGGCACCACGAACTCGGTGTCGGCCCGCATCACGCCGTCGGCGGTGACGACATCGCACAGACCACGGTCGACCCGTACGACACGACCGGCCACCAGGCCCTGTTGGTCGTACGGAGCGAACTCGGCGGCCCAGCCCTCGTCCCACCCGTAGAGGGCGAGAGGGTGCTGAGCAGTGGAAACAGAAGACGAGTTGAACGAAGCGTTGAACAACGCGGGAAACCCTTCAAAGGGAGGTCCCGGCGAAGAAAAGGTGTCAGCCGGAGACCACAGGGATGAAAACGATGATGAACTCCTGAACGCGGGCAGCGCCCACCGCGGTGACAGTCATCAATGTCCTCACCTCCTGCTTCCTCGACGAATGAGCAGAACGATAACCCTGCCCCACGACACCGCGCCACCGAATAAATCCGGGACCTTTCGCACGACCCGCGGAGAGGGCCCCCGCGTTGCTCACCGGGGGCCCTCTCCGCCGCGAAGCTCCTCCGCCGCTACTGCTGCAGCGTGAAGGTGTCGACGTCGAAGAGTGAGCCCGATCCCCCGCTGAAGGTGAGGAACACCGGGCCGCTCGGCGTACCCGTCAGCGCGGTCGACACCGTCGCGAACGTCTCCCAGCCCCCGGTGTTCGGTACGGAGACCGACCCCACGACCGGGCCGCTCGCGGAGCCCGAGCGGATCTGGAGGGTGCCGCCCGCTCCGGCGGAGGAGACCCGTGCGGAGAACGTACGGGCTCCGGTGAGGGAGGCCTGCGCGTAGCCCGCCCAGTCGCCGTTCTCGATGTAGCCCAGCGTCCTGCCGCCGCTCGCCGGGGCGTGATCGGCGGCCTGGACGCCTTGGGACGACGTGTACGACTCGCCCTCGTACGTCGTGGCGGGAGCGGACGGACCGAGCTCCTTGATCCGGATGTCACGGAAGGAGATGTCGTCCCCGGCCGCGTGGTTCTGGATCCCGATGTATCCCTGCTGGAGGGAGCGAACGGGGTCCGTGTTGGTGAAGTCGTTGATCCTCACCCCGTTGAGGAAGACCTGGAGCCGCTCCCCCTCCACCCGGATCTCGTACGTGTTCCAGCTCCCCGGCGGGTTCAGCGCGCCGTCCCTGGCGGCCGTGTCCGCGGACTTGAAGCCGTAGACGGAGCCGGTGGTGCGGTCCGCGGAGTCGGTGGCGTCGATCTGGATCTCGTACCCCTGCTGGACCGCCGAGTTGGGATCTCCGGATGCCGGGAAGCCCACGAACACACCGGAGTTGTCGTCGCCCGGCATCCGCCAGTCCAGCTTCAGCGAGTACGACGCGTACTGCTTCGCCTGGTACCAGTACAGCCCCATGCCGCCCTGCGCGGACAGGGTCGCGTCGGCGGAGACGAATCCGCCGGGGCCGGCCTGCGACCAGCCCGCGGTCGAGCCGTCGTACAGAGGTGTGTAGCCCGTCTCGGCCCGGCAGTCGGCCTTGGCGAAGCCGGCCGCGTACCGGATGCCGCCGAGCAGGAGCGTGCGGAACGCGGGGTCCGCGTAGGACTCCTGGGTGTGGCCGAGTCCCGTGTAGAAGGAGCGGCCGGTGCCCTGCGGGTGGCACCAGGTGATCGGGTGGTCGCCCGCCATCTCGCCGCCGGAGTAGCTGCCCTCGTCGAGGCTCTGCAGGACGTGGGCGGTGGACCGCGGGTTGGTGCGGTAGTTGTACCACTCGTCGGTACGGCTCCAGGTCGGGCCCAGGTGCGAGGTGGCAGCGTGCGCGCGGTCCTCGGTTTTCACGGTGGCCTGCTGGATGGCCGGGTGGCTCTTGAACCAGGCGCCGACGAGCTGCTGGTAGTAGGGCCAGTCGTACTCGGTGTCGGCGGCGGCGTGGACGCCGAGGAATCCGCCGCCTCCGTCGACGTATCCCTGGAGGGCCGTCTGCTGGGCCGCGTCGAGGACATCACCGGTGGTGGAGAGGAAGACGACGGCCTTGAAGCGCGCCAGATTCAACGCGGTGAAGGCTGCGGAGTCCTCGGTGGCGGTGACCGTGAAGCTGTTGGCGGCTCCCAGGTCGCGGATGGCCTGGGTGGCGACCGGGATGGAGTCGTGACGGAAGCCCGCGGTCTTGCTGAAGACGAGCACCTGGTAGGCGGGGTCGGCGGCCTGGGCCTGCGGGGCGGGGCTCAGCATCGTCCCGGCGACGCCGAGAGCGAGGGCGAGCGCCGCCACGGCGCTGCGTGGTCGTGCGCGTAAGCGGTGGAACAGATGGGACATCACTGCCTCCTTCTTCGGAGTCACTTGGTGAGGGTCAGGGTGTCGATGTCGAACAGGGATCCCGAGCCGCCGGTGAAGGTGAGGAACAGCGCCCCGGAGGAGGCCGTTCCGGTCAGCGGGGCGGAGACGGTGGCGAAGGTTTCCCAGCCCCCGGTACCGGCCACCGCGACCGAGCCCAGGACCGCGCCGGTGGCGGATCCGGAGCGGATCGTGACCGTGCCGCCCGCCCCGGCCGAAGAGACCTTCGCGGAGAAGGTCTTGGTGCCGGCGGTGGCCACGGAGGCGTATCCGGCCCAGTCGCCGTTCTCGATGTAACCGAGGGTCTTGCCACCGCTCGCCGGGGCGTGGTCGGCGATCTGGACGCCCTGGGAGGAGGAGTACGACTCTCCCTCCACGGTCTGGCCCGCGCTCGCCGTGGTGAAAGTGAAGGTGTCGAGGTCGAAGAGGTTGCCCTGGCCCGTCGGCCCCTTGAAGACGAGGAACAGTTCGGTGGTGCCGGACGGCGCCCCGGTCAGGTTCGCGCTCACGTCGGCGAAGTTCTCCCAGCCGCCCGTCGGCGCCACGGTCGCGGTGCCGAGCAGCGTGCCCGTCGCCGAGCCCGCGCGCACCTCGAGGGTGCCGCCCGCACCGCCGGATGAGACCCGGGCAGTGATCTTGTTCGCGTTGCCGAGCACATACGGCTTGAAGGAGATCCAGTCGCCGTTGTCGGTGAATCCGACCGTGTTCCCGCCTTCCGCGGTCCCGTGCGCCGCGACCTGGACGCCGGACTGGGCGGAGAAGTGCTCGCCCTGCCGGTGGCGCGGCTGGAGGATGGCGGTGCTGTGGGTGGTCAGCCCGGCGCCGTCGGTGTACTCGGCGTCGAAGACCCCGTAGATGTTGGCGGCGCTGTCGTGTTCGCCGTCGGCCGGCACGGCGATGCTGCCGGAGCAGCCGGAGGTCTGGGTGATCTGGTGGCGGTGCTGGTCGTGGCCGAGAAGATAGGTGACCTTGACCTTGGAGCAGTCGACGGTCCCGTCCTCCGGGTCACTGGCGGTGACCTGGAAGGGAACGGTGTCGCCGAAGGAGAACAGCTGACCGTCCGTGGGACTCTGCAGGGTGACGGTGGGCGCGGTGTTGCCGGAGGTCACCACGAGGCTCGCTGTGCCGGTCAGGCCTTCCGGGTCCTTGACGGTGAGCGTCGGGTGGAAGGTGCCCTTGACGGTGTAGGTGTGGCTCGGGTTGGCGGAGGTGGATCCGGTGCCGTCGCCGAAGTCCCATGCGTACGTGAGGGACTTGCCCTCCGGGTCGGAACTGCCCGCCGAGGAGAACGCGACCGTCAGGGGCACACCGCCGGAGACCTTGTCGGCCGCGGCCTTGGCGATGGGGTTGCGGTTGCTGCCCGCGAGGTACTCGATGCGGTACAGGGCCTGGTTGTTGGCGCCCGTTCCGTAGTCGAGGACGTAGAGGGCGCCGTCGGGCCCGAAGGCCTCGTCCATGACCTGGGTGCCCGTCCAGGGGAAGTCCTCGATGACTCCGGGCGATCCGTCGGCCTTGACCTCGATCGCCTTGATCCATTTGCGGCCGTACTCGCCCGCGAAGAAGCGGCCGTCGAGCGACTGCGGGAACTTCACCGCGGAGTTGAGATTCGCGTCGTACCGGTAGACGGGTCCGCCCATGGGCGACTCGGAGCCGCTGCCGAACTCGGGCGGCGAGCCCGCGTCTCCGGCGTATCTGATCCAGGCGGACTTGGCCGGCGGCAGGGTGGACTGCCCGGTGTTACGGAAGGAGTTGTTGGCGGCGCCGCCCGCGCAGTTGTACTTGCCCGCCGATGGGCCGCTCGGGAAGGTGTACTCGCCGTAGGTCTCGTTGGCCGTGTTCGTGCCGGTGCAGTACGGCCAGCCGTAGTTGCCGGGGGCGGTGATCCGGTCGAACTCGACCTGCCCGCTGGGGCCGCGGGAGGCGTCGGTGGAGCCCGCGTCGGGGCCGTAGTCGCCGAGATAGACGGTGCCGGTGGCCTTGTCGACGGACATCCGGAACGGGTTGCGGAAGCCCATCGCGTAGATCTCGGAGCGCGTGTTGGCCGTCCCCGGGGCGAACAGGTTGCCTGCGGGGACGGTGTAGCCGCCGGCGGCTGTCGGTTTGATGCGCAGGACCTTGCCCCGCAGGTCGTTGGTGTTGCCGGCGCTGCGCTGGGCGTCGAACTGCGGGTTGCGGTCGGTGCGTTCGTCGAGGGGCGCGTAACCGGCCGAGTCGAACGGGTTGGTGTCGTCGCCGGTGGTCAGGTACAGATTCCCGGCGGCGTCGAAGTCGATGTCACCGCCGACGTGGCAGCACTGCCCCCGGTCGTTGGCGACCTCCAGGACGACCTTCTCGCTCGCCATGTCGAGCGTGCCGTCGGTCTTCAGGGTGAAGCGGGAGAGGTTCAGGTGCCCTTTCCAGGGCGCGAAGTCGGTGGCGGTGCCGGTGGTCGGCGCGTCTCCGGCGGGGGTGGTGAGCTTGGGCGAGTAGTAAAGGTAGAGGTAGCGGTTGGCGGCGAAACCGGGGTCCGCGGCCACACCCTGGAGCCCCTCTTCGTCATGGGTGTAGACGTCCAGCTTGCCTGCGGTCCTGGTGTTGCCTGCGGCGTCGGTGTACCGGAGCATGCCGTCGCGGGCCGTATGGACGACCGCACGGTCGGGCAGTACCGCGAGCGACATCGCTTCGCCCAACTCGGCGGATCCGACAGCGAGTTGCACCTGCTGGTAGTCGCCCGGCGGAATGACGGCGGCGGCCCGCGTCACGGGCTGGGCGGCGGCGGGCCCGGCGATGGTCCCGCCGCCCACCAGCAGGCCGAGGGCGACGAGCCACCGGGCCAGTCTGCGTCTGGAGCGGGTCGGTCGTAAGAGTTCCGACATGAGCTTCCTTCCTGACCGTGCGAGGGGGGAAGCGCGCCGGATGAGGGCATGACAAACATCGCTCTGGCGCGCCCCTGGGGGAAACTCCCTCCGGGGCGACGTCCCGTCACCTCGGAGAGGCCGTGCCGAACCGTGCGGAGGTTCTCGATACGTGCGATACGTGCGATCCGTGCGAGTTCCGCATGCTGGCAACGCGCCATTAATTTGTCAATGGCCTACACAAATCAGGGAGTTGACGCCCCTGGGTGCCCCCGCCCGGGGCGTCGCAGTCAGCTGTGGCGCCTGGCCACCGTGAGCAGGACGACCGAGTCCTCCAGGGCTTCGAGCCCATGGACGGCGTCCGGAACGGGCAGCAGGTCATAGGGGCTGCCTTCCCAGGACTGGTCCCCGGCGGTGAGCCGGACCCGCCCTCGGACGACCAGAACGGTCGCGTCACCGGGGTTCTGGTGGTCGGAGAGCGACGTGCCCGCGCCGAGCGCGATGAGGGTCTGGCCCAGCGTGCGCCCGTGTCCGCCGTAGACGGTCCTGGCGCTGCGGCCCGCGTGCGCATCGGGTGCGGCGGCCAGCAGCTCGTCGGCGAGGGGGCCCAGGGAGGCGATGTCCATGCACTCCACCGTAGGTGCGTCACCCCGGTACCGCGCGGTCAGCCCGCCCGGGTGGTGCGCATCTTCCCGTACGCGTAGACACAGCCGGCCAGCGCCAGGTCGGAGAGCAGCATGAAGCCGATGGAGTACGAGCCCTTCGCGCTGTAGATGGCGCCCATCAGCAGCGGCGGGACGAAGCCGCCCAGGCCGCCCATCGCCCCGACGATGCCGGTGACGCTGCCCACCTGCGGCTGCGGCGTCACCTGGGAGACCAGCGCGAAGACACTGCCGCTCGCCGTGCCGAGCCCTGCCGCCATCCCCAGGAAACAGATCGTGCCCATCGGGCTCAGCGTCGGGTCGAAGGCCTGGACGATCGCGAGGAGGGCGACCAGGGCAAGGGCCCAGGCGGTCACGACCGCGGGGTGGACCCGGTCCGCCAGCCAGCCGCCGATCGGCCGGAAGGCCACGGTGACCAGGGCGAAGCCGGCCGCCCTGGTGCCTGCTTCGGTGGGACTCAGGTCGTACCAGGTCTTCAGGTACGTCGGCAGATAGACGCCGAAGGCGACGATGCCGCCGAAGCCGATCGCGTACAGCACGGAGAGCTCCCAGGTCACGCGCAGCCGCCCGGCCTCACCGAGCCGGGTGCCCAGGGAGGTGGTCGGCACCGGCCGGTCCGGGCGGTCGGTGATCGTCACGGCGGCGAGCACCGCGAAGGCCGCGAGCGCGATGGCGACGATGAGGAAGGGGAGGGTCTCGCCGTGCTTGGCGATGCGCGGGGTGAAGTACCCGGACAGCGCCACACCGCCCATGCCCATGCCGAACACACCCAGCGCGAAGCCCCGCCGGGCGGGCGGAAACCACGAGTTGACGAGCGGGATGCCGATCGCGAAGGTCGTACCGCCCAGGCCGAGCAGAAATCCGACCGCCAGCATGGCCCCGTAGGAATGACGGGCCGGAATCAGCAGCAGGACGGGCACGATGGTCAGCGCGGAGACCAGCGGGAACATCAGCCGCGCCCCGTACCGGTCGGTCAGCGCACCCACCGGAATCCGGCCGAGTGAACCGACGATCACCGGGATGGCGACGAGCAGCGACTGCTGGACGGAACTCAGCCCGAGCCTGTCCTTGAAGTCGCTGCCGAGCGGCGCCACCAGATCCCACGCCCAGAAGGTCAGTGTGAAGCCGAGTGTCGCCACGGCAAGATTGCGATACGCGGCCGCCGGCGGCTTACCGTCAGCCGCCGGAGTGCCGACGATCATGGCCCCAGGACAGCATGGGGCCGATACCGTCGCAACTTCATGCACCTGCGCCCCCGGTCGGCGCATCCGGCTGAACTGATCTCCGTGGCCGCTCATACTCGGATGCGTGGACTTCAGGGTGAAAACCTTTGCGGCCGAGGCGAGCCTCCGGCTGGGTGGCGTTCTGGAGGCGCTCGGGTTCACCGGCCCCGAGGATGTGCCCAGTCGCGACCGGTATCCGCTGCAGATCACCGTGCGGTACCGCCGATCCGATGCGGTGGTCGAGACGCGCCTGACTCTGGGGTACATGGGTGAGCATGACGTCCACACCTCATTGCTGTGGATCGATGACGACTGCAAGGTCGAGGTCGGCACCACGACGGCCCACACCGGCTACCAGATGCGCCGCGGACTCGACATACACGCGCGGGCCGTTCCTGCCCTGCTCCAGGCCGGTCCGCCCTGATGTACGGGGCGGACCGGCACCGGAGTGCTGCGGGGACGGTTACGGCGTGACGACGCTGCCGCCGAACGTCACCGCGAGGTGGCCGTCCGCCGCGAAGGACCAGCCCAGGGCGCCCGCGTACGCGGAGCACCGGGATCCATTCGTACCCGACCAGAACTGGTTCGAGCTGTCGGCGTTGCCGACGGTCTTGTCGTTCGATCCGCTGACGTCGAAACGGCACGAGGTGTTGGTCCGGAACACCGAAGTACCGGCGTCGAACGAGAAGTTGCGCTCGGCGTTGTCGATGCCCACGTTGTTCGAGATGGCCATCGTGCCGGGGTTGCTGTTGTACGTGAATCCGTGGTGGCCGTTGCCGTACGCGATGCTGTGCTGGACGGCGTGGTTGACCGCGATGTCGTCGCCGCCGAGCTTGTAGCCGTTGCGGTCGCCGTTGGAGTTCACGGTGCCGTCGGAGAGCGTGCCGTTGTTGTACGACAGGGAGTACTCGATGGTCACCGGGCCGATCGCGCCCGTGTCGGTCTTGGTGTAGAGGTCCCAGCCGTCATCGATGTTGTTGTGGGAGACGTCGTACCGGAAGACGTTCCCCGTGCCGGTGGTGAGCTTCGCGGCGAACCCGTCGGCGTCCTCGCCGTCGGAGTCGGCGTTGTCGTGCGACTCGGCGCTCACGATCAGGTTGTTGGACGGCCACTGGGAGCTGGGGGTGGTGGAGGCGATCCGGCCGAGCTGCAGCCCCGAGTCGTGGTTGAAGCGCGTCACCGTGCGCTCGACGACGTTGTTGCTGCCGCCGACGTAGATCCCGTTGTCACCGGCGTGCTCGACGACGAGGCCGTAGAGGTGCCAGTACGAGGCGTTCAGCTGGAGTCCGCGGTTGGTCGAACTCTCGCTCTGCGCCGAGAAGTTCAGCACCGGGGTCTCGCCCGGATAGGCGGACAGGGTGGTGCGGGCGCCGGAGGTTCCGTCGCTGCCGACCGGGACGGTGACGGTCGAGGAGTAGCTGTACGTTCCGCCGCGCACGTAGATCGTCCCGCCGGGAGCGACGCGGCTGATCGCGGACGGGAGCGTCGTGGGGGCGGCCTGCGTTCCGGCCGCGCTGTCGATGCCGTTCGTGGCCACGTACAGAGCGGTGGACGCCGGGGGCGTGACAGCGCCCGTATCGGCGTCGAGGTAGTCGATGTTGGGCAGGCCCGCGGCGGCGGTCGGGCTGAAGCGGATGGTGTTGCTGCCCGAACTCACCGGCACCGACAGCGTCTTCGTCGTCCACGTCCCCCACGCGCCCGTGCTCTCGAACGACACCGCCGTTGCCGACCCGCCGTTCACGGTGAGGGTCGCGGGGCGTGCGGCGGTGGTCCCGTTGGCGAAGCGGGCCTTCAGTGTCGCCGTGCCCGCGGTGGCGGCGTTCACGGTGAACTGCGCGGAGGCGCCCACCGCGTTGGTGGCGTTGCAGAACCCGGTGCCGGAGTAGCCGGTCCAGTCGGAGTCGATGGTGCCGGTGCACACGGCCGGGGAACTCTCGGCCTCGAAGCGGACGGACGCGGCCTGCGCCGTGGCGCCTGGCAGTGCGAGAAGCGCACCGGCTAACAGACCGGCGCAGGCGATGGCGGCTCTCAGTCTCATCGTTCTCCTCCATTGTGACTGGTTCGACTACATGAACAAGCGGCGTGGAATGGCGTCCCATCCGGAGCTAGAAAGCGCTATCTTTGGACGCTAAATGGTCGCCATGATCACGTCAATGGTTATGTACATGATCGATGTTCATCATCATGAACTTTTGACCTGGAGAACGCGGTTCACATCTCGAACCGGTAGCCCATGCCCGGCGCGGTGATCAGATGCCGCGGATGCGACGGGTCCGCTTCGAGCTTGCGCCGCAACTGGGCCATGTAGACGCGGAGATAGTTGCTCTGCGTCCGGTAGCCGGGCCCCCAGACCTCCTCAAGGAGCCGGCGCTGGCTGACCAGCCGGCCGCGGTTGCGGACGAGTACCTCGACCAGGTGCCACTCGGTCGGGGTGAGCCGGACGTCCCTGCCGCCGCGCCTGGCCTTCTTCGCGTACAGGTCGAGCGTGAAGCCCTGGGTGGTGACGATTCCCCCGCCCTCATCGGGGCGCGTGCCGGGCCCGGTGCGGCGGGTGGCCACGCGCAGGCGGGCGAGCAGCTCGTCCATACTGAAGGGCTTGGTGATGTAGTCGTCGGCGCCGGCGTCCAGCGCCGCGACCTTCTCGTCGGACGTACTGCGCGCGGAGACCACCAGGACGGGCGCCCGGGACCAGCGGCGCAGCGTCTTCAGTACGTCGAGGCCGTCCATATCGGGCAGCCCGAGGTCGAGCAGCACGGCATCGGGTGGATTCTCGGCAGCCAGGGCCAGCGCGGTCTCCCCGTCGGGCGCGGCATCCACGACGTACTTCCGCGCCCTGAGATTGATCTCGAGCGCCCGTACGAGCTGTGGTTCGTCCTCCACCACCAGCACCCGGGTCATCGGTGTGCCGCCTTTCTGTCGTGCGGAGGGGCGGGAGCCGGCGGGCAGGACGAACCCTGGCCGCCGGCTTCCGCCCCTCGCTGTAAAGCGGTCACTTCTGGGTGAGTTCCCGCAGTGCGACGTTGAGTTCGAGGACGTTGACCGTCGGCTCGCTCATAAAGCCGAGGAGGCGGCCGCTGGTGTGGTCGGCGACGAGCTTGTCGACCTGGTCCACCGTGAGGTGGTTGAGTGCGGCGATCCGGTGGATCTGGATCTTCGCGTACTGGGGAGAGATCGCCGGGTCGAGACCCGAGCCCGAGGACGTGACGGCGTCGGCCGGGACGTCCGAGGGCTTGACCGTGTAGCCGTTGACCGAGTTGTCCTTGACGACGGCGGCCTTGGCGTCGGTGACCCACTTGATCAGGTCGGCGTTGTCACCGGAGCGGTTCGTGGCGCCGGACAGGATCAGCGTGTACTGGGTGTTGACGCTGTTGGAGCCGAGGCCGTTGGAGGGACGCGGCTGGAACCACTTGAGGTCGGGCGCGGGGGTCTCCTCGCCCTTCTTCAGCGGGAGGTTGTACGTCTGCCCGATGAGTGAGGAGCCGACGACCTTGCCGTTCTCCTTGATCTCGGAGCCGTTGGCCTTGTTGCCGAAGGCGGCCTGGGCGATCCCGGTCACGACGAGCGGGTAGATCACGCCGCACACGACGGTCATGACGAGCAGGGCTCGGAGCCCGGCCCAGAGCAACCTGCCTGCGCTGCTTACGGAGTTGTTCATGGCTGATCAGCACGCTTTCTGAAAGTCACAGCCCGGGGATGAGGGAGATGAGGAGGTCGATGATCTTGATGCCGACGAACGGTGCGACCAGGCCGCCGATCCCGTAGATCGTGAGGTTGCGGCGGAGCATCTTGTCGGCGCTGGTCGGCTTGTACTGCACGCCCTTCAGGGCCAGCGGCACCAGCGCGATGATGATCAGCGCGTTGAAGATGACGGCGGAGAGGATCGCCGACTCCGGGCTGGCCAGGTGCATGATGTTCAGTTTGTCCAGGCCCGGGTAGACCACCGCGAACATCGCCGGGATGATCGCGAAGTACTTGGCGACGTCGTTGGCGATCGAGAAGGTCGTCAACGCGCCCCGGGTGATGAGGAGTTGCTTGCCGATCTCGACGATCTCGATGAGCTTGGTCGGGTTCGAGTCGAGGTCGACCATGTTGCCGGCCTCCTTCGCGGCCGACGTGCCCGTGTTCATCGCGACACCGACGTCCGCCTGGGCGAGGGCAGGCGCGTCGTTCGTACCGTCGCCGGTCATCGCGACGAGCTTGCCGCCCGCCTGCTCGCGCTTGATCAGCGCCATCTTGTCCTCGGGGGTGGCCTCGGCGAGGAAGTCGTCCACGCCCGCCTCCTCCGCGATCGCCTTGGCGGTCAGCGGGTTGTCACCCGTGATCATGACGGTCTTGATGCCCATGCGGCGCAGCTCGTCGAACCGCTCGCGCATGCCCTCCTTGACGACGTCCTTGAGGTGGATGACCCCGAGGACGCGCGCTCCCCGCTCGTCGTTGACGGCGACCAGCAGCGGGGTGCCGCCTGCCTGCGAGATGGTGCTGGAGAGGGTGTCGGCGTCCTCGGAGACCGTGCCGCCCTGCTCCTTGACCCAGGCGACGACCGAACCGGTCGCCCCCTTGCGGACCTTGCGCCCGTCCACGTCCACACCCGACATCCGGGTCTGCGCGGTGAACTCGATCCATTCGGCCTGCGTCAGCTCGCCCTGGTGGCGCTCGCGCAGTCCGTACTTCTCCTTCGCCAGTACGACGATGGAGCGGCCCTCCGGGGTCTCGTCGGAGAGCGAGGAGAGCTGGGCGGCGTCGGCGACCTCCGCCTCGGTGGTGCCACTGACGGGCACGAACTCCGAGGCCTGGCGGTTGCCGAGGGTGATGGTGCCGGTCTTGTCGAGCAGCAGTGTCGACACGTCGCCCGCGGCCTCGACCGCCCGGCCGGACATGGCCAGGACGTTGCGCTGGACCAGGCGGTCCATGCCCGCGATGCCGATCGCGGAGAGCAGCGCCCCGATCGTTGTCGGGATCAGGCAGACGAGGAGCGCGGTGAGCACGATCATCGACTGCTCCGCGCCGGCGTACGTCGCGAAGGGCTGCAGCGTGACGACCGCGAGCAGGAAGACGATGGTGAGCGAGGCGAGCAGGATGTTCAGCGCGATCTCGTTCGGCGTCTTCTGCCGGGCCGCGCCCTCGACCAGGGCGATCATGCGGTCGATGAAGGTCTCGCCGGGCTTCGTCGTGATCTTGATGACGATCCGGTCGGACAGCACCTTCGTACCGCCGGTGACGGCACAGCGGTCGCCGCCCGACTCCCGGATGACGGGGGCCGATTCACCGGTGATGGCCGATTCGTCGACCGAAGCGACGCCCTCGACGACGTCACCGTCGCCGGGAATGATGTCGCCCGCCTCGCAGACCACCAGGTCGCCGATGGTCAGCGCGGTGCCGGGCACCTGCTCCTCGACACCGCCCTTCATACGGCGGGCGACGGTGTCGGTCTTGGCCTTGCGCAGCGTTTCGGCCTGCGCCTTGCCGCGCCCCTCTGCCACCGCCTCCGCCAGGTTGGCGAAGATCGTGGTCAGCCAGAGCCAGCCGGCGATCGCCCAGCCGAACCAGCTGCCCGGGTCCTTGATCGCGAAGATCGTGGTCAGTACGGAACCGACCTCGACGACGAACATCACGGGGGACTTGACCATCACCCGCGGGTCGAGCTTCCTGACCGCGTCAGGGAAGGACTTGATCAGCTGCTTCGGGTCGAACAGGCCGCCGCCGACACGGCCGGCTTCCGGCTTGTGCCCGGTGGGCGCGTCCTGGTGGGGAGCACGGGCCGGAGTGAGGGTACTCATGACGCCAGCCCTTCAGCGAGCGGTCCCAGCGCGAGCGCGGGGAAGTAGGTCAGTCCTGCGACGATCAGGATGGTGCCGACGAGGAGCCCGCTGAACAGCGGCTTCTCGGTACGGAGGGTGCCCGCGGTCTCGGGGACCGGCTTCTGCTCGGCGAGCGAGCCCGCCAGCGCCAGGACGAACACCATCGGCAGGAATCTGCCGAGGAGCATCGCGAGACCGATCGTGGTGTTGAACCACTGGGTGTCGGCGTTCAGCCCGGCGAAGGCCGAACCGTTGTTGTTGGCGCCCGAGGTGTAGGCGTACAGGATCTCGGAGAAGCCGTGCGCGCCCGAGTTGGTCATCGAGTTGCCGGGGGTGGGCAGCGCCATCGCCGCGGCGGTGAAGCAGAGCACCAGCGCCGGGGTGATGAGGATGTAGCAGGCCGCGAACTTGATCTGGCGGGTGCCGATCTTCTTGCCCAGGTACTCGGGTGTACGGCCGACCATCAGACCCGCGATGAACACCGCGATGATCGCCATGATCAGCATTCCGTAGAGCCCGGACCCGGTACCACCG
This sequence comes from Streptomyces beijiangensis, assembly GCF_017315755.1. Classification (GTDB taxonomy): domain Bacteria; phylum Actinomycetota; class Actinomycetes; order Streptomycetales; family Streptomycetaceae; genus Streptomyces; species Streptomyces beijiangensis. Next base: position 25,542 of record NZ_JAFLRJ010000058.1, read on the forward strand.
GGTGCGATCTCGCCGAGCTGCATGCCGAGCATCGTGATGCCGCCGCCGAAGCCGGTGAAAGAGGAGTGGAAGGAGTTGACCGCGCCGGTCGAGGTGAGTGTGGTGGCGACCGAGAAGATCGACGATCCGGCGATGCCGAACCGGTTCTCCTTGCCCTCCATCGCGCCGCCGGCGATGTCGAAGGCCGGGCCTCCGTGGTGGAACTCGGTCCACATCATCAGGGCGGTGAAGCCGACCCAGATCGTCACCATCGTCGCCAGGATCGCGTAACCCTGCTTGATGGAGCCGACCATGCGCCCGAAGGTGCGGGTCAGGGCGAACGGGATGACGAGGATCAGGAAGATCTCGAAGAGGTTCGAGAAGCCGCTCGGGTTCTCGAAGGGGTGGGCGGAGTTGGCGTTGAAGTAACCGCCGCCGTTGGTGCCCAGCTCCTTGATGGCCTCCTGCGAGGCGACCGCGCCGCCGTTCCACTGCTGCGAACCCCCCAGGCTGTGCTCATTCAAAAACTGGCCGACGTCGTGGATGCCGGAGAAGTTCTGGATGGCGCCGCACGCGACCAGCACGACAGCGGCGATGGCCGCGATCGGGATGAGGATGCGGACGGTGCCGCGCACCAGGTCGGCCCAGAAGTTGCCGAGCTCACCGGTGCGGGAGCGGGCGAAGCCGCGTACCAGAGCCACCGCTACGGCGATCCCCACGGACGCCGAGAGGAAGTTCTGCACGGCCAGGCCGCCGGTCTGTACGACGTGGCCCATGGCCTGCTCGCCGTAGTACGACTGCCAGTTGGTGTTGGAGACGAAGGACGCGGCGGTGTTGAACGCCTGGTCCGGGTCGATCGAGGAGAAGCCGAGCGAGCCGGGGAGCGAGCCCTGGACGCGCTGCAGCAGGTAGAGGAAGAGAACGCTCACGAACGAGAAGGCGAGGACACCGCGCAGATAGGCGGGCCAGCGCATCTCGGTGGTGGGATCGGCACCGATGGCCTTGTAGATCCACTTCTCGACCCGGAGGTGCTTGGTCGAGGAGTAGACGCCGGCCATGTAGTCGCCGAGCGGACGATAGGCCAGTCCGAGCGCCACTGCGAGCGCGAGGAACTGGAGCACACCAGCGAGGACAGGAGACATGTCGGGGCTCAGAACCTCTCCGGGTACACGAGGGCGAGGACGAGGTAACCCAGCAGGGCGACGGCCACAACGAGGCCGACGATGTTCTCGGCAGTCACAGCTTTGCCACCCCCTTGGCGATGAGCGCCACCAGCGCGAAGACCGCGATCGTGATGACGACGAAGGCCAGGTCGGCCATCGTGAGCTCCTGAAGAAGTGCGGATGTGAACGGACACCTTGAGGAAACCGCCTCATACGACTTTTGCGCGTTCCGTTGACGGCCCCCTTACGGCCAGGGGTGCCGCCTTGACGCGACTCTTACGCGGAGGGCTCCCGGGCCCCTGCCGGAAGGGACAGCGCAGGCCGCCGCGCCACGGCCCGATCACGGTGGTGTCAGGGAGCCGTATGACCCGCGACAAGAAGGGCCGGTGGCGCATCAGCAAGCCGTCAAGGCAGGGTGCCGGCCGCATCGGGGCCGCCTACCGTCCCGGTACATGGGACGACGGACCACCCGCATCGCGGCGGGGAACAGCGCAGCTCCACGGCCCGCGGCCGGCCCGGTGGTCCACGACGCCGGCTGGGCGGGCGACGCCCGTGCGGCGGTCGGCTGCGCGGTGCTGCTGCTCGTGCTGCTGCTGGCCATAGACACCGGCGCGGGCACGCTCAGCGTTCCGCGCGGCGCCCTGTGGACCGGTCTGGCCGCCCTGCTGTTCGCCGTGCTCTGGCCTGCCCGGGTGTCGGTGAGCCGGGGTCGTCTGGTGTCGCGCGGTCTGCTGAGCCGGTCCGGGGTACGTACCGACCGGCTGGTGTCGGTCCGCTGGTCCGACGGCGTCGCCCAGCGCCTGGTCCTGCGGGACGCCGACGGCAACCGGGCAGAGATCGACCCGAAGGTCCTGGTCGCCAATCCCCCGCTGTGGCGCGTACTGGACGACGACTCCCGCACCAGCGCCGACCGCGGCTCGCTGCGCTGCGGAGAGACGGCGCTGCGGCAGATCGCGGCGCGCGTCGACCGCGAGACGGCCCGCACGGTGTTCAGGATCTCCGGCCTCGAGTAGCCACCGCCGTCGAGTGTCCGCGCGACACTCTCGGCCGACGGTGCGAGATGCATCACTTTCAGGACTTTGGTCCCATTCACCCCTGCCATACGTCCCGGTCTGTGCTGTCTACTGGGCCGCATGCCTCAGCACGTCTCGATCGTTCAGCAGGTAGGCCTGGCCGTCCTCCTCCTGGCGACCGTGGCCTGGATCATCGGCCTGGTCCGCATCCTGCGCCGGGACCGCTTCGCGGTCTCGGTCTGGCGCACCAGGCAGCCGCTGCGCACCGTTCCCGTACAGCGCGGGCACTCCGGTGAGCGGGTAGAACTCACGCCCGCCGAGCGGGATGCCTTCGCCGGTCTGGTGCGTCAGCTGGCCGAAGACCGCTCGTAACACCGCGTAAGGGCAAGGGAGTTCAGCGCGGAGTCGTACCGGGCGACCACGACGCGGGCGATCCGCGGGTGGTCGGCGATCGGCCCGCTCACGGCCCAGGCGCCGGACTGCGCGAGCGCGTCCGTGAAGCGGCCGGGCGCGAGCAGATGCGTGGCGACAGCGATGCGCCGGTGGCCTGCGGCGCGCAGCTGGGCGATCGCCAGGGGCACGGTCGGCTCGGCGGCGGAGCAGTACGCGGGCCGTACGGGGACGGACCCGCGCTCGGCGTGGAGAAGCGTCCGCAGCTGCCGTACGGCGGCCTTCGCACCGTCCTTTCCTCCCGGCCTCGACGACCCGGCCGCGGCGAGGACGACCGCGTCGGCGCGTGCCCCGGCCCGGCACTCGGCCTCGCGCAGCCGCCCGTAGAGGGCGAGGGCGACATCCTGCTCGCCGCTGAGCCCTTCGGTCAGTACGCAGTCGATACCGCTCCCTGCGGCTTCGACCACGGCGGGGATGTCCACGGTCCGGTGGAATCCGTCCCCGAGCAGCAGCGGCACGACGACGGCCCGGGTGTGCCCTGAGCCGGCGACCCGGCCGAGCGCGGTGGCGAGCGAGGGCCCCTGGTGGTCGAGGTGGCCTACCACGGGCCTGACATCGCGCAGCCCTTCGACGTTACGGGTGAGCCGTCCCACGGTGGCGGCCGCCGCGGGGGCGGCGCTGCCGTGGACGGCGAGTACCAGTGCGGGCGGATCGGGGTTGAGCACGGCCGACTCCTGGGGTGCGGAAGCAGTGGAGCGGGCCGCCGCCTGTCGGGGAGCAGTCCACCCTTCGACGCTACGCGGGCGGCGGACGCGCCGAGGGCTCCGGACGCCCCCTCCCGCAGGGCCACAGGTCCTGTGCACAGGGGTCCTTCACCGGCCGGGTTCCGCTTCCCGTACGCCTAACGTCGGAGGCCGGGACCCATATCGACCGACGACGGAGCGTGCCCCCATGGTCCAGACCCTTGTGCTGATCGGCCACGGAATGGTGGGGCAGCGCCTCCTCGAAGCCCTGGCCGAGCGCGGCGCGCTCATCGATCCTGCCGCCCCCGGCGGGCCCGGCTGGGAGGTCGTCGTCCTCGCCGAGGAGGACCGCCCCGCGTACGACCGCGTGCACCTCTCCTCCGCCTTCACCGGCACCGACCCCGGCGAACTCGCCCTCGCCGCACCGGGGTTCATGGAGGAGCACGGCATCGACCTCCGGCTCGGCGATCCCGCCGAGACCGTCGACCGCGGAGCCCGTACCGTCACCACCACCTCGGGTGCCACCGTCGCGTACGACGCGCTGGTCGTCGCCACCGGCTCGTACCCCTTCGTGCCGCCGGTCCCCGGCGCCGACGCCCGGGGCTGCTTCACCTACCGGACGCTGTACGACGTCGAGGCGCTCACCTCCTACTCCGCGGACGAGGACCGCCGCACCGGCATCGTCGTCGGCGGCGGCCTCCTCGGCCTCGAAGCCGCGGGCGCCCTGCGCACCCTCGGGCTGAAGACCCACGTGGTGGAGTTCGCGCCGCGCCTGATGCCGCTGCAGGTCGACGACGGCGGCGCGGCCGCGCTCCGCGCGACCATCGAGTCGATGGGCGTCGCCGTGCACACCGGAGTCGGTGCGCAGGAGGTCGACCTCGACAGCGCCGGAGCGGCCCGTGGGCTGCGGCTCAACAACGGTGAGCACATCGAGGCGGATCTGGTCGTCTTCTCCGCGGGCGTACGGCCCCGCGACCGCCTCGCGCGCGAGTGCGGACTCGCGGTGGGCGACCGGGGCGGGGTGGTCGTCGACGCGCACTGCCGCACCAGCGACCCGTACATCTACGCCATCGGCGAGTGCGCGCAGACCGTCGACGGACGGGTCTACGGGCTGGTCGCGCCCGGCTACCAGATGGCCGAAGTGGCCGCCGAATCCCTGGCGGGCGCGGGCGCGTTGACGTTCACGGGCGCGGACACCTCCACCAAACTGAAGCTGATGGGCGCCGACGTGGCGTCCTTCGGCGACCCCTTCGCCGAAGCGGACCAGACCTCGGGAGCCGTCGCGGTCGTCTTCTCCGACGAGCGCGAGGGCGTCTACAAGAAGCTGCTGCTCGGCCCGGACGGTGCGCTGCTCGGCGGGATCCTGGTCGGCGACGCGGATGCGTACGGCTCGCTGAAGCCGCACGCGGGCCGCCAACTCCCGGGTCCTGCCGAGGCGTACGTGCTGCCCGCGAACGGCGCCGAAGTGCCGGGCGCCGACTCGCTCCCCGACGACGCCGTGCTCTGCAGCTGCCACAACGTGACCAAGGGCGCGGTACGGGCGGCCGTCGCCGAGAACGGGCTCACCGACCTCGGCGGCATCAAGAAGTGCACCAAGGCCGGCACCGGCTGCGGCGGCTGCGCCGGCACCCTGCAGGCGGTGCTCGACGCGGAGCTCCTGGCCGCCGGGATCGAGAAGCCCAAGGGCCTGTGCGAGCACTTCGCCCTGTCCCGGTCGGAGATCTATGCCGCCGTACGCGACGAGCGCATCCGCTCCTTCACCGAACTCCTGGAGAAGTACGGCAGCGGCGAGGGCTGCGCCGTCTGCAAGCCCGTCGTCGGCAATGTGCTCGGCACGCTCGGCCCCGAGCTCGGTCTGACCCACATCCTCGACGGCGAGCAGGCCACGCTGCAGGACTCCAACGACCTCTATCTCGCCAACCTCCAGAAGGACGGCACCTATTCGGTCGTCCCGCGCATCCCCGGCGGTGAGATCTCCCCCGAGTCGCTGATCGTGATCGGCGAGGTCGCGCGCGACTACGGCCTCTACACCAAGATCACCGGCGGCCAGCGGATCGATCTGTTCGGCGCCCGCGCCGCACAACTGCCGGACATCTGGCGGCGGTTGGTCGATGCGGGCATGGAGTCGGGGCATGCGTACGGCAAGTCGCTCCGTACGGTGAAGTCCTGCGTCGGGTCGAAGTTCTGCCGCTTCGGCCAGGGCGACTCGGTCCAGCTCGCGATCGACATCGAGCTGCGCTACCGCGGGCTCAGGTCCCCGCACAAGGTCAAGGGCGGCGTCTCGGGCTGTCTGCGCGAGTGCGCCGAGGCGCGCGGCAAGGACATCGGGGTCATCGCGACGGCCAACGGCTGGAACCTGTACGTGTGCGGGAACGGCGGCACCACCCCGCGCCACGCCGAGCTGCTCGCCGCCGACCTGGACGCGGCCGCGCTCTTCCGGCTGATGGACCGCTTCCTCATGTACTACGTACGCACGGCGGAGCGCCTGGAGCGCACCTCGGCGTGGCTGGAGCGGACAGGGGGCGGCATGGAACACCTCAGGTCCGTACTGATCGAGGACTCGCTGGGACTCTGCGCCGATCTTGAGGCGCAGATGGACCGCCATGTCGCCGCGTACCAGGACGAGTGGGCGGCCGTCCTGGCGGACCCGGAGAAGCTGCGCCGCTTCGCGCCGTTCACTTCCGCACCGGACGACGGGGTCTCCTTCACGGAAGACCTGGAGCCGGGCCGCGGGCGGGCCGCCGTGCTGCCCGACGGCTCCGCGGCGGCCCTCTTCAAGGACCGCGAGGGGCGGGTGTACGCGGTGGGCAACCGGGACCCGTACTCGGGCGCCGATGTCATCGCCGACGGGATCATGGGCTCCCTGGACGGGGCCCCGGTCGTCGCCTCCCCCATGCACAAGCAGGTCTTCGACCTCCGTACCGGCGTCAGCGTGGACGACCCCGACGTGGCGCTCACGGTCCATGAGCTGTGAGCCGGGTCCCGAACGTCCGGCGGACGAGGGGACCTAGGCCACCGGGAGAGCCGACCAACGCCTCTGATCTCTCCCTTATGTCCCCGTCCACCCTGGGAGAGCAAGGATCTTCTCCTCACCATCAGGACGATGCCATGAGCCCAGCCGTACAGGAAGCGACCGCCGCCACCGGACAGTCGAACGACCTCGACCCCGACCAGTACAGGCCGGGCCGAACGATCACCGACTGGGAGCCGGAGAACGAACTCTTCTGGCAGTCGCACGGCAGGCGCGTCGCGCTGCGCAACCTCTGGATCGCCGTCCCGGCCCTGCTGGTCGCCTTCGTGGTGTGGCAGGTCTGGAGCGTCACCGCCACGAACCTCACGGACGTCGGCTTCGGCTTCTCCACCTCGCAGCTCTTCTGGCTGACCGCGATCCCCGGTCTGACCGGCGGCACGGCCCGGATCTTCTACACCTTCCTCGGCCCGAAGATCGGCCAGCGGACCTTCACCGCGCTCTCCACGATCGTGCTGATCGTCCCGCTGATCTGGCTGGGCTTCGCGATCCAGGACACCTCCACTCCGTACAGCGTGATGGCGATGATCGCCGCGCTCTGTGGCATCGGCGGCGCGAACTTCTCCTCCTCGCTCGCCAACATCGGCTTCTTCTTCCCCAAGCGCGAGAAGGGCAACGCCACCGGCATCAACGGCGGCCTCGGCAACCTCGGCGTCTCCGTCGTCCAGCTGCTCACCCCGATCGTCATCACCAGCTCGGTGATCGCCATCGGCTCGGGCCAGCACAACGCCAAGACCGGCAACGAGGTCTACCTCCAGAACGCCGCGTTCCTCTGGGTCCCCGTCCTGATCATCCTGGCGGCCTGCGCCTGGTTCGGCCAGAACAACCTCAAGACGGCATCCACCTCCTTCGCCCAGCAGAAGATCATCTTCAAGCGCAAGCACAACTGGCTGATGACCTGGCTGTACGTGGGGACCTTCGGCTCCTTCATCGGCTTCGCCGCGGCCCTGCCGATGCTGATCAAGACCACCTTCCCTGACTACCCGGTGGCCACATACGCCTGGATGGGCCCTGCCCTCGGCGCGCTCGCCCGCTGGGCGGGCGGCTGGGTCGCCGACAAGCTGGGTGGCGCCCGCGTCACGCTCCTGTCGTTCGTCGGCATGGCGGCCTCCATCATCGGCGTCATCAACTTCCTGCCCACCGGCGGCGGTTCGGGCAATTTCTGGGGATTCTTCCTCTGCTTCCTGTCGGCGTTCTTCTTCTCGGGCATCGGCAACGGCTCGACGTTCCGTCAGATCCCGGTGATTTTCCGCAACCAGCACCTCAAGGGCCTGACGGAGGGCACCCCGGAGTACGCGAAGGCGCTGAAGCAGACGGAGATGGAGTCCGGCGCGGTCACCGGGTTCACCGCCGCCATCGCGGCATACGGCTTCTTCTTCATCCCCGCTCTTTTCGCCAACTTCGCGGTGACCAGCGCGATGTGGGGCTTCGTGGGCTTCTATGTGAGCTGCATGGCCGTGACTTGGTGGTTCTACGCGCGGCGCGGCGCGGCGTCCCCCAGCTGACCGACCGCCCTCTCCCCCTACGGCCGCCCGGCTCTGAGCCGGGCGGCCGTAGGGCCTATAGGCTCAATTCGTGACGTCTGATCAGCACACACAGGAGCAATACGCCGTCCTCGCCGTCGCCTCCTCGGCCGGGGGCATCAGGGCGCTCGGGGTGCTGCTCGGCGCCCTCGACGCGGAGCTGCCGGTGCCGGTGCTGATCGTGCAGCATCTCGACCGGCGCCACCGGACCTTCATCGCCGAAGTCCTCTCCCGCCGGTCGGCGCTCCCCGTCACACTGGCCGGGGACCACGAGAGGATCGAGGCGGGCAAGGTCTACGTGGCGCCGCCCGACCACCATCTGCTCGTCGCCCCCGACGGGGTCCTGTCCTTGTCGCACACCGATCCCGTCCATTTCGTACGCCCCTCCGCAGACCTCCTTTTCGAGTCGGTCGCCGCCGCGTACGGGCCCCGCGCCATCGCCTGCGTACTCACCGGTACGGGGGTCGACGGCGCACAGGGTGCGGACACGGTGAAGTCGCGCGGCGGGACGGTGATCGCGCAGGAGCCGCTGACAGCGGAATTCAAGGGAATGCCGCAAGCCGCAGTGGCCACGGGGGCCGTCGACTTCGTGCTACCACTTGAGGACATCGCCGCGGCGATCCGCGGACTGGTCGACAACAAGAGGCACTCATGAACGACCCGGCCGGCACCGCGACCGATCAGGAGCTTGAGGAGCTGCTGGGCTTCCTCCGGGATGCGCGCGGCTTCGACTTCACGGGCTACAAGCGCTCCACTCTCGGCCGGCGCATCCGCAGGCGGATGAACGAGGCCGGGGCCCAGGGCTTCGCGGACTACCGCGACCGTCTTGAGACCGATGCGGAGGAGTTCCGCACCCTCTTCAACTCGATCCTCATCAACGTCACTTCGATCTTCCGGGACGCGGACGCCTGGACACTCCTGCGGCGCGAGGTGGTGCCCGAGGTAGTCGCCAGAGCCGGCGAGGACAACGAGATCCGGGTGTGGAGCGCGGGCTGCTCCAGCGGCGAGGAGGCGTTCTCGCTGGCCATCATGTTCGCGGAGGTGCTGGGGATCGAGGCGTATCTGGAGCGCGTGAAGATCTACGCGACGGACGTGGACGAGGAGGCGCTGCGCGACGCCCGTGCCGGGCAGTACACAGCGAAGGCCCTGGAGCCGCTCTCCGCCGAACTGCGCGACAAGTACTTCACCCCGACCGGCTCGACGTACACCTTCCGCGCCGAGCTCCGCCGCCGGGTGGTCTTCGGCCGGCACGACATCACCCGCGACGCACCGATCTCCCGGCTCGACCTCCTGGTCTGCCGCAACACCCTGATGTACTTCAACGTCGAGGCACAGACGCACATCGTCGACCGCTTCCACTTCGCCCTGCGTGAGGGCGGCTATCTCTTCCTCGGCAAGGCCGAGATGCTGCTCAACGACGCGGAGCGGTTCGATTCGGTCAGCATCCGCCAGCGCATCTTCCGGCGCAGGCCCGGCGGAGGCACGCTGCCGCACCCCGCATCCCGGCCGAAGATCGGCACCGGCGTCGGGGCGGAGCCGAAGACGGTCGCGCACACCCGTCAGCTGCGTGATCTGATCCTCGATGCGGCTCCCGGCGCCATGATCGCCGTGGACGAGGACGGCATCATCGTGATGATCAACAGTCAGGCACGCTCCCGGTTCGGGCTCACCGGCCACGATGTGGGCCGCCCGCTCCAGGATCTGGAGGTCTCCTACCGGCCCGTCGACCTCCGTTCGCTGATCGAGCAGGCCGCGGACGAGCGCCGTGCCGTGCGGATGAGTGGCACCGAGCGGCACACCGACCGCGACGACACGCAGTACTTCGACGTCCTGGTGCAGCCGGTACTCGGCGGCCACAGCAGCCCGGTCGCCATCAGCATCACCTTCACCGATGTCACGCACGCCACACTGCTCCGGGCCGAGGTCAAGCGCGTACGGGAGGATCTGGAAACGGCGTACGAGGTGCTCCAGTCGACCAACGAGGAGCTGGAGGCGACCAACGAAGAACTCCAGTCCAGCATCGAGGAGCTGGAGACGACCAACGAAGAACTCCAGTCGACCAACGAGGAGCTGGAGACGACCAACGAGGAACTCCAGTCGGGGCACGAAGAGCTGGAGGCCATGAACGACGAGATGCGCATCCGCACCTCGGATCTCGACGAGGCCAGGGCGTTCCTGGAAGGGGTGGTGAGCAGTGTCGCGGCGGGCGTGGTGGTGCTGTCCGGCACCCTGAAGGTACGCAGCTGGAACCCGGGTGCCACCGATCTGTGGGGGCTGCGCTCCGAGGAGGTGCTCAATGAGGATTTCCTCGGGCTGGATTTCGGGCTGCCGACGGCTCAGCTGAACGTGGTCATCCAGGAGTGCATCGTCTCAGGCAAGCGCGAGGGGCCTGTGGTGATTCCCGCCGTCAACCGCATCGGACGGACCATCGACTGCGCGGTCACCTGCTCGCCCTTCGACGGTCATCACGGAGGGGTTGTCCTGCTTATGGAGGACTTGGCAGGAAAGAGCACCGACTGACGTTTCCGCCGTATCCTCTGAACATGGCCGCGAAGCAAGGGAGTTCGGGACAGGCGACCGGGCGGGCCGGCAGCGCCTGGCTGCATGCTGCCCGGGCGGGCCGGCGGGCCGTGCAGCAGGGCATTCTGGCGGATCAGCACGAGCGGCTGGCCGCACTGACGGCAGACCGGCGGACGTTCCACGAGTCGATGGCGTCGATACATCGCGGTACCGAGAGGCGCCACCTCGCCGCGGCACAACTGCACGACGCGCGCGCCCGCCGCATGAGCGACTGGCCCCAGGACCGCGCCGCGCCGCCCCTGGGCCTTGCCGAGGTCGCCGAGACCTGCGAGACCCCCAGTGCGGCACTCGCCCTGATCGGCGCCGACCACCGCCAGCTCGCGGTCTCGTCTTCGGACCAACTCTCCCGTTCCGCGCTGGACTTGGAGTACATCCTGGGTCTCGGACCCGCCACGGACGCGGCGAAGTGGATCTGCACGGTGTCCGCGTCCGGGCCGGCCGTCGACGGCCTCTGGCCCGGTTACGGATCCGAGCTCGCCGCACTGGGTGCGCTCTCGGTCATCGCCGTGCCGCTGACGTCCGAGGGCATCTGCATCGGTACGCTCGCCGTCTTCGACCCTCCTCCCGACCTCGCCGGCTCCGGGATCCTCGCCTGGGTCGCGGACGCCCTGACCGACGGACTGCAGCTCGGTCCCGACGCAAATCCGGAGCTGTACGAGACGGCCGACCTACGGCCCGTCGTGAACCAGGCCGCCGGGTTACTGTCCGAGCGGATCCCCTGCCCGATCGGAGACGCACTGTCGCTCATCAGGGCACGGGCCTATGCCGAAGCCACCTCACCCGAAACGATCGCCCGGCGGATCGTCTCCGGCGAACTGAAGATCAACTGAATCGAGGGGAAGCCCCCATGTCCACGCCGGATATGCGGCTGGCCGACGCGTTCGTAGCGCTGGCCGGCACGCCGGACGACTCGTACGACGTCGCACGTCATCTCAGCGTGCTCACGGGACACAGCGTGGCTCTGCTCGGGGTCGGCGCCGTCGGGGCAGTGCTCCGCGCCGGCGATCAGGGTGCCGTCCGCGTTTCCGCTTCCGATCCGCGTGTCACACAGCTGGAGACGGGCGCGGTCGACCGGTGCGAGGGGCCCGGTCACGACTGCTGTCGCACCGGAGCACTGCCCGAGACCGTGCTTGACACGGCGCCAGCCCATCAGCGGTGGCCGCACTACACGCCGCGGGCGCTTGCCCTCGGCTACACCCGGGTCGCCGCACTGCCGCTGACGGTGCGCGAGGAGACAGTCGGCGCTCTCGTACTGCTCCATTCCCGGAGCACCCCGCTGACGCCGGTCGAACTGGCCCTGGGCCGCTCGCTCGCCACGGCCGCCGCGACAGCACTCGTACGGGAACGTGAACTGACCCGGAGCCGGGTCCTCACCTCCCAGTTGGAGCTGGCGCTGACCAGCAGGATCGTCATCGAACAAGCCAAGGGAGTGCTCGCGAACCGTATGACACTCTCCATGGACCAGGCTTTCGACGTCCTGCGCAGCCATGCGCGGTCACACCGGGTCAAACTCGCCGACGTGGCGCTGGACGTGGTGGAGGGGCGGCTCAACATCGCGGATCCGCACGCCGCCTAGGAAGAAGGGCTTCCCTCCGCGAGCGCCGCGATCTGCACGCGGGAGGAGAAGCCGAGCTTGGCCAGTATGTGCTCGACGTGCGCGTCGGCCGTGCGCTTGGAGATGACGAGCCGCTCCGAGATCTCCCGGTTGGTCATGCCCTGGGCGACCAGGGCGGCGACCTCGCGCTCGCGCCGGGTGAGGTTGTCCGCCGATGCGGTGTCCGATGCCTGGGGCAGCGCTGCCGTCGGGGTCGCGGCGCCCGCCAATGCCAGCTCGACGGCGCGGTCCAGGGGGAGTTCGGCGCCCTGGGCGAAGAGGCGTGCGTACTCCTGATCGCCCAGCTCGGTCCGTACGGCGGTCTCGATACGGGTGTGGTCGTCGAGGTACATCGCGACGCCCACCATCGGTGATCCGACATTGCGCCACAGCGCTCCGGCCGCGCCGAGCAGCCAGGCCGCGGTGCTCGGGCGGCCCAGCTCCGCCGCACCCCACGCCATGAGCTCCATGCTGTTGGCCGCGCCGAAGAGCTCGCGGACCTCGCGGCTCGTGGTGAGCCCGGCCCTGGCCAGCCCGATGCACTCGGCCGGCTCGCCGCGCGTCCAGGCCGCCATGGCCTCGAAGATCAGGATCTGACCGCTGGCGAGACACTCGCCGGAGTCCTCGCCGATCAGCAGGCGTGCCTTCGCGGCCTCGAAGACCGCCGCTTCGGGCTCACGCAGCAGCGCGTGCATGTACGCCTTCTGGTAGCGGTAGATGAGCAGGTACTTGCGGTCGTCGAGGCGGGTGAGGAGGTCCAGGGCCTCGGACATCATCACCGACCCCGCCCCCGCGTCGCCGAAGAGCCAGGTGACCGCGCCGACGTACGCCGTCGCCAGCGCGAAGTCCCCTTCGACACCGGCCTGCAGAGCGACCTTCCTGGTCTCCTCGAAGTCCGCGAGCGCCGACTCCAGATCCCCCTGGGTGAGCGCGACGAGGCCGCCCCAGAGCAGCGCGGCCGAGCGCTCCGCGCAGGCTGCGGGCTCCGCGTCGAGCCCCTTGCCGAGCCAGTAGCGGCCTTCCTTGGAGAGCCCTGCCGTGATCCAGAAGGGCCAGAGCAAGGCAGCCATCAGCAGGGCGGGTCTGATGCCGTCGGGGCGGGAGAGCGAGTAGTCGAGTGCGCTGCGCAGATCGGCCACGTCCTGGGTCAACTGCCAGTACAGCGGCACCTGTTCGGCGGTGAGAATCATGTCCTGGAAGTGCAGGACGCGTGCCAGGAAGTGGTCCCTGTGCAAGCGGCGGCAGCGCTCCTGCTCGCCCTCTGTCGCGGCGCACTGGTCGGATCCGTACTCCCTGATGGTGTCCAGGAGCCGGTAGTGCGAGCCGTCCTCGCTGTCGCGCAACACCACCGACTTGTCGACGAGCCCGATCAGATGCTCGATGATCTCGTCGCGCGGCAGGCCCTCGCCGGAGCAGACCTCCTCGACGGCCGTCAGGTCGAAGGAGCCCGCGAAGACGGAGAGGCGTGCCCATAGGAGGCGTTCCTCGGGCGAGCAGAGCTCATGGCTCCAGTCGATGGCGGTACGGAGCGTCTGGTGGCGCGGGAGGGCCGCGCTGCGCCGTCCGCCGGTGAGGACCCGGAAGCGGTGCTCCAGGCGGGCGGTCAGCTGGTCGAGGGGGATCGCCCGCAGTCGTACGGTCGCCAGCTCGATGGCCAGCGGGATGCCGTCGAGGCGGCGGCAGAGCGCCAGGACGTCGGCGCGGTTGCCCGCGTCGACGGTGAATCCGGGGACGACGGCGGCCGCGCGCTGGGCGAACAGGGCCTCGGCGTCGTCCTGCTGGAGCGGCTGGATGCCCAGGGTGTGCTCGCCGGGGACGTCGAGCGGCTGGCGGCTCGTGGCGAGGACGGTGACGCCCGGAGCCTCGCGCAGCAGGAGGTCGGCGAGGAGGGCACAGGCGTCGAGGAGGTGTTCGCAGGTGTCGACGACCAGCAGCAGGCGGCGCTCCTGGAGGTGCTCGATGACGATGTCGAGCAGCGGCCTGCCGGACTGCTCGGGCAGGCCGAGTGCGCCGGCGATGGTGTGCGGGAGCAGTTCGGGGTCGTGCAGGGCGGAGAGCTCGACGAGGACGACTCCGTCGGCGTATTCACCCTTGAGAGCGAGTGCGGTACGCAGCGCGAGTCTGCTCTTGCCGACGCCGCCGGGGCCGACGAGGGTGATGAGCCGGTTGCGGATCACCAGCTCGCGCACCTGGGCGAGTTCGGACGAGCGGCCCACGAAGCCGGTCACCTCGGCGGGAAGCTCGCCGGTGCGCCTGCTGTAGCCCAGTGCGCCTAGTGCCATTTCGCTCCCCGCGGTTCGCCGCCGTACGTGTCGCTGCTCTCAGCGTACGGGCTGCCGGGCAGATGGCGTCTGTGATCGCTCAAGCCAACTCGGCTCGCCCGGCGGCCGGATCACTGCTTCGGCGGCCGGCGAGGTCAAATCCCCATCAAGTAATGCTGAGGACTCCTGCAAGCCGCGTAACTCCGGGGGCTGCCGGGACGGTTGTGCCGGGCATGAATCTCCTGCGCAAGATCCGGACCACCGGGCGGGTGGCCGAGGACGCCCCGCCCCGGCCGCCTGCCGGTGACTTCCCCGACTTCGCCGGGTCGGTCCAGGTGCGCTGCGTGGACGCCGGTTCGTGCAACGGGTGCGAGATCGAGATCGCGGCCGCCTTCGGTCCTGTGTACGACGCCGAGCGGTACGGGGCGCGCCTGGTGGCCTCCCCGCGCCACGCGGATGTCGCCCTGGTGACCGGGCCCGTGACCCGCAACATGGCCGTGCCCCTGCGCCGTACCGTCGAGGCGATGCCCGAGCCGCGCGCCGTCGTGGCGATCGGCGACTGCGCGATCGGCTGCGGGGAGTTCGCCGGGGGGTACGGGGTCGAGGGCGCGGTCGCCGATGTGGTGGACGTGGACCTCTCCGTACCGGGCTGCCCGCCCCGGCCCGAGGCGGTCGTGGCGGCCCTGCGCACCGTGACCGGCCGGTGAACCGGCCGGGCGCGGCGGTCTGCTCGACCGTGACGGCTGCGGTCGGGGCGGCGGGACTCGTCGGCGGGGTCTCCGCCCTCGGCGGGAGTTCCTGGTCGGCGGAGGTGACCTGGCTGCTTCCGCTCGGCGGGGTGGAGCTGGCGCTCGACCCGCTGGGCGGGCTCTTCATGGCCGTCTCCGGGGCGGTGGCGCTCGCGGTCGCCGTGTACGGCATCGGGTGGCCGGGAACCTCGGCGGCCCTGCCGGGCTTCGCGCTCGCTCTGGTCCTGGTGCCCGCCGCGGCCTCCGTTTCGGCATTCCTGCTGCTGTGGGAGCTGATGGCGCTCACCTCGCTGCTCCTTGTGCTCACCGAGCACCGGGAGCGCCGGGCCGTTCGGGAAGCGGCTGTCTGGTACGCGGTGATGACCCAGCTCGGCTTCGTGCTGCTCCTCGCCGGGCTCGCGCTCTTCGCCTCCCGGGCGGGCGGGGAGAGCTTCGCGGCGCTGCGGGCCGGGGCGGACGGGGCACCTGGCGCGGTCAAGGGGGTGGTGTTCGTCCTCACCGCGGCGGCCTTCATGTCGAAGTCGGGCCTGGTGCCGCTGCACGGCTGGCTGCCGCGCGCGTACGGGGAGGCCCCGGGACCCGTGGCCGCGCTGATGAGCGCGGCGATGGTGAACATGGGCGTCTACGGCCTGGTGCGCGTCGGCTTCGACCTCCTCGGCGGCGGGCCCGCCTGGTGGTGGCTGCTGGTGGTCACGGCCGCCGGGGTGTCGGCGGTATACGGAATCCTGCAGGCGGCGATGGCCTCCGATCTCAAGCGGCTCCTCGCGTACTCGTCGACGGAGAACATGGGGCTCGCCCTCCTCGGGGTCGGCGCGGCCGGGCTCTTCGCCGCGGCCGGGGACCGGCAGCCGGCCGGGCTCGCGCTGGCCGCCGCCCTGCTCCATGTGGTCAACCACTCCGCTTTCAAGGGGCTGTTGTTCTGTGCGGCCGGGGCGGTGGTGCGTGCGACGGGCGGTGTACGGGACCTGGACGCGCTGGGCGGGCTGCGGGCCCGTATGCCGGTCACGGCGGGGTTCTTCGCGCTGGCCGCGCTGGGGGCGGTGGCGCTGCCGCCGGGCAACGGCTTCGTGAGCGAGTGGCTGCTGCTGCAGGCGCTGATCCACGGTTTCGCCGTGCCGGGGGTCGCCACCGCGATCGTGCTGCCGCTCGCCGTCGCCGTGATCGCGCTGTCGGCGGGTCTTGCGGCCGCCGTGTTCGTCAAGGCGCTCGGGGTCGGGTTCTTCGCCCGGCCGCGCAGCGCACAGGCGGCGGCCGCCGTGGAGAGCCCGCCGCAGCTGCTCGCCGGGATGGGGATCTTCGGCGCCGCGTGCGTCGGACTCGCCCTGGCGCCAGGGATGTTGAGCGACGGACTGAACCGGGCGGTGGCCGTGGTGGCCCCGGCGGGGGGACCGCTGAAGGGAGGCGGGGTGGACCTGGAACTGGAGTCGGTGTCGGCCGCCCTCTCGCCGGTGGCGGTGGTGTTCGCGCTCGCCTCGGTGCTGGTGGCGTGCGCCTGGACCGTACAGCTCCTCGCGCGGCGCCGACGCCGTACCCGCGCCAAGCTCTGGGACTGCGGCGGAGGCGCTCCGACACCGCGCATGGCCTACACGGCGACCTCGTTCGCCGAGCCCCTTCAGCGCGTCTTCGACCAGGTGCTCGCACCGGAACAGGACGTGGACGTGACCGCGGTGCCGGGCTCCGCCTATCTCGTGGAGCGCATCCGTTTCCGGCGGCGCGTGCCGGACCGGATCGAACACCGGTTGTACCAGCCGGTGCTGGATGCACTGGAACGAGCCGGTCGCTCATCCAGGCGGCTGGCGACCGGCAGCGTCCATCTCTATCTGGGGTACGGCTTCTTCGGCTTGATCACGCTGTTGGTGGCACTGGTGGTGGGCTGTTGAATCCTCCCCTGCCCGCGAGGGAGGGGATTCCTGGCTCACATCGGCCGCGGGCCCACGGCCCGTCAGCTCTTACACGATCAACACCAGCCGGGTTGAAACCAGCCCGGTTACATGAAGGTTTGGAAGGTACAGCTGTGCCAGCTTGGTTCTCGCTCAACACGGCGACGATCCTACCAGCCGGAGTTGGGGCGGTTGCCGCACAAGTGACCGTAGTCTCGCTGGGCGCACCGCTGCTCACCGGGCTGATGCGGCAGGTACGGGCCCGCC
>NZ_JAFLRJ010000574.1 GCF_017315755.1 Streptomyces beijiangensis
CCTCCCGGCCCTCCCGGCTCTCCCGGAGGCCGGTTCCGCACTCGGCACCGTCACCCAGACGCTCCCTGTCGAGGGCGTGGCCTCCAAGCTGCAGACCCTGCCGACCGCCGATGGTTCCGGCAACCCGGTCTCCGGCCTCCTCGGCGGCCTGCCGGTCGGCGGCGCCCTGCCCGGGCTGCCCGGCCTCGGTGGCTGAGGCTTAGCTTCCGTACGCACGCGAAAGGGCGCCCCCGGTTCACGTTCACCGGAGGGCGCCCTTTCGGTTGCGTACGCGACGACTACCAGGCGGCGGAGGAGGAGTGGGTCTTGTCCTCGTCCGGAAGCAGGATCCACAGCGCCAGGTAGAGCAGGAACTGCGGGCCGGGGAGCAGACACGAGACCACGAAGATCACGCGCATGGTCGTCGCGGATGTGCCGAAGCGCCGTGCCAGCGCTGCGCACACTCCGCCGAGGACGCGGCCGTCGCGGGGGCGGGCAAGTGCGGACATGAGGGGCTCCTTCGCGAGCTGTGGTGGGAGCCGCTCGACTGCGCTCCCGATGTATCCATGGTCGCCCGGAGGAGGGGTGCAAAGCGTCGGACTACGGGGCGATCCCGACCCTGGGAATCGTCGGGGTGGCACCCTGAGGCGGCTCATCCCGCAGGAGGGTCGCCACGGCGGACCGCTCCTTCCTGCGGCGCAGTCCGGCACGTCCCGCCGGTACGACGGCGAGGTGCGCCAGCGCCACCCCGACCGTGTTGAGCAGCAGCGAGTCGATGTCGACGACCTGCCCGGGCACCCCGGTCTGCAGAAGCTCGACGGTGAGCGAGATCAGCGCTCCGGCGGCGACGGTACGGGCGAAGGACAGCCAGGGGGACGCGTACAGGCGCCCGCCGGTCAGCGGCAGCAGCACACCCAGCGGGGCCAGCAGGGCCAGGCCCTGGCCGATCCGGCGCACGGCTTCGAGCGCGCCCAGGCCGAGATCGGCGCGGATGCCTGCGAAGGGGGTGAAGTTCGATGCGGTCACCCACATCACGTCCAGCGGCCGCAGGGTCAGCCATCCCACAAGCAGCAGATGCGCGGCGAGGAGAAGAAACCCCCCGACGCGGAAGCGGATGGCGGCATCACCGCCCATACCTTGACGCACGCCCCCCAAGACGCCCGGAACGGCAGGATCGGTTCCGCCGTACGGACATCAACCCATCCGGCCCTCAGGCCCTCACGAGCTCAAGGAACCGGGGTCGGCGCCGGCGAAGGCGTCGGCTCTCCCAGCGCGGGCACCGAGTCGGGCCTCGACTTCAGCTCCTGGGTGCAGGCGTACGCCCGCGTCGGCTCGCCGGAAGGCCCGCCGAGCACCACCGCGCCGTCCTCCGCTTCCACGAGCGCGCTCTCCGCGTACGTGCACACCACCTGGGCCAGCGCCCCCGACGGCAGGTCATCGGGCACCCGGTTGAGCCGCAGCGCGGTCTTGGGATCGCCCTTGTACGGCCCCTGCACGGTCAGCGAGCCCCGTACGTCCGTGGTGAACCCGGCGGCCTTCTCCGCGGCCGTCGGCTGCTCCTCCAGCTCGTTGAGCAGCAGCTGCGCCACCCGGATCCGGTCCGCGGTCCCCGCGCCCTGCGGGATCTGGACCGTACGGTCGGCGGAGACCAGCTGGGAGCCGCAGACCAGATAGATCCGGACCGGGATGCCCTCCATGGCCTGGGTGGTGACGTTCTCCGCGGGCAGATCGCACGGCACCCGCGACGGCGCCTGTCCGGCGTCGACGGGGACCGAGGTGTCGCGGATGCCGCAGCCGGTGGCGACGGCGCAGAGCGCCGCGATGCCCGCCAGCGCGAGCGCGGCCCGGTTTCTCATGCGCCGCCGTCCTGTTCGCTTTCACTGTCCACCGCGGAGTCGCGCGGCAGCCGCAGGACGAACACCGCACCGCCCTCGGTGGAGTTGGCGGCCGTGATGGTCCCGCCGTGGATATGGGCGTTCTCCATCGCGATGGAGAGCCCCAGACCGCTGCCCTCGGACCGCGGCCGAGAGGCGCTCGCCTTGTAGAACCGGTCGAACACGTGCGGCAGTACGTCCTCGGGGATCCCGGGGCCGTGGTCCCGTACCGCGATGACCAGCTCCTCGCCCTCCAGGCGGACCGAGACCCGTACCGGCGAACCTCCGTGCTTGAGCGCGTTGCCGATCAGATTGGCCAGGATCACATCGAGCCGGCGCGGATCGAGCGCCACCATGATCCCGCGCTCGGCGTCCAGGTCCACGGCGTCCAGCCAGGCCCGCGCGTCGATGCACGCGGTGATCTGGTCGGCGATGTCGACGTAGTCGAGCACCAGCCGCGCCGTCCCCGCGTCGAAGCGGGTGACCTCCATCAGGTTCTCGACGAGGGTGTTGAGCCGCCGTGTCTCGCTCACGACGATCTGCACCGCGGGCGCGATCATCGGATCGAGGCTGTCGGCCTCTTCCTCAAGGACTTCGCTCACCGCGGTGATGGCGGTCAGCGGGGTCCGCAGCTCGTGCGACATGTCGGCGACGAACCTGCGGCTCGCCTCCTCGCGCGCGCTCATGTCGTCGACCTTCTTCTCCAGCGAGGCCGCCGTCATGTTGAACGTCCGCGAGAGATCGGCGAGTTCGTCGGTCCCCGACACCCGCAGCCGGGTGTCGAGCTTCCCCTCGCCCAGGCGCCGCGCCGCATCGCCCAGACGCTGCACCGGCCTCAGTACGGTCGTCGCCGCGGCCTGCGCGAGGAGCGCGGCCCCGATGAGCGCGAGCGTGGTGGCGATGGCGAGCGACCAGGCGAGGGAGTTGAGGTCCTGCCGCTCCTTGTCGAGGGAGGTCAGCATGTAGCCGGTCGGACCGCCGCCGATGATTTTCGTCCCCGACACCAGATAGGGCTGCTTGCGGAGGGTGATGCGCTGCCAGAACAGGTGGTATGTGTACGGATTGCCCGGCGTGACCTTCTGCTCCTTGTTCACCGCCTCCCGCAGCGACTTCGGGACATCGGCGGGCGTGAACGTATCGAGGTTGGAGTACCCCACGGCCTCCTTGCCGCCGCTCTCGCCGACCAGCAGCACGCTGTAGTGCGGATTGCCGCTGCTCGACATCTGCACGGCGGCGGTCTGCAGCTCGCTCTGCGTCGGCTCCAGCGGCAGGGATGCGGCGCGGTTCTGCATCTCCTGGCGGAAGTCGTTGAGCGCGGAGTCCTGGGTGCGGGTCAGCACGGCCTCGCGGTTGAGCCAGTACGCGATGCCGGACGCGGAGACGGCGGCGGTCAGCGCGACCAGCGCGAAGACGACCACGAGCCGGAGCCTGAGGCTGGTCCACCGCAGACCGTGGAGGAACTTCACTCTCACTGAGGGGTGTCCAGCCGGTAGCCGACACCTCGTACGGTACGGATCAGGGTCGGCGAGGACGGCACGTCCTCCACCTTCGCGCGCAGCCGCTGCACACAGGCATCGACCAGGCGCGAGTCCCCGAGATAGTCGTGCTCCCAGACCAGGCGCAGCAACTGCTGCCGCGACAGCGCCTGTCCGGGCCGCCGGCTCAGCTCCAGGAGCAGCCGCAGCTCGGTGGGCGTGAGCATCAGGTCCTCGCCGTTCTTCGTCACGGTCATCGCCGACCGGTCGATCACGAGGGACCCGAAGGCGGCGGAGTCGGTGGATTCGCGTTCACCGCGGCGCAGCACGGCCCGGATGCGGGCGTCGAGCACCCGCCCCTGGACCGGCTTCACCACATAGTCGTCCGCACCGGACTCGAGTCCGACCACCACATCGATGTCATCGCTGCGCGCGGTGAGCAGGATGATCGGCAGTTGATCGGTGCGCCGGATCCGCCGGCACACCTCGAATCCGTCGATGCCGGGCAGCATCACATCCAGCACGATCAGGTCCGGCCGCTGCTCGCGCAGCAGTTTGAGACCGTCCTCGCCAGTGGCTGCCGTGGCAACACGGTGCCCCTGGCGTGACAGCGACAGCTCAAGGGCTGTGCGGATGGCGTCGTCGTCCTCGATCAGCAACAGGAAGGGCACGTTGGTCATTCTGGCCCATGGGACAGGGGGAGTTCGACAGTTGGAGCGCTCCCATCGAGACCTGTACCGCTGTGACAGCTCTGTGACAGTCGGCGGACACGGCCATGAAGGAGCGCGGGCAAGCTTTCAACACAGCCAGAAGCGCGAACAACCACCGACGGGGGGCGCGAGATGAACGCACTGCACAGCACCACCTCCAGCGCAGTAATCACGCGTCTCCACGACGTAACCGTGCCTGTTCAGAAGCCCGGTGGGTCGGGTGTACGGGGGTGCGCCCGCCCCACCGGGCTTCTGAACAGG
>NZ_JAFLRJ010000575.1 GCF_017315755.1 Streptomyces beijiangensis
CCCTCGCGGGCCGTGACGTCCTGGGCCGTGGCCGTACCGGATCCGGCAAGACTCTCGCCTTCGGCCTGGCGCTGCTGAACCGGACCGCAGGCCAGCGTGCCGACTCCAAGCAGCCCCTCGCCCTCATTCTTGTCCCCACCCGGGAACTGGCCCAGCAGGTCACCGACGCACTCGCCCCTTACGCACGGGCGCTCAAGGTGCGGATGACCACCGTCGTCGGCGGGATGTCGATCGGCAGGCAGGCCGGTGCGCTGCGCTCCGGCGCCGAGGTCGTCGTGGCGACCCCGGGCCGTCTCAAGGACCTCATCGAGCGCCGTGACTGCAAGCTCGACCGGGTCGCCATCACCGTCCTCGACGAGGCCGACCAGATGGCCGACATGGGGTTCATGCCCCAGGTCACCGAGCTGCTCGACCTCGTGAAGCCCGGCGGCCAGCGGATGCTGTTCTCCGCCACCCTGGACCGCAACGTCGACCTGCTGGTCCGCCGCTACCTGAACGATCCGGTCGTCCACTCGGTCGACCCGTCCGCCGGCGCGGTGACCACGATGGACCACCACGTCCTGCAGGTGCACGGCACCGACAGGTACGCCGTCGCCACCGAGATCGCCGCCCGCGACGGCCGGGTGATCATCTTCCTGGACACCAAGCACGCTGTGGACCAGTTCACCAGGCACCTGCTCGCCAACGGGGTGCATGCGGCGGCACTGCACGGCGGCAAGTCCCAGCCGCAGCGCACCCGTACGCTCGCCCAGTTCAAGTCGGGGAGCGTCTCGGCGCTGGTCGCCACCAATGTCGCTGCGCGCGGCATTCACGTCGACAACCTCGAACTGGTCCTCAACGTCGACCCGCCCAGCGACTCCAAGGACTATCTGCACCGCGGCGGCCGCACCGCCAGGGCCGGCGAGTCGGGCAGTGTCGTCACCCTGGTCACCACGGGCCAACGCCGGGAGATCACCCGGCTGATGACCGACGCGGGTATCAGGCCGACCGTCACCCAGGTACGCTCCGGGGACGCGGAGCTGAGCCGTATCACCGGAGCACAGGTGCCCTCGGGTGTCCCCGTCAGGGGGAGTGCGCCGGTCTCCGACGAGCGTCCCAAGCGCGGTGGCACTCCGTTCCGAGGCCGGGGTACCCGGTCGGGCGGCGAGTCGCGCCGCACGACGGAAGCCCGTCAGACCGCGGAAGCGCGCAAGGCGGCCCGGGTCCGCCGCGCCGCTTAGGTACCGTCATCCCCACACCCTCTCCCCCGTCACTGAAGCGAGGCTCCATGCGTTTTGTCATCGCCCGTTACCCCTTCGACCTCACCAAGGCCGAAGTGGAGGCGGCCATGAAGGGCAAGAAGCCCGAGACGGTCACCGGTGAGTCCGTGATCATCAGCCGTCGTACCTACCCGGTCAAGCAGGTCGGTGAGGTCATCACCCGCCAGGACCGTCGCGACTTCACCGCCGGAGAGGTGACCAGGGCGCTCTCCCGCCTCGGTTTCACCTGCCGCTCGGTCACCGCACCCGTGCCCGCTCCCGCCCTCAGCCCGCTCGAGACCGCCTCGGCGCTGCTCGGGGCCCCGGCCCAGGACTGACCGCTCAACCCCCGGCCGGCGGCCCGTAGACGGCAGCGAGCTCGGACGCAAGGCGTGCGAGCCGCTCCCGGGCCGCCGGGGGCTCCAGAACCTCGACGCGTGCGCCGAGCCCCGCCAGCTGCGCCGCCACGACCTCCGGCGAAGGACCGTCGACCTCGATCTCGGTCCACCCGTCGGACAGCGTCCGCCCGGTCCGCAGCCGCCCGCCGAACAGCCCTTGCAGGATCTGTTCGGTGCCGTGGCCGGCCCGTGCCCGTACCGTCGCCGCCAGCATCCGGTCCTCCATACGTGCGGCCAGGGTGCGCCAGGCCGTGGCGAGATCGAACCCCTCCGGCCGCACGGCCCTCCCGTCCGTCGCCTCGACAGAGGTGACACGGTCGAGCCGGAAGGTCCGCAGACCGTTCTCGGTCCCTGCGACGAGATAGTCCAGTCCCGCCTTGGCGGCGAGGCCGAGCGGATGGACCGTACGCTCCCCGGCGGGTCTGCCGGGCCCGGTATAGCCGAGTCGTACCTGTACTCCGTCCACCACCGCCCGCTGAAGCGCTTCGAGGTGCGAAGCGCCTGCGGTGAGGGCGGTCCCCGACCAGTCCGTGGAGTCGGCCACCCCCGCCTTCGAGGCGGCCTCGGCGTCGGAGCGCAGGGTCGAGGGCAGTGCGCGCACCATCTTCCGCAGCGCGGAGCGCAGTTCGGGTGTCGCGGACGATGGCCCTGCGGCCAGGAACAGCGCCCTGGACTCGCCGGCTGTCAGACCCGTCAGATCGGTACGGGCACCGCCGACCAGGGACCAGCCTCCGCCGCGTCCGGCCTGTGAGTAGACGGGGATGCCCGCGATGGAGAGCGCTTCGAGGTCCCGCCGGGCCGTCCGCTCGGACACTTCCAGCTCGGCCGCCACCTCTGCGGCGGTCACCCGTCCGCGCGCTTGCAGGAACAGCAGCACGGCCACCAGACGATCAGCTCTCATGGCAGCTGATTCTGCTCCCGAAACTGGCCAGAAGGTGGCCACTTCGGCTTCCAGGATGGTCACAGACACAGCGGAAACCTGACTGGGAGAAAACCCGTGATCGTAGTGACCGGAGCCACTGGAAATGTCGGACGCCCCTTGGTGCAGGTGCTGTTGGAGGCCGGCGAAGAAGTGACGGCGCTCTCGCGCCGTCCTGAAGGCGAGGAGGCGGGCGTACGGTACCGACAGGCGGACCTGGCCGACCCGGCGAGCCTGAAGCCCGTACTGGACGGCGCCGACGCCCTGTTCCTGCTGATCGCCGGCGACGGTGCGGAGCTGGATCCGGGCGAGATCCTCGATGTCGTCAAGGCGGCCGGTGTGCGGCGCGTCGTGCTCCTGTCATCAGTGAACGTCGGCACGCGGCCCGGGTTCGTGGCGGGCGGGCTGCTGCGGGCGTTCGAGGAGGCCGTGGAGCGGTCGGGGCTCGAATGGACGGTGCTGAGGCCCGGCGGCTTCGGCTCCAACGCCTGTCTGTGGGCTGAGCCGGTGCGCGCGTACCGGACGGTCACGGCGCCCTTCGGCGACGTGGGACTGCCGGTCGTCGACCCGGCGGACATCGCGGAGGTCGCGGCCGCGGCCCTGCGCGAAGGGGGCCACTCGGGCCGTACGTACGTCCTCACCGGACCGGCGGCGATCTCGCCGCGCGAGCAGGCGCGCGTGATCGGCGACGTGCTGGGCGAACCGGTGCGGTTCACCGAGATCACCCGTGCCGAGGCTCGGGCGCAGATGACGCGGTTCATGCCGGAGGCCGCGGTGGACGGCACGCTCGACATCCTCGGCGAGCCCTCGGCCGACGAGCAGCAGGTCAGCCCAGCCGTCGAGCAGGTGCTCGGCAGGGCGCCGCGCCCGTTCGCCGCATGGGCCGGGCGCAACGCGGACGCCTTCAGGTGACCGGCAGGTCAGAAGGCAGGCCCCACTCGCTCCAGGAGCCGTCGTACACGGAGAGCTCGCGGTAGCCCGCCAGCTCCGCGCCCAGGGCCAGGACGCAGGCGGTCACGCCCGAGCCGCAGCTGAAGACCAGCTTCTGCCGGTCTCCGGCGAGAGCGGAGAAGGCGGCGCGCAGTTCCGGCGCCGGGAGCATCCGGCCGTCCTGCTGGATCTCGGTGAAGGGGAGGTTCACGGCCCCGGGCATGTGGCCGGAGCGCAGACCGGGCCTGGGCTCGGGCGCCGTACCGGAGAACCGGTCACGGGAGCGCGCGTCGAGTAGGACGGCGGCCGGGTCGGCGAGGGCCGCCGTCACCGTGCCGCTGTCGACGATCATTCCGGGGCGGGGACGGGCGGTGAAGTCGCCAGGCGGCGCCGGGAGTTGAGGGGTGCTGTCCTCCAGCGGGAGCCCGGCGGCGGACCAGGCGGGCAGGCCGCCGTCGAGTACGGCGGCCCGGTCGAAGCCCATGGCGCGCAGCATCCACCAGGCGCGGGCCGCCGAGTAGAGGCCCACGCCGTCGTAGACGACGACCGTGGAGGTGTTGTCGACCCCGAGCGCCCGCACCGCCTCGGTGAACTGTGCGGCGCCCGGCATGGTGTGGGGGAGCGGCGAGGAGTGATCCGACAGCGCGCCGTCGAGGTCGAAACGGCGGGTCCCCGGAATCCGCCGCTCCGCGCCCCGGTGCGCGCCGACCGACGCGTCGAGGAGTACGAGTCCCGGCTCGCCGAGACGGGGCTCGAGCCAGTCCGCCGAGACCAGAGCGGGGAGGTCGTCGTGGTGGCTTTCGGTGTCCATGGCGCTCCTCGCTCGCTCCGGTCTGCCAGCGGATCCTACGGCCTCACCCCTTGATGCTGATCACCAGGAGCGAGGCGCCCGTCTCGGTGTGCGGCTGATGGCTGGTCCCTGCGGCCATCACCACGTAGTCGCCCGCCCTGTGGAGCCGGTCGCCGTCGACGAGTTCACCGCTGAGCACATAGAAGTGCTCCTCCTCCACATGGTGGTCGACCTCCATCCACCGGCTGCCGGGTGCGAAGTCGAGGACCCAGGAGCTCGCCAGTGCGGTCGAAGGGAGTGTGCGGACGGCGAGGCCCTCGCCGGGTGAACTGCGCCTGGCGTCCTCGATGTTCACGTACTGGACGGGCGGCTGGATGTGCTCGGTCTCTGTCATGCCCTCCAGCCTGGGTGTTCGCGGGCGCCCGGCCCAGTGACAGGATTGACACCCTCGGGTACTTTCGTGCCATGAGCCCCCGGCACCGTGTTGTCGCCCTCGTCCAGCCGCCCCAGTCCACTTTCGAACTCGGCTGCGCCGCCCGGGTCTTCGGGGTCGCGGCCCCCGGGATCCCGCAGGCGTACGACTTCGGCGTCTGTACGGAACACCCGGGACCGGTCCCCACCGACGCGGGCTACGACATCCACGTCGCGCAGGGTCTCGAAGCCCTCGACACCGCCGACACCGTCGTCGTACCCGGCCGGACTCCGCCGACCGCGCCCGCCCCGCCGGCCGTACTCGACGCCCTGCGCCGCGCCCACGGCCGGGGCGCACGCATCGCCGCGATCTGCTCGGGGGCCTTCCTCGTCGCCGAGGCCGGACTCCTCGACGGACGCCGCGCGGCCACGCACTGGCGCCTCGCCGAAGCGCTCGCCCGCCACGCGCCGCGGGTCAGGGTGGACCCCGACGTCCTCTACATCGACCACGGCGACGTCGCCACCAGCGGAGGCAGCGCCGCCGGCATCGACCTGTGCCTGCACCTGGTGCGCGCCGACCAGGGCGCCGCCTACGCGGCCCAGGTCGCCCGCGACATGGTGATGCCGCCGCACCGCGAGGGCTGCCAGCTGCAGTACGTCGACCTGTCGCCGTACGAGGGCCGCGTCCCCGAATCCCTGGCCCCGCTCCTGGCCTGGGCAGCCGACCGGCTCGGCGAGCACATCGGCATCGACGAACTGGCCGACCACGCCGGGCTCTCCCCGCGCACCCTGGCGCGGCGGTTCAACGAGCAGCTCGGCGTCAGCCCGGGGCGCTGGGTGCTCGACCGCCGTGTCGCCGCCGCGCGAGCGCTGCTCGAACAGTCCGACCTGCCGGTCGAGACGGTCGCCACCCGCGTCGGCCTGCACTCGGCGACCAACCTCCGGCGGCACTTCCACCGGGCGCTGCGGACCACACCCGCCGCGTACAGAAGGGCATTTCAGCAGCCTGCGGCCCTAGGATGACCCATGCCCAACGATGAAACGGTGTGCCAGAACCGTACCGAGAAGGACCGGTCCACCGCACTGTCGGACGTGCGGGTGCGCCGCCTCGCGGTCGTCGCCCTGGTTCTGGCCGCGCTCAACCTCAGGCCCGCCGTCACCAGCCTCGGCCCCGTACTGGAAGAGATCCGTGCCGGTCTCGGGATGAGCGCCACGGTCGCCGGACTGCTCACCTCCGTACCGGCGCTGTGCTTCGCCCTGGTCGGCTTCACCGCGCCCCGCCTCGCCCGCCGGTACGGACCCGGCGGGGTCATAGCCGTCGGCATGGCGGCGGTCACCGCCGGTCTCGCACTGCGCGCATTCGCCCCGAACACCGCCGCGTTCGTGGCGTTGAGCGCCCTCGCGCTCGCCGGGATCGCGGTCAGCAACGTCCTGCTGCCCGTGGTGGTCAAGCAGCGCTTCCCCGACCGGGTCGGCGCGATGACCGGGCTGTACGCCATGGCACTCAACCTCGGCGCCGCGTCCGCCGCGGCGGTCACCGTGCCGCTCGCCGACACCCTCGGGGACTGGCGGGTGGGCCTCGGCGCCTGGGCGGTGGTCGCCGCCGTCGCCGTACCGCCCTGGATCGCCCTCGCACGCGGCCGGGCGGGAGCGGGCGCCACCGCGGCGACTGCCGTACCAGGAAACGAGATCCGGGTCACCCGCGACCGCACCGCCTGGGCACTCGCCTGCTACTTCGGGCTGCAGGCGACCGCCGCCTACGTCATCATCGGCTGGCTGCCCCAGATCTTCCGCGACGCCGGGGTGTCGGCCGGCACCGCGGGCCTGCTCTTCGCCGTCACGTCGCTCCTCGGCGTACCGCTCTCCTACGTACTGGCCGCCGTCGCGGGGCGGCTGCGTCACCAGAGCGGGATCGCGCTGACGATCGGGGTGTTCGGTCTGGCCGGATACGCCGGACTGTGGGCCGACCCGGCCGCGGCGCCCTGGCTGTGGGCGGTGCTGCTCGGGGTCTCCAACTGCTCGTTCCCGCTGGCCCTGACGATGATCGGGCTGCGCGGGAAGGACAGTACGACCGTGATCAGACTCTCCGCTTTCGCGCAGAGCGCCGGATATCTGCTGTCGATCCCCGGACCTGTGCTCGTCGGGGCGCTCTACGAGACCAGCGGAGGCTGGCGGGCGCCGCTGGTCTTCCTGATGGGACTCATGCTGGCGCAGATGACGGCGGGTCTTTTCGCGGGGCGCGACCGGCCGGTCGGCTGACCCCGGTCCTGGCGAGCCATACGGTCGCGGCCAGTGAGGCCGCCGAGAGGACCGTGAGCAGCACCGGCACCGCGTGGATGCCGGAGAGCTCAATTCCCTTGCCCAGCAAGGGAGGTGCGGCCACACCGCCGATCATCGAGGCCGAGATCACCCAGGCGCCCGCACTCCTGGCGTGCGGAAGGGCCCGGTTGAGCCAGGGGAGGCCGGTGGGGAAGACGGGCGCGATGAAGAGGCCGACGCCCGCGTACGCGTAGGGGGACGCGCCGGGTACGAGGGCGAGGAGGAGGCAGGCCGTCATCCCGGCCGCGCACACGGTGAGGATGCGCTCGGGGGAGTGCCGGAGGGTGATGGGCACGACGAGGAAGCGGCCCACCGTCATCATCAGCCAGTAGACCGAGGTGGCGGAGGCCGCGACCGCCGCGGAGAAGCCGACCGTCTCCAGGTGGGTGGGCTCCCAGCCGCCCACGCCCGCCTCCACCGCGACATTGAGGATGTAGAGGGCGAGGAAACCGATCAGGACGCGGGAGAGCAGACGCGGCCCGCCCGCGGGGGCAGAGGCTGCGGCGGGGGTCGGCTCCGCGCTGCCGACGCCCCGGGTGCAGAACATCAGCACCGCCGCCAGGAGCGCGCAGGCTCCGAAGGCGTACGGGTAGTTCTCCGGGCCCAGCGCCGCGATCAGGACGGGGCCGAGCACCGCGCCGATCCCGAAGTGGGCGTTGAGGATGTTCAGCATCGCGGTGGAGCGGTTGCCGAAGCCGACCGCGAAGAGCTGGTTGAGGCCGTAGTCGACACCGCCGAAACCGAGGCCGCAGACGAACGCCGCGACGAGTGCGAGGGGCCAGCCGGGGGCGAGTGCGACGCCCAGGGCGCCGAGTGCCATCAGTGCGTAACTGCCGCTGAGGAGAGCCCGGTTGCTGATCCTGGAGTGGATCGCGTTGAAGGCGAGCACCCCGGCGACCCCGCCCGTGAAGTGCAGGCTGAGGCCGAGTCCCGCGCCGGACGGGGAGAGGCCGAACTCCTCGCGCAGACCGGGTACCGCGGGTCCGTACACCGCCTGGAGCATCCCGATGAGGACGAAGGCCACGCACGAGGCGACCGCGGCCGGACGGCTGAAGAGCCGTCCGGCCGCGGGTGCGGTGACCGTCACGGTCACGCGGTTCCCATCGGGGCGAAGGTGAAGCTGAACTCTGCCGGTGCGGCGCTCAGTTGGTGCTGCGGGAGGGCGCCGGGTCCGCAGGACTGCGATCCGATGCCCTGCTGGGCGTGGTCGAGGTTGACCCAGACCGTGTCGCCCGCGGCGACGCACCCCACCGACCTCGCCGCG
>NZ_JAFLRJ010000576.1 GCF_017315755.1 Streptomyces beijiangensis
AATCGCCGGACGGGCTTGATTCTGCCCGCACACGATCAGGCCTCGCCGGGCAAATTTCAGCCCGTCCGGCGATTGAGGACCGGGGGTTCGGGGGCGGAGCCCCCGAGGCGGGGTCAGCCGCCCAACTCCCGGTGGCGCGCAGCCAGCCCGGCCGCCCCCGACTCCGTCAGCGCACCGAACAGCCGCAGCCGCGAGATCCCGCCATCGGGGTAGATGTCCACCCGGACATCCGTCCCCACCACCGGCACCGGCAGCACGAAGCGGTGGTTCGTGTCCGGCTGGAGCCGAGTCCTGGCGATGACCTCCGTCCACTCCCCCGTCCCGCCGTCGCGCAGCGAAAGCGCCGCCCAGCCCGCCGAGTTGCCCTTGAGGTACGCCGTGTCGATCTCGACGGCGCGGATCTCGGCCTGGGCCACGAGCCGGTAGCGGATCCAGTCGTTGCCCTTGTCGCGGCGGCGCCGCGTCTCCCAGCCGTCGTCCATCTTGCGGGAGCGCCCCGGCTGGATGGTGTTGGTGGCCGGGGAGTAGAAGCGGTCGGAGGCGTCCTCGACCTGGCCGCCGTTCTCCAGGGCCGCCACGTCGAAGGTCCCGAGCGCGGCCAGCCAGGCCGGGTCGGGGGCGACCTCGCCGTACACCCGCAGCCGGGCGATCCCGCCGTCGGGGTGCTGGTTGACCCGGAGGTGGGTGAAGCGCTGCTCGACGCCGACCTCGAAGCCGTTCGCCGCATGACCGCCAACAGCCGTACGCGGGACGAGAGTTGTCCACTTCACGTCGGCGGACAGCAGGTCATCCGGCGACGGGGACCCTGCCACCGAGGTGGCCTCGACCGAGACGGCCTGCGGGTAGTTGCCGCGGAAGTGGGCGGTGTCGACGACGATGCCACGGATCACGCCGGGCGCCCCGAGCCGTACGAGCGCCCAGTCGTGGTCGTCCTCGGTCGGGTGCGGCTGCCCGGCGGAGACGCCACGGCGGCGGCGCGTCTCCCAGCCGTCCATGATCTTGCCCTTGTGGCCGAAGCGCTCGGGGTCGAAGTGCGCGGGCTCGGGGATGAGCATGTTCTCGCGCTCGGCGAAGAACTCGTCGTTCGCGGCGATCACACCGGCGCCGAGCCGGCGGTCGGCCAGGTCGACGAGCGCGGTGAAGGGGAGGTCGCCCGTGCGGTAGTCGGCGTAGGGGTCGCCGCCGCCGAAGGGGCTCGCGTCTCCGGTGAAGTGCTGTGCCGTCACGGTCAGTTGTTCCTTTCGAGCAGGTGGCCGGTGGGCTCGGCGAGGACGCCTTCGTGCGCGATCCGTACGCCGCGCAGCCAGGTCGACTTCACGACGCCGTGCAGGGTCTTGCCCGCGTACGCGGTGACCTGGTTGCGGTGGTGCAGTTCCGCGGGGTCCACGGTGAAGGTCTCGTCGGGCGCGAGCACCGCGAAGTCGGCGTCGCGGCCGGGCTCGATGGCGCCCTTCTGGGACAGTCCTGCGAGCGAGGCAGGGGCGGCCGACATCCAGCGGACGACGTCCTCCAGGCCGTGGCCGCGCTTGCGGGCCTCGGTCCAGATCGCGGGCAGGCCGAGCTGGAGCGAGGAGATGCCGCCCCAGGCGTTCGCGAAGTCCGGGGTCTTGAGGTCGGTGGTGCAGGGCGAGTGGTCGGAGACGATGCAGTCGATCGTTCCGTCGGCAAGCCCCTCCCACAGCGCATCCTGGTTGGCGGCCTCGCGGATCGGCGGGCAGCACTTGAACTCCGTTGCCCCGTCCGGGACTTCCTCGGCGGTGAGGGTGAGGAAGTGCGGACAGGACTCGACCGTGATCCGTACGCCCTCGTGCTTGGCGGCGGCGATGAGCGGCAGCGCGTCCGACGAGGAGAGGTGCAGGACGTGCACGCGGGCGTCGAGCCGCTTCGCGACGGCGATCAGGCCCTCGATGGCGGCGTTCTCGGCGTCACGCGGACGGGACGCGAGGAAGTCCGCGTACTCGGGTCCGCTCTTCTGCGGGGCCTCGGCCAGCTCGTGCGGGTCCTCGGCGTGCACGATGAGCAGCCCGCCGAATCCCGTGATCTCGGCGAGGGAGCGCGCCAGCTGCTCCTGGTCGAGCTCCGGGAATTCCTCCACGCCGGACGGCGAGAGGAACGCCTTGAAGCCGAAGACCCCGGCGTCGTACAGCGGCCGCAGGTCCTTGACGTTGGAGGGGAGCGCGCCGCCCCAGAAGCCGACGTCGATGTGCGCCTTGGTCCGGGCCACGTCCTGCTTCGTGCGCAGGTTGTCCGGCGTGGTGGTCGGCGGGAGGGAGTTCAGCGGCATGTCCAGGAGCGTGGTGATCCCGCCGGCCGCGGCAGCGCGGGTGGCGGTCCAGAAGCCCTCCCACTCGGTGCGGCCCGGGTCGTTCACATGGACATGGGTGTCGACGAGGCCGGGGAGGAGGACGTCGTCACCGAGGTCCTCGACACGTGCCCCCGCCGGGACCTCGGCGTCGTAGGGCAGGAGCGCCGCGATCTTCCCGCCGGATACGGTGACCGTGGCTGCCCGTGTCCCCTCCGGGGTGATGACCCGCGTGGAGCGCAGTACAAGGTTGACTTCGGACACGCGAGCCCCTCACTTCCGTACAGCGGTATTCAACATTCTGTTGATGGAGTCTTCCCGCCGGTCGGCGTCCCCGTCAAGGGTGACCCTGCCCCTTGGAGGTTTCCACAATATGAAAGGTCTATTTCGCAGTGCAGAATGTAGGGATCTACGCGAGGGGTAGGCAGGACCCTGCCCGATAGGCTGCTGACCTGCCTGCCCGCCTCGAAAGGAACCGCGCCCGTGCCGACGTCCAGCGCCACCGACGCATCCAAGCCCGCTGCCTCCGGCGGCGGTGTCCAGTCCCTTGAGCGCGCCTTCGATCTTCTCGAGCGAATGGCCGACGCCGGGGGCGAGGTCGGCCTCAGCGAGCTCTCCGCCAGCAGCGGACTGCCCCTGCCCACCATCCACCGGCTGATGCGCACGCTGGTGGACTGCGGTTACGTACGCCAGCAGCCCAATCGGCGCTACGCACTGGGCCCCCGGCTGATCCGTCTCGGTGAATCCTCCGCGCGGCTGCTCGGCACCTGGGCTCGGCCGTATCTCGCACGGCTGGTCGAGGAGACCGGCGAGACCGCGAACATGGCTCTGCTCGACGGCGACGAGATCGTCTATGTCGCGCAGGTGCCCTCCAAGCACTCCATGCGGATGTTCACCGAGGTGGGACGCCGGGTGCTCCCCCACTCCACCGGCGTCGGCAAGGCGCTGCTCGCGCACACCCCGCCGGAGGAGGTGCGGGCGCTGCTCGCGCGGACGGGGATGCCGGCCGCGACCGAGAAGACGATCACCACGCCCGAGGGCTTCCTGGACGCGCTCGATCTCGTACGGCGCACGGGGTACGCGGTCGACGACAACGAGCAGGAGATCGGGGTGCGGTGCCTGGCGGTGCCGGTGCCGAACTCCCCCACGGCCGCGGCGATCTCGATCTCAGGCCCTGCGGGCCGCGTGACCGAGGCCGCCACCGAGAAGATCGTGCCGATCCTGCAGGGCATCGCCCTGGAGCTGTCGGCGGCGCTGGCGAGCACGGCTTCCGCGCAGGCCTAGCCGCCGCAGCCGGCCGGCACAGCCGGGCTCACCAGACGACGGGGAGCGCCTTCAGTCCGTAGACGATGTTCTCCGTGCTGTAGGCGAGCTCCTGCTCGCCGGCCGCCGGGCGCAGTCCGGGGAGCCTGCGCAGGAGCGTCTCCAGGATGATCTGCAGCTCGGCCCTGGCGAGCGGCTGACCGAGACACTGGTGCACGCCGAAGCCGAAGGCCAGGTGGCGCCGGGCATCCCTGGTCAGGTCCAGTTCCCCGGGGTCGGTGGCCCCCTCGCCCCCGAACATGCCGGGGTCCCGGTTGGCGGCGGAGAGCATGCAGATGACCCCGTCGCCGGCCCGGACCGTCTGCCCGCCGATCTCCACGTCCTGGGTCGCCGCCCTGGCAAGGCCGAGATGGATGATGGTCAGCCAGCGCAGCAGTTCCTCCACCGCCCCCGGCACGAGCGCCGGGTCGGCCCTCAGCCGCGCCGCCCGCTCCGGATCGCGCAGCAGCGCCAGGACGGCGAGCGCGCTCATGTTGGCGGTGGACTCGTGCCCGGTGACCAGCAGCAGGAAGCCCAGCGATGCGGTCTGCTGCGGGTCCAGGTCGTCGCGGGCGACCAGACGGCTGAGGATGTCGTCGCCGGGGTGGTCCGCCTTGTGGGCCGAAAGCCCGGCGAGATAGTCCATCAGCTGGTGGTGGGCCTCGGCGGCCTGCTCCTTGCTGGTGGTGTTGTCGAGCAGGGTGCGGCTCAGCGACTGGAAGAGCTCGTGGTCCTGGTACGGGACTCCGAGCATCAGGCAGATCACCAGTGACGGCACGGGGAGCGCGAAGTCGCCGACCAGATCGGCCGGTTGGCCCTTGGCCACCATGCGGTCGATCGTCTCGTCGACGATGGACTGGATGCCGGGGCGCAGCGCCTCGATCCGCTTGACCAGGAAGTCCTTGGTGACCATCCGGCGCAGCCTGGCGTGCTCGGGGTCGTCCATGCGGATGAAACTGGGCTTGGAGGTGGCCAGTTGACGCTGCCCCGGCGAGAGGAAGGGGAAGCCGGGGGTGCGGGCGTCGGCGCTGAAGCGGGGGTCGGCGAGGACGGAACGGACCTCGCTGTAGCCGGTCACCAGCCAGCAGGGGGAGCCGTCGGGCAGCGCGGCCCGGGTGATCGCGCCCTCGCGGCTCCCCCTGCTGGCTGGT
>NZ_JAFLRJ010000577.1 GCF_017315755.1 Streptomyces beijiangensis
GGCACGACGTGCTTTCCAGGACGCGTCAGACATGCCCGACCTCATCGGGCAGGCCGTACACGCTGCCATGGAGAAGTCCCAGGGCGACGTGGAGGCGGCGAGCGCCGCGCTGCTGAAGCGCGCGATCCCCGACGCGATGATCCTGCTGGACGCCTGCCGCAAGGGCGCCCGCTACGACATCATCGCCCACCCCTGGATCCCGGACGTCCTGAAGAAGAAGACCGCACGGGGGGCGGACGAGATCTGGGAGGCCCGCCCCAAGTGGACCAGGGCCGCGCTCCCTCCCGGCACGCACGAGATCACCGCGCTGGACATCAACGGCGCCTATCTGTCAGCGCTCAAGACCCATCTGCCGCTGGGTGTGCTCGAACACTCCGCCGGGAACACCCACGACCGGCGGCGCGCCGGAATCCACCTCATCACCCCGCCCCCCTGGGAGCACGAAGCGGTGTTGCCCAACCCGATCGGCAACCGCGACGAAGCAGGCCCCCTGTGGGTGACCGAACCGACGCTGCGCCTCCTGCTGCGCCTCTCGGGCACGAAATACGGGCTGTGCGAACCACCGGTCATCCATGAGTCGTTCACTTCGGGCGCCACGGAGAATCTCCTGGAGAAGTTCCGCGGCACATTGCGGGACGCCCGCGAGACCGCGATCGCCGAGGACGACGAGGTCACTCTCGAATACGTGAAAGCCATGTATTCCAAGTTCGTCTCCACGATGGGGGAGTCGAACTACAACCGTGAGCTGTACCGCCCGGACTGGATGCACATCATCCGCTCCCAGGCCTTCGCGAACCTCTGGACCAAGGCATTCAAGGCGCACAACGAGAATCTGACCGTGGTACGCGCCATGGGTACCGACGAACTCCACGTGCTCGGGGACTGGCGCCGGGTCTTCCCCGAGGGCCGAGGAGTCACCGAGGTGAAGGTGAAGGACGTCTACACCGCCGGCGTCGGCGACGCCGAGAACTGACGTTCTCCACAGAAAAGCGCCGGGCGACCAATCCCCGCGAGTCCCGGCTCCGAATCACCTCCGTAGACACGAGCGTCCGGGAGGATCAGCGGGTGAAAGAAGTGGTGTACATCAGTGGGGTCCCGTCCGCCGGGCCCGATCTGCCCATGCTGCTGGGCCAGGTGGCCCGAGGAGATCAGGAGGCGTTCGGCTCGGTGTATGACGCGGTCTGCGGACCGGTGCTCGGGCTGGTCCGGAGCGTGCTGCGCGATCCGGCGCAGTCCGAGGAGGTCGCCCAGGAGGTGCTGACCGAGGTATGGCGCACGGCCGCCCGCTATCGGCCGGAACGGGGCGGTGTCATGAACTGGGTCCTCACCCTGGCGCACCGCAGGGCCGTCGACCGGGTGCGATCCGCTCAGGCGTCCGCCGACCGGGAGCACAAGGCGGCCCTGCTGGACCGGACGCCCGCGTTCGATCAGGTGACCGAGCAGGTGGAGGCCCGTCTGGAGCGTGAGCAGGTACGGCGCTGTCTGCGCACCCTCACCGAGCTGCAGCGCCAGTCGGTCACCCTGGCCTACTACCAGGGGCTGACCTACAGGGAAGTGGCCGAACTGCTGACCGTACCGCTGGGCACGGTCAAGACCCGACTGCGTGACGGACTGATCCGGCTGCGCGACTGCCTGGGGGTGAGCACATGAATGCCGAACTTCACACACTCACCGGCGCCTATGCGCTGCACGCGCTGTCGGACGACGAACGCGAGGAGTTCGAGAGGCATCTCGGCGACTGCGAGGCATGCACCCAGGAGGTACGGGAGCTGACCGCCACTGCCGCCCGCCTGGGGCTCGCGGTCTCCGTCACTCCACCGCCGGAGATGAAGGCCGCGGCGCTGCGGCGGATCAGTACCGTACGCCAGGAGCCCCCGGTCGCCCCGGCCCCCGCCAGGCCGGTCGCCGCCAGGTTCCGCGGACGACGGATGGCCCGCTTCGCGCTGGCCGCGTGCATGGCGGTGACCGCCGGCAGCGCCGGGGTCGCGGTCTGGCAGCACCAGAGCGCCGACGACGCCCAGCAGCAGGCCCGCGCCGCACAGCAGCAGTCCGAGCAGCTGGCGGGCGTCCTCGCCGCGCCCGACGCCAAGGCCACCACTGGTCAGCTCGCCGGTGGTGCCAGCGGCACCCTGGTGGTCGCGCACAGCAAGAACCAGGCCGTGTTCGTGGCGTCCAGCATGCCCAAACCCCCGTCCGGCAAGGTCTACCAGCTGTGGTTCAACGACGCGGGCACGATGCGCTCGGCGGGCCTGATGGACCCGTCGCAGACCACCGAGGCAGTCCTGCTGTCGGGCCCTGTCGACAAGGCGTCGGGCATGGGTATCACCGTGGAGCCGTCCGGAGGGTCGCCCGCACCCACCTCCGCCCCGCTCGCGCTGATGAACTTCGCCACGGCATGAGGGGATACGCCAAGTGACCGTCTCCGTAGCCCTGTTCACCTCGGATCTGCGCCTGCACGACAACCCGGTGCTCTCCGCCGCGCTGCGCGATTCGCAGCAGATCGTCCCGCTCTTCGTGTACGACACCGGTGTGCACCGGACCGGCTTCGACGCGCCCAACCGGCAGGCGTTCCTCGCCGACTGCCTGGCCGATCTGGATGCCGGACTGCGGGCGCGCGGCGGCCGCCTCGTGGTCCGCAGCGGTGACGTGGTCGAGCAGGTCCACTCCGTAGTGCGCTCCGTGGGCGCGACGCGCGTGCATGTCGCGGGCGGTGTGAGCCGGTACGCCACCGGGCGCGAGGAGCGCCTCAGATCGGTGCTCGCCGGGACGGGGTGCACCCTGGCGGTGCACGACGCCGTGGTGACGGCGGTGGCACCCGGCGCCGTCACGCCCACCGGCAGTGACCACTATGCCGTTTTCACCCCGTACTTCCGGCGCTGGACCGAAGCCGGCGCGCGGGATCCGGTGCCGACGCCGCGCAGAGTCGCGGTCGCCGACATCGCATCGGAGCCGCTGCTCCCCAGGTCGGGGATCACCGGGATCTCGCCCGGACTTGCCGAGGGCGGTGAGACGGCGGGACGCCAGCAGCTGTGGGAGTGGCTGTCGTCCGGCGTGAGCGGCTACGAGGAGGGTCACGACAATCTGGCGGGCGACGCCACCTCCCGGCTCTCGCCGTTCCTCCACTTCGGTGCGCTCTCCGCTTCCGAACTCGTCCATCTCGCCCGGCGCGAGGGATCGCCGGGCGCCGAGGCGTTCGTACGGCAGCTGGCCTGGCGGGACTTCCACCACCAGGTCCTCGCGGCCCGCCCCGACACGGCAAGCGACGACTACCGGACGCGGGGCGACCGCTGGAGGACGGACGAGAAGGAGATCGCCGCCTGGCGGGAGGGCCGCACCGGCTATCCGCTGGTGGACGCGGCGATGCGCCAGCTCGCCCACGAAGGGTGGATGCACAACCGGGGCCGGATGCTGGTGGCGAGCTTCCTCACCAAGACGCTGTACGTGGACTGGCGGGTCGGCGCCCGGCACTTCCTCGGGCTCCTGGCCGACGGGGACGTGGCCAACAATCAGCTCAACTGGCAGTGGGCGGCGGGGACCGGCACCGACACCCGCCCCAACCGGGTCCTCAACCCGGTGGTCCAGGGCAAGCGTTTCGACAAGCGCGGCATCTACGTACGCCGCTGGGTTCCGGAACTCGCCGACGTCACGGACCGTGATGTACACGAGCCGTGGAAACTGGAAGGCCTGGACCGGGCCGGGGTCGACTACCCCGACCCGATCGTCGAACTGGCCGAGGGGCGCGCCCGGTTCGAGCGTGCGCGCGGGGTCTAGAGCGTCACCGGCGGCGGCGCGGCGGCAGTGGTAGGAACCCGCTCGTGCGGGTCACGTACTCGCTGTAGCCGGGCCGTCCCGACATATGACGCTCCAGCAGCGCCTTTCCGCTGCCCCGGATCAGCAGGAAGGACATCACCAGCGGGGAGAGGACCGTCGCCGCCGCTGCCGCGGGAGCGGCGCAGACCATGAGGAACAGACCCCACCAGACACAGAAGTCACCGAAGTAATTGGGGTGCCGCGTCCAGGCCCACAGGCCGCGGTCCATGACCTTCCCCCGGCTGGCGGGATCGGCCTTGAAGCGGGCCAGCTGCCAGTCGCCGACCGCCTCGAAGACGAAACCCACGCCCCACAGGACTACCCCGGCCCACACCAGCGGACCCGGCCCCGTGCGTACGTACATCGCGGCCTGCACCGGCAGTGACACCAGCCAGACCAGCCCGGCCTGCAGCAGATACACCATGCGCAGTGCGTAGAGGTTGCGGTGGCGCGGGGCTTTGGCGAGCAGCGCCTCGTAGCGCGGATCCTCCCCGTGTCCCCGGCCCCGGCGCACGATATGAGCCGCGAGCCGCAGCCCCCACACACAGGTCAGGGCGGTCACCAGCAGTCGCCGGACGAGGTCTCCCTCGCCGGCCGACATGGCGTACGAGACGAGCGCGACCGCCGCGAAGGCGAAGCCCCAGGCCGCGTCGACGATCCGGTGCACTCCCTTGCGTACCGCGACGGCGAAGGTGGCCAGGAGCACGGCCAGCGATGCCGCGGCGGTCACCGGCAGGGCCAGCGCGAACTGCTCCCAGGGGTATCCGCTCATGGTGTGCCCCCACCGAGCGAGACGTCCGGCACCGGCTCCATCCCACTCACACCGTCCCCGTCCGGCCGCACCGCAAGGATCTGGTCGACGCCCATGCGCCGCTCCTCGAATGCCAGCGCACCGCCCACCAGATACAGACGCCACACGCGCGCCGTCTCCTCACCGGCCAGTTCCACGAACTCCGCCCACCGGTCCTCCAGCGTCCGGTGCCAGGCGCCGACAGTCCGCACATAGTGCTCGCGCAGCGACTGCACCGACCGGACCTCAAGGCCGGCACCTTCCAGCAGCGAGACGGTGTCCCCGAGCGGCCGCATGTGCATGTCGGGTGCGATGTACGCCTCGATGAACGCCCCGCCGCCCGGTGCGACGGAACCGCGCGACATCTGCTGGACGAGCACCCGCCCCCGGGGACGGACCATCCGGTGCAGGGTGGCGGTGAACGCCGGGTACTCGGCGTCGCCGACGTGCTCGCCCATCTCCACGGTGGCGACCGCGTCGAACTCCCCGTCCGCGATGTCGCGGTAGTCCCGGCACTGCACTTCCACCAGGTCCTCCAGGCCCCGCTCGGCAACCTGTTCCCGCACGTACGCGGCC
>NZ_JAFLRJ010000578.1 GCF_017315755.1 Streptomyces beijiangensis
CACCGGCACGTCGTACGGGAGTCTTCCGGGCGCGCTCGGCCATGAACGCGCGCTCCGCGAGCACAGGGCCCTCGAAGCGGCGGACGCGGTCGACCGGAATCCCGGCCATCGACGCGACCTCCTCGGCGGAGGCTCCAGCTCGTATCCTCGCCTGGATGTCGCGAGGACGGAGGTGGCTCTCCACCTCGATCTCGATCTGGCCCAGTCGAGCGCGGTCATTACGGACCGCCGCACGCAGCCGTTCATCGATCGGAAGCGTGTACTCCGTACTGTCCGCAGCTTTGAGCACCAGTCGTGTGCCGTCATTCGAGACGGCCACGACACGCAGTTCGGGCATGGGAACCTCCCGGGTGGTGCCTGCCGACGTCACGTGCGTCGCTGCTTCCGCTAGTCGAGTGTGGCCTGCCCGGGTGCAGCCTGCCACAACATTGCTGTTCTGCCCGGCGTGTCGGGCATGAACCCCGGACCGCCGTTATGGCACGGTTACCAGTTTGCGACGCAAAGTGACCATTTCGGTCACTCACCCCCAAGGAAGACCGGGCCCAGGGCTCGCAACAGTACTCCATTCGGGCCACGCGGGTGGGCGGCACGCCGCCGAAGTTCTTCCGGCGCACGGGAGTTGAACCGTCGCAGGAGTGGCCTGGTTCACAGAATCAGCTGAATCGGAACTATTCGTTTCGCTCAAATGTCCCTATCTGGTGCATGGTGGGAAAGAAGGTCAAACAGAGGCTGTAGATGGTGCAGAAGTCCGACAACGAGACAGAAACGAACAAAAGGTCCCTTGGGCTGAGCGTTCCACAGGTCGCGGGAAGCGCGATCGCTGCGGTGGTGGCCGCCGTACTCGCCTCGAAGCTCGGGGTGTACGGGACGATCATCGGCGCCGGTGTGGTCAGTGTCTTCGCGACCTGCGGCGGCACGATCTTCCAGCATCTGTTCCGCCGCACCGGCGAGCAGATACGCGAGGTGACGGTCCAGGTGAAGCCCAGGGGCCGTCAGGTCCCGGTCCGGCGCGTGCCGGGTGACAGGGACCCCGGAGCGGTACCGCCGACGGTCGCGGCGCCCTGGCCCGAGGACATGGGAACCCAGCTGATCACGCAGGTTTCCGCGGAGTCCCCGGCGGAGGGTCTCGACGCGACGCAGATGATGCTGCCCGACCTGGACAGAACGCAGCTGGTGCCTCAGGTGCCCGCGGCCGAGGCGTCCACGAACGAGGAGTCCACGGACGAGGAGCCCGCGCACGAGGAGTTCACGGAGGCCACGACCCACGGCACCCGGATCCGTGGCGGAAAGCGTTCGGTGCTCGCGGCCGTCGTCGTCTTCGTCATGGCCATGGGCGGGATCACCGGATTCGAGCTGCTCTCCGGCCAGGACCTCAGCGGCGGCAAGGGCACGACGATCGGTGGCGCGGTGACGGGCGACAGCGGCAAGAAGTCCACACCGTCCTCGCCCACCCCCGCGGACACCACGACCCCGTCCCCGGCGCAGAGCGGTTCGGGCGAAGGCCAGTCGCCGAGCCCCGACCCGGCGAAGAGCGGCGACTCCACGCCGGAC
>NZ_JAFLRJ010000579.1 GCF_017315755.1 Streptomyces beijiangensis
CGTCGGCGCCGACGGCACCCGCGGGACCGGTTGACGACGAGTAGAACAGCGTGAACGGTCTGTTAGTGGGCGCCCCGTCGGAGCGTCCTCAGCGACTATCTGGAGTTTTGGGTAATTTTGTTCCTCCTTCGAACCCCTGTTGTCCTTGCTCTTTTCTGATTGACAAACCGTCCGCGCTGTTTTTTACTAAGGACGCTAGAAGTACGCTTCACAAGGCGGCAGCCGACCGGGGAGACAGTTGTGGACATCGACGTACTCGGCACACTGGAAGTGCGGGAGCAGGGTGTCTCGGTCACCCCGACTGCCCCCAAGCCGCGACAGGTGCTTGCCCTGCTGGCTCTCCACGCCGACCACGTGGTGCCGGTCGCCACACTGACCGAGGAGCTGTGGGGCAGCGAGCCCCCACGCAGCGCACGCCCGACGCTGCAGACCTACATCCTCCAGTTGCGCGAACTGATCGGCGCCGCGCTGGAACAGGGCGGCGAGCCGCAGCGCAACGCCAAGGACATCCTCATGACGGTCCCCGGCGGTTACCTGCTCAAGACCCGTGACGGCACCAGCGACGTACGGGAGTTCGACCGGCTCGCCGGGGCCGGGTACCGGTCGATGGACTCCGAGGACTACCGCGAGGCGGCGGCCCGGCTGCGCGAGGCGCTCGCGCTGTGGAGCGGTCCTGCGCTCGGCGACATCCAGGCCGGACTCCACCTGGAGCCTCAGGTCAAGCGGCTCGAGGAGAGCCGGCTGTGCGCCCTCGACCAGCGGATCGAGGCCGATCTGCGGCTGGGACGCCACCGCGAACTGCTCGCCGAGCTGACCGTGATCGTCAGCAGGTACCCCACCCACGAGAGCCTGTGCAGCCAGTACATGCTCGCCCTGTACCGCTCCGGGCGACGCGGCGAGGCGCTCAACGCCTATCAGCGGCTGCGTACGACCCTGGTGCAGACCCTCGGTCTCGAACCGTCGTCCGCGCTCGCCAAACTGCAGCGCGCCATCCTCGTCTCCGGCCCGATCGGCGCCCCCGCGCCCGCCGCAGGACCGGGCTCCGGCTCCGGACTCGCCGGGACGCCCGCCGGTTTGGGCCTGACCCGAACGGCCTGACCGGAACGGCCTGTTCGGGGCCTCGGGGCGCCGGTTCCCACTGCCGCTCCGCCCGGATTCGAGCGCCGGTCCAGCCCTGCGGGCCAGCCTCGGCGTACCTGCGCATACTCGGAGGAGGGGGCCGCCCATGTCGTCGCAGACAGTGCACTCCGCCCGTTGTACCGTCTCCGTGGCCGCGCCCGCCTCGGTCGTCTACGGCATGCTCGCCGACGCCCCCCGCTGGCCGGTGTTCCTCCCCTCCTGCGTCCATGTCGAACGCATGGAGTCCGACGGGGCCGGGGACCACCTGTGGGCCTGGGACGTCGTCGACGAGCACGTCCGCGCCTCGCGGATCAGACGGATGCTGCACCCGCGTACGCGGACCATCGACTTCGAGGAGTTCGCCGGCGACGGCGGTTCCTGGCCCGGCGCGCTGGCGGCCGGCACCTGGAGCGTCGAGCCGGCGGACGAGTGGTCCTCCTCTCTGACCCTGCGGTACGAGGAGCTCTCCCCGGCCGGGACAGCGGCCCCGGGCGCCCTCGATGCGCAGGTGCGCGTGCGGCTCGAGGAGATCCGGCAGATGGCCCAGCAGTGGGACAGGCTGGACGAGTTGCTCCTCTCGTTCGACGACAGCACACGCGTCGAAGGGCCCTCCGAGCTCGTCTACGACTTCCTCTACCGCATGGAGGACTGGGCCGATCTGCTCCCGCGCGTCGACGCGGCCCAGGTGACCGAGGATCGGCCCGGCGTCCAGATCGCCGCGCTCGACACCTTCGCCGCGCACACCGGTCTGACGGTCAACGCCGAGGTCGTACGGCTCTGCTTCCCCGCCGCCGGACGCATCGTCTACAAGGAGACCGTGACCCCCGACCTGATCG
Organism: Streptomyces beijiangensis; assembly: GCF_017315755.1. GTDB lineage: Bacteria > Actinomycetota > Actinomycetes > Streptomycetales > Streptomycetaceae > Streptomyces > Streptomyces beijiangensis. The sequence goes on from NZ_JAFLRJ010000579.1 coordinate 1,956, forward strand.
CCGCGCACACCGGCGAGTGGTCCCTGGTGCCGGACGAGTCGGGGCTGACCGTGATCTCCGCCCACCGTGTGCTGCTCCGCCAGGAGGCCGTCACCGAAGTCCTGGGCGAGGACGCGTGCTTGGCGGATGCCCGCAGTCACGTACGCGAGTGGCTCGGCCGCGCGGACCAGGAGGCGCTCGGCCTGGCCAAGTGGCATGCGGAGAGCCCCGTACACCGGCTGCGATGAAGACGACCGAGGACGAGGGGAGACCGGCGATGACCCTCATACCGTCCGGCGCGCGCACCCGCGCCGCCGCGCCGCCGCCGGTCGAGGCGGCCGCGGACCCGATGGCGGACCCGATGGCGGACCCGATGGCGGACCCGATGGCGGACCCGGCTGCCGATCCGGTGGCGGATCCGGCCGCGGAGACCGCGGCGCTGCTCGGGCCCGCGGCGCTCATCGCGGCGGCCGGAGACATCCTGCACGGCACCACGCGCATCGTGGACGGCCTCGCCCCGCACCAGCCGGCCGTACGACAGTGGCAGCCCGTCCTGGCCGCGGCCTTCGCGGACCTGCTCGCCTGCGAGTGCCTGACCACGGCGGCGCTGCGGTGTGCGCGCCCCGACGGCGACGGCGACGGGATGTCCGTGCCGGTCGCCGCGGCCGGGTACCTCGTACCGCACCTGGTCGGCGCACTGCTGGCGGACCTCGAACTGGTCCTGAACGAGAGCGGGTTCGGCCCCGGCAGCACCGAGCGCGGAGCGCTGGCCGCGGTGGAGGCGCACCGCGCGGCCGCCGGCACCGACTGGACGGCCGCCGCCCTCCGGCAGGCGCAGCTGATCCTCGCGCTGCCCCGGCAGGAGGACGCCGAGGCGACGGACGCGGGTGCGCGGTGCGCCGATGCCCTCATGTCCGCGCTGCCCGGCGGGGCGGCGCGCCTGGCCGCGGCCGGCGGCGCCGATCCGGCCGTGACCGCGCTCGCCCGGGTGGCCCGCCGGCTGGCCACCGAGCAGCGTGCCGTAAGCCGTTCATTGCGCACCACCGCTCCCGCCGACCCGGCCGACCCCGCGGCGCGGGCGCTGGCCGACCGGTTTGCCCTGGTGCTGCTCGCCGGGGCCGTGCTCGGAGCGGTCGGGGAGGCCCCGAGCACGGATGCGGGTCTTCCCGGCGGCCCCCACTGGGCGCTGCTCGCGCTGGAACGCGTCGGGCAGCGGCTCGGCGTACCGCTGCCCGCCCACGAGGCCGATCCGCGCGCCGCCCTCTGGGCGGAGCTGTCCCGGCGGTCCCGGCAGGGCGCCGGCCGCGACGACGCGTACGCCACGCGGCCGCTGTGGTGAGCGCCGGGGAGAACCGGAGGTGGGGGACATGACCGTGCCGCAGTTCGTACCGCAGTGGGGTGCGCAGTCCGTTGCGCCGCCCGTCCATGTGGCCGGGCCCGACGCCCCGTGGGACGAGGTGCGCGAGCGGGCCGAGGACACGGGACGGGTCGTGGTGCACACCACGTGGGGCGAGTGGCTGGCCGCAGCCCTTCTCGACCCGGACCTGCGCACGCTGCTCGGGCCCGACTGGCCGCGCTACCGGCAGGCCCCCGCCGCGGCCGGCCGGTTCGTCTTCGCGGTCTCGCGCGTGGTCATGAAGTACACCGCCGCCGCCGTCCTCGACGCAGCCCCGGCCGCTCTCGATCTCGCCTACGAGCCCGGGGGCCGGCCCACGCTGCGCGGCTTCGGGGACGAGCTGCACCTGAGCCTCGCCCACACCGAGGACCTGATCGTCGTCGCGGTCAGCCGCGGCGGACCCGTCGGCGTCGACACCGAATCGGCCACCCGCCGGATCTCGTACGAACTGCTGCGGTCCCAGGTGTGCACCCCGGAGGAGGCCGGGGTGCTCGACGTGCTGCCCGACGGCGAGCGCATGGCGCGACTGCTGCGCCTGTGGACGCTCAAGGAGGCGTACACCAAAGCACTCGGGCAGGGAATGCGGCGCCGCTTCAGCGCCGTGGGATTCCACTGGGACGCCGAGGGACGACCGGTCCTCACCGAGGACTCCGGCGCGGCGGCCGGCGGCTGGTCCTTCGCCACCCATCTCGTGGGGGACCGGTATCTGGTGAGCGAGGCGCATCGCGCGTCCCCGGGGCCGGGACGCCCCGGCGGACGATGAGCGGCCCTCACCCGTACGCGGACACCGTTCCCGTCGTCCTGCACGAGCCGGACGGCGCGGGGCCCGGTGCCCCCCTCGTCTTCGAGCTGTGCGGTCCGCTCGACACCCCGGGGGCGGAAGCCGTCGCGGCCCGCCTCGCCCAGCACCACCGCACCTGGTCGGTCTCCCTCGACGAGGGCACCGGCCGGCACCTCGTGCGGCTCACCCCCGCCGGGACGGGGCACGCGACCGGGGTGCCGGACGCGCCGCTCACACCGGACCTCCTGGCCGATCTGCTGGCGCCGCCCACCGCCGACACGGTCCCGGTGACGGGGCAGCAGCGCGACATCCTGCTCGCGGCCGTCTCCCGGCAGGACAGCCCGGGACGCCACATCGAGCAGCTCCTGTGGAACTGGTCGGGGCCGCTGGACACCGGCCTGTTCACCGCGGCCTGGCAGTCCGTCGCCGACCGGGAGGCCGTGCTGCGGGCCTCGTTCGACTGGAGCGCGGCGCCCCGGCTCGTACTGCACGAGCGGGCGGCCGTCGAGGTCGTACGCCACGGCTCCGCGACGGTCGGCTGGAGCGAGCTGCTGCGGCGGGACCGGACGCGGGGCTTCGCACTGCACCGGCCCGGGCTGCTTCGGCTGGCCCTGCTCGACGGCCCGCCGCACCCCGCGCAGGACGGCCGCGCGGAGACCAGGGTCCTGCTGAGCTACCACAGCGCCCTGCTCGACGAACGCGGCGCGCACCTGCTGGTACGGGAGTTCTACCGCGCCTATCTCGCGGGCGGATCCGTCCCCGGGGGCGAGCGGCGCCCCGACATCCGCGACCACGCCGTATGGCTGGCGGGCCACGACACCGCGGCCGCGCAGGAGTTCTGGGCCGCCGCCGCGCCGCCTCCCGGCGCCGCGGTGAGTCCCGGCCGCCCCGGAGGGTTCACCCACCAGGCGGGAGCCGGCCGCATCCAGCGCCGGCTGCGGCCCCATCAGACCGCGCGGCTCAGATCGTGGGCGGCGCTGCAGGGAGCCGGCGAGAGCAGCGCGCTGCACGTGGTCTGGGCGCTGCTGCTGTACCGGGCGGCGGGCGTGCGGGGGCCCGCCCCGGTCAGCTTCGGCGTGCACTTCTCCGGCCGTGACCTCACCCTGCGGGACGCCGCCGCCACCCCCGGACTGCTGGGCAGCGTCCTGCCGATGACGGTGACCGTCGACCCCGCCGCCCCGGTGGAGGACCTGCTGCGGCAGGTCCGCGACGCCGCGCTCGACCTGACCGCCTACGCCTGGGTCCCGGGCGACCGGGTGGGGGAGTGGAGCGGCCGTGACGACGCCGTACGGCTCACCGACACCCTCGTACGGTTCGACAGCCGCCCCAGGATCCCGCAGGCGCTGCTGGCCGAACTCGCCGCCCAGGACATCGAGGTGGACGTACCGCGCAGCGTGAGCGGTGACACGAGTCTGCCGGTGACGCTCGCCGCGCAGCACGACGACTCGGACGTGCTGCTGCTGACCGCCGTCTACGACCGCGCCGAACTGTCGGACGCGGACGCCTCCCAGACGCTGTCGCAGTGCGTGCAGCTGCTGCGCCGGCTCTCCGACTCGCAGGGCGCGGGGCGCACCGTGGAACAGGTGCTCGCCCTGCTGGAGAGCTCCGGGGCGCCCCGCGCGGCCCGGCACGCGCCCGCGGTGCGGGGCGCCGCAGTGGAGGTGCTGCGCCCCGGCGAGCCGCGGGCCGACGTCATCTGTCTGGTCACCGTCCCCGGTGTGCCGCCCGGCGCGTACGAGGCACTGGTCCGTGCGCACGAGGGGCCGGAGCGCGTCGTGTCCCTGTCCTTCGCGTCGTTCGCGTCCTTCGCATCTTTCGAAGGGCCCGGCGGACCGGCGGACCCGCTCCCGCCCGCCCTGCGCGAACTGGTGGGCGGGGGGCGCCGGCTGGTGCTGTGCGGGTGCGGTCCTGCCGGCCGGGTCGCGTACGGGATCGGCCGCGGCACGCCGGTACGGTCCGCCGCCGCGACGACCGTCGTCATGACGGGCACCGGCGGCGCCGAGGCGAGCGCGCGTGCGCTCGCCCGGGGGCTGCGCTCGGCCCGGGCGAGGAGCGGGTGACCGGCGCCCTGTGACCGGTGCCGGGCGAGAAGCGGGCGGACCCGCACCGGTGTTTCTCCAGCGGGGCGAGAGCGTGCTTCGAGCGCGCTGTCCGACGGTGTCGGGGAGGCCGGAGGAGGCGGGGCATGGGCGGTACGGGCCACGACGAGCTCCGCCTGCGTGTCGTGCGCGGCCGGGCCGACGCCGACGAACTGGCCGCGCTCACGATCGTGCTGCTCGCCCTGCGCGCGCGGGGCGGGGAGTTGAGCCGCCGCGAGGAGCGGGCGGGCGGCTCCCGCTGGTGGCGGCCGCCGACCGCGTACAGGGCGCCGCACCACCAGCCGTGACGGCGAAAGACTTTTCGGGCCGGCACACCACCCAGGAGGCGTCCACCATGACCAGCGAGCCGCTGACCGATGTTCTTGACGCAGTGACGCGGGAACTCGCCGCCGTACTGCGCGTCGAACCCGACCGGATCGCACCGCACCAGCGCTTCCAGGCACTGGGCCTGGACTCCATCCGTACGGCCGAACTGATGGCCGCCGTCAACGCCCGCTTCGGCACCGGCATCGTGGCCGACGCGCTCTACGGCCACGATGCCGGTGCCGA
>NZ_JAFLRJ010000580.1 GCF_017315755.1 Streptomyces beijiangensis
GGGTCTGGGGCGGAGCCCCAGTGGGGGTCCGCCGGGCGAGGCGCCCGTTCTCCGGAAGGAGGTCCGGGATGGACTTCTCCTTCGGGGATGAGGACGACGCCTTCCGCTCCGAGGTACGGGAGTGGCTCAAGGCCCACCTCGTCGGCGACTTCACCGCCGGCGCCACCCCGCACCGCCGCTGGGAACAAGAGCTCGGCACCGCCGGCTGGATAGGCATCGGCTGGCACGCCGACGGCTTCGGCAACCGCCGCGCCACCCTCACCCAGCAGGTCGTCTGGGCCGAGGAGTACGCCCGCTCCCGCGCCCCCGCCCGTGTCGGCCACATCGGCGAGAACCTCCTCGCCCCCACCCTCATCGCCTACGGCAGCGAAGAACAGCAGCAGCGTTTCCTCCCCGCCGTCGCCCGCGGCGAGGAACTCTGGTGCCAGGGCTACAGCGAGCCCGGCGCGGGCTCCGACCTCGCGGCCGTCCGCACCACCGCCGAGAAGGACGGCGACAGCCACCGCGTCACCGGCCAGAAGATCTGGACCTCGCTCGCCCAGGACGCCGACTGGTGCTTCGTGCTGGCCCGCACCGAGCAGGGCAGCAGACGCCACCACGGCCTGTCCTTCCTGCTCGTACCCATGGACCAGCCGGGCCGGATCGATGTGCGGCCCATCCGGCAGATGTCGGGGACCGCCGAGTTCAACGAGGTCTTCTTCGACGGAGCCCACGCGGAAGGCGTCGTCGGCGGCGAGGGCAACGGCTGGCAGGTCGCCATGGGGCTCCTCGCCCTGGAGCGAGGGGTTTCGACCCTGGTCCAACAGATCGGTTTCGCGCAGGAGTTGGAGGAGGTCGTACGGGAGGCCGTCACGACCGGCGCCGCCTCCGGCGACCCTGTCCTGCGTGACCGTCTCGTACGCCAGTGGGCCGAGCTCCGCACCATGCGCTGGAACGCCCTGCGCACCCTCGGCTCCACCCGCGACCCCGGTGCCCCCAGCGTCGCCAAGCTCCTCTGGGGCGGCTGGCACCAGCGCCTCGGCGAGCTGTCGATGCAGGTGCGCGGGGCGGGCGCGGCGGTCGGTCCGTACGACTGGAGCCCCGCGAATCCCTACGAACTCGACGCACAGCAACGGCAGTTCCTCTTCAGCCGGGCCGACACCATCTATGGCGGCTCGGACGAGATCCAGCGCAACATCATCGCCGAGCGCGTGCTCGGCCTACCGAGGGAGCCGAGATGAGGGGTGTCGTCTTCGACGGCAAGCAGGCCCAGGTCGTCGATGATCTGGAGATACGGGACCCGGGGCCCGGCGAGGTCCTGGTGGACATCGCCGCCGCCGGGCTCTGCCACAGCGATCTGTCGGTCATCGACGGGACCATCCCCTTCCCCGCGCCGTGCGTCCTCGGACACGAGGGCGCGGGAGTCGTGGAGGCCGTCGGGGCCGGGGTGACGCATGTGGCGGCAGGGGACCATGTGTCGCTCTCCACGCTCGCCGCCTGCGGCGCGTGCTCCGACTGCGACCGCGGCCGTCCGACCATGTGCCGCAAGGCGATCGGGATGCCGGGGAAGCCCTTCTCGCGGGGCGGGCAGAAGCTCTTCCAGTTCGCCTCGAACTCCTCCTTCGCCGAGCGCACGATCGTCAAGGCCGTGCAGGCGGTGAAGATCCCGTCCGACATTCCGCTGACCTCGGCGGCGCTGATCGGCTGCGGGGTGCTGACCGGGGTCGGTGCCGTACTGAACCGGGCGAAGGTCGGCATCGGCGAGAGCGTGGTCGTCATCGGGACGGGCGGCATCGGGCTCAACGTCATCCAGGGCGCCAGGATCGCGGGCGCGACCCGGATCGTGGCCGTCGACAACAACCCCGCCAAGGAGGCGGTGGCGCGGCAGTTCGGGGCGACGGAGTTCCTGCCTTCGGCCGACGCGGTACGGGACATCCTGCCGACGGGGGCAGACCATGTCTTCGAGTGCGTGGGGCACGTGGCGCTGATCCGGCAGGCCATCGAGCTGCTCGACCGGGGCGGTCAGGCGATCCTGCTCGGGATGCCGGCAGCGGCGGCCGAGGCGTCCTTCGTGCCCGCCGCGCTCTTCCTGGACAAGACGATCCTCGGCTGCCGGTACGGGAGTTCACGCCCGCAGCACGACATCGCGCTCTATGCGGAGCTGTACCGGACGGGGGCCCTGCTCCTGGACGAGCTGGTCACCGAGACGTACCCGATCGAGGACTTCGCGAAGGCCGCGGACGACGCCGAACACGGGAGGGTCGCGCGCGGAGTGCTCACCTTCGGCTGAACCGGAATCCTCAACTCCCGTGATTCACAGGGGAGTCGAAGATCGAACATTACCAAACGTGTACTTGTGGCCAAAGGTTTGCTGGGTGAGGATCTTCTCCATGACTCAGGCCCCGACTCCTCTGTGGCTCCAGGGACGCGAAGCGGTCATCGCCGCCGCATCCCCCGACGACTGGCGCGAAGAAGTCCCGGATTATCACCTCTCGCACACGGTGATGCCCGGGCAGCGTACGACCGACCACGCACCCGGGTCGCTGGAGGCGATCGTCGAATCGATCGTGCAGGTCTTCGAGATGGAGGTCTCGCACAAGGCGGATCCGGCGACCTGGGTGTCCATGGTCTCGGAGAAGTTCCGTACCCGGGTCAACGGGGGCGCGTGGGCGGACTCGGCCGAGATCGTGGACCGCGGAAGCTACAACGTCCTCATCGGCGACAGCGTCTTCTACGGCAAGGAGACCTTCGAGTCCTCGCACGACGTCTTCCACACGGCGTTCCCGCAGGGCTTCTACTGGGAGGTGCTCGAAGTCCTCTCGCCGCCGCCGGTCGTCGCCTTCAAGTGGCGGCACTGGGGCGCCTTCGAGGGCGAGTACCAGGGCTTCCCGCCGGACGGCCGGACGATCGAGATGTTCGGCATGAGCGTCGCCAAGGTGAGCGACGACCTGAAGCTCCTGGAAGTAGAGCACTTCTACGACCCGAACGCCTTCCTCGGCCAGATGACGGGCGGCTGCCCGGTCGCGCACGTGGCGCAGGTCGCGGACGGCGCGCACAGCGACTGATTGCGCCAGGCGCCATACGCCCGCCACCGGCTGTTCAACCGGAGGGCTCCCTTGCCCTGTGAGTCTCTTGCGTGACAAGAGGCCACAGGAACAAGGGAGTTGTCCCGGATGTCCGACATACGTGCACGAGGTGGCGACCGCCGCCGTTTCCTGGCCGGATCGGCCGTCGCTCTCGGAGCGGCGGCCGTTTCGCAGCTCCCGCTCGCCACCGCGTCGTACGCCTCCGCCC
>NZ_JAFLRJ010000581.1 GCF_017315755.1 Streptomyces beijiangensis
AAGTTACCAATGGGGGCTGTGGGGGCGGCAGGTGCGGCGGGGAGCGATTACGGCGAAGAGCCCGCAACGGCGGTCCGTTGCGGGCTCCTGCGGTGGGGACGGGTCAGCCGTTGGCCTTCTTGGCACCGGAGTACGCACCGACCACGGAGAGGGCGAGGAAGAGGTACCCCATGAAGTCCTGAGCCTCTTTCCACGTGTCGGTCAGCGCACCGAAGTGGCCGGTGAACAGGTCCGTCACCGATTCGTCGGTGTGCTTCGTGACGATGATGGCGATCTCCAGGAGCTGCCCCAGATAGGTGGCTCCCAGAGCGAACACGGCGGACACCACGAACAGCCAGACGCTGCGGCCGCCGACCTTGCACGCGGCCAGGGCTATGACGAAGCCGACGCCGACGGCCGCGTAACCGATCTCCCGCTCCAGGGCTCCGGCGATACCGCCGTAGACGCCTGCCGCGACGACGGCGACGGCGAAGGCTGTGAGCAGCCCGCCGGCGAGGTTGTCGGTGCGGCGAACCGGGGCGGCGACGGGTGCGGCTCCTACGGGGGCCGCCGGGTAGCCGAAGGTCTCCGGCTGCGGTGCGGAGGGCTGCGGTTCGGACGGCTGGGCGGGCGGAGGCGTGGTCTGGCTCATGGTGGTCCCCCTGGGACGTAAACGCACTTGTGTGCGAGTTGTGAACGCCGCAGGTTAGCAGGGGTCAGAGTCGGTGCGCTGCGCCCCCAGGGGAGGCTCCCCTGGTGTCCAGGAGGAGCTGGGCCTTCACGGAGAGGCCCTGGAGGTCGTATGTGCGGTGGTTCTGGAGCAGAACGGTGAGGTCGGCCGCCGCCGCGGCCTCGTAGAGCGAGTCCGCGCGGGGCACCGGGACGGTGTGCACGCGCCAGTCGGGGACGTGCGGGTCGTGGTAGCTGACCGAGGCGCCGAGGTCCATCAGACGGCGGGCGATCTCGGGGGCGGGGGAGCCCTCCTGGTCGGCGAGGTCCGGCTTGTAGGTGACGCCCAGGAGCAGTACGCGGGCGCCGCGGGCCGATTTGCCGTGCTCGTTGAGGAGGGTGGCGCAGCGCTGGACCGCGTACTGCGGCATGCGGTTGTTGATGTCCTGGGCCAGGCCGACCATGCGCAGGGCGCCGCCGGTGGGCGGGCGGTACGAGGGGTCCATGGGGACGCCGTGGCCGCCGACGCCGGGGCCGGGACGGAAGGGCTGGAAGCCGAAGGGCTTGGTCTCGGCACAGCGGATGACGTCCCAGAGGTCGACGCCCATCTCGTGGCAGAGGACCGCCATCTCGTTGACCAGGGCGATGTTGACGTGGCGGTAGTTCGATTCGAGGAGCTTGGTCATCTCGGCCTCGCGCAGGCCACGGGCGCGGACCACCTTGTCGGTGAGGCGTCCGTAGAAGGCGGCCGCCGATTCGGTGCAGGCGGGGGTGAGGCCGCCGATGACCTTGGGCGTGGAGGCGTATGAGGGTGCGCGGCTGCCGGGGTCCTGGCGGGTGGGGGAGTACGCCAGGTGGAAATCGCGGCCCGCCCGCAGGCCCGAGCCCTCTTCGAGGAGGGGACGGAGGAATTCCTCCGTGGTGCCGGGGTAGACGGGTGATTCCAGGATCACCGTGGTGTACGGCCGCAGCCGGGCGGCCAGCGCACGGGCCGCGTCGGCCACATCGGTCAGGTCCAGGGCGCGGTCGGCGCCCAGGGGGGTGGGGGCGCAGATGACGGCGGTACGGACCCGGCCCAGTTCGGCCGGATCGGTGATGGGGCGGAAGCCGCCGGAGAGCAGGCGGCGGATGTCGGCGTGGTGGGTGCGGTCGGCGGCGAGCCCTGCGAGGCGGTCCGGGTCGGTGTCGTATCCGATGGTGTCGATGCCGGTCGCCACTGCGGCCTGGGCGAGGGGGAGGCCGAGGTGACCGAGTCCGATGACGGCGAGATCTGCGGGCATGGCGGTGGGCCGTCCTTCCCAATAGCCGGAGCGGGGTGGTCGCGCAACCCCTGTGGAGATCGCTATGTCAGGTTAGGAGTAAATATGACCGATATGCGGGATTGGGGCGGTCTGGGGTGTCCGAGTGTTATCCACAGGAGGTGGCCGATGTCGGTGGGTACGGACAGAATCGTGGATGTGCGGAAGTGAGCAGTCGGCAGTGATGACGTGAGCCGGACCACCCCGATCTACGGGAGGCAGCAGTGAGGACAGCGACACTGGGACCCGAGGAGCGCGCAGCGGCGCTCGCCGGGATGGCCGAGCGGGAACTGGACGTGCTCGTCGTGGGCGCGGGGGTGGTGGGTGCGGGGACGGCGCTGGACGCCGTGACCCGGGGCCTGTCGACCGGGCTCGTGGAGGCGCGGGACTGGGCATCGGGGACGTCGAGCAGGTCGAGCAAGCTGATCCACGGCGGGCTCCGCTATCTGGAGATGCTGGATTTCGCACTCGTACGGGAGGCGCTGAAGGAGCGCGGGCTGCTGCTTGAGCGGCTCGCCCCGCACCTGGTGAAGCCGGTGGCGTTCCTCTATCCCCTGCAGCACAAGGGCTGGGAGCGGTGGTACGCGGGAAGCGGTGTGGCGCTCTACGACGCGATGTCGTTGTCGTCGGGGCACGGGCGCGGGCTTCCCACGCACCGGCACCTGACGCGCAAGCGCGCGCTGCAGGTGGCACCCGCGCTGAAGAAGGACGCGCTGGTGGGGGCGTTGCAGTACTACGACGCCCAGATGGACGACGCGCGCTATGTGGCGACCCTGGTGCGGACGGCCGCCGGTTACGGGGCGCTGGCGGCGAACCGGGCGAAGGTGGTCGGGTTCCTGCGGGAGGGGGAGCGGGTCGTGGG
>NZ_JAFLRJ010000582.1 GCF_017315755.1 Streptomyces beijiangensis
CCGGTCGCGGTCGGGCGGGCCGCCCTCGGCTATCCGGGCGCGGACACCTTCGCGGGCCACCAGACGATGATGGGCGCGGACTTCAGCAAGGTGACGGTGGCCAGGCTCGGCGAACACCTCGACGAGGTGACGGCCGCCCTCGAAGCGGCGGGCCACCAGGTCGAACTCCTCGGAGGGAAGCCCCTGCTGGCCGTCGACGGCGCGGTCCTGGTCCACGACAACCTGGAAGCCGACCCCGGCATCAACTGGAACGCCTCGGGCCGCCTGGATGACCTCCCCTTCGAACGGATCCTCTCCATCGCCCGTACGGTGCGCGCGGTCGCCCCCGTCGCCCGGGTGATCGCGGTCGGCGGCCACGCGGAGCAGCCGCTGTCCGCGTACGTACGCCCCGGCGACAACGGCACGGTCGGCCTGGACACCCCTGCCAGCGGCTTCTACACGGGCGGCGGACTTCAGGTGCAGCACCTGGGGGCGGAGTTGGACCATGCCCGTCAGCTCCCTGAGCTGGCCGCCGGGGCCGGGATCCCGGTGACGCTGGTCGGCAAGGCGGCCGACATCCTGGCCTGCGAGGACGCCGTACGCCGCCCCGCGGTGGGGACCGCGGAGGTCCTCGCGTACACGCTCGAAGCGGTACGCGCCGGGGGCGACGCCCTCGTCGTGGCCAACGTCCAGGAGACCGATCTGGCCGGGCACCAGCAGGACACCCTGCGCTACGGACAGGTCCTGGAGCAGGTGGACGCGGGCCTCGCGGCGCTCACCGCACTGCTCGACGGGCCCGGCGACCGGCTGATCGTCACCGGGGACCACGGCAACGACCCGACGATCGGGCACGCGTACCACACGCGCGAGTACGTCCCGGTGCTGATCCACCGCCCGGACGCACCCGGCCTGGAGTACCTCCCCGACGCGGACAGCCTGGCGGACGTGGGCGCGACGGCGGCGGTGTCGCTGGGGCTCGACACGGCGGGTCTTGAGAACGGGACGGCACTGCGGGCGCGGTCGCAGGCGGCCTGAGTACGTAACGACGAAGCGGCCCGTGCCCCCTCGGAAGGGGACGCGGGCCGCTCGGCTGCCTGCTTCTAGCCCATGAACTTCTTGAACTCGTCGGGGAGCTCGAAGTTCTGCGGAGCCTCCGCGCCCGGCTGACCGGCCGCGCCGCCCTGCTCGCGCCGCTCGGCCGCGGCCTGCTCCTCCGCCTTGCGCTTCATCGGGTTACCGCTCTTGCGCTTGCCCTTGGCCTGCTTGATCTGCTTCTTCTGCCGGCCGGGACCGCCACCCATGCCCGGCATCCCGGGCATACCCGGCATCCCGCCGCCCTGGGCCATCCGCGACATCATCTTGCGCGCCTCGAAGAACCGCTCGACGAGCCCCTTCACCGCGCTGACCTCGACGCCCGAACCACGGGCGACGCGCGCCCGGCGCGAGCCGTTGATGATCGTGGGGTCCTGGCGCTCGGCCGGGGTCATCGACTTGATGATCGCGGCGGTACGGTCCACGTCGCGCTCGTCGATGTTGGCGATCTGCTCCTTCATCTGCCCCATGCCGGGCAGCATGCCGAGCAGCTTGGAGATGGAGCCCATCTTCCTGACCTGCTCCATCTGAGCCAGGAAGTCGTCGAGCGTGAAGTCCTTGCCGCCCTTGCTGTTCTGCAGCTTGGCGGCCATCTCCTCGGCCTCGGCCTGGCTGAAGGTCTGCTCGGCCTTCTCGATCAGGCTGAGCATGTCGCCCATGCCGAGGATGCGGGACGCCATGCGGTCCGGGTGGAACGTGTCGAACTCGTCCAGCTTCTCGCCGTTCGAGGCGAACATGATCTGCCGGCCGGTGACGTGCGCGACGGAGAGCGCCGCACCACCGCGGGCGTCGCCGTCGAGCTTGGAGAGGACGACTCCGTCGAAGCCGACGCCGTCGCGGAAGGCCTCGGCGGTGTTGACCGCGTCCTGGCCGACCATCGCGTCGACGACGAAGAGGATCTCGTCGGGGCTGACGGCGTCGCGGATGTCCGCGGCCTGCTGCATCAGCTCCTGGTCGATGCCGAGGCGGCCGGCGGTGTCGACCACGACCACGTCGTACTGCTTCGACTTGGCGTACTCGATGGAGTCCTTGGCGACCTTGACCGGGTCACCGACGCCGTTGCCCGCCTCGGGGGCGAAGACCGCGACGCCCGCGCGCTCGGCGACGACCGCGAGCTGGTTGACGGCGTTGGGGCGCTGGAGGTCACAGGCGACGAGCAGGGGCGCGTGACCCTGGCTCTTCAGCCAGAGGCCGAGCTTTCCCGCGAGGGTCGTCTTACCGGCACCCTGCAGACCCGCGAGCATGATCACGGTCGGCGGGTTCTTGGCGAAGCGGAGGCGTCGGGTCTCGCCGCCGAGGATGCCGATGAGCTCCTCGTTGACGATCTTGATGACCTGCTGGGCGGGGTTCAGCGCCTGCGAGACCTCGGCGCCGGCGGCGCGCTCCTTGACCTGCTTGATGAAGGCGCGGACTACGGGCAGCGCGACGTCGGCTTCGAGGAGCGCGATACGGATCTCGCGCGCGGTGGCGTCGATGTCCGCCTCACTGAGGCGCCCTTTGCCCCGGAGGTTCTTGAATGTCGCTGCGAGGCGGTCGGAAAGGGTATCGAACACGGCGGTCGCGGATCCTCGGGTCGGAGGGGGTCCCCCCTGTCTCCTTAAGAGCTCGGGGGAGGATGGGCGTTGCGTCCCAGGGTATCCGGCCGCCGCAAGGACCAGTGCCCCCGTCCCGTCCCCACCTGAACCGGGGCTGCGCCCCGGTTCAGGTGGGGAC
>NZ_JAFLRJ010000583.1 GCF_017315755.1 Streptomyces beijiangensis
TCTTCGCGCACCCGCCGCGCGGACGGATCGCCCTGAAGGCGGCCGGCACGGCCGGCCGGGCACCCGTCCCGCTCCCGCACCGGGGCGGGCCGCTTCCCCGCCTGCTCCGGGCGGCCGCTCCCGGTCCGCACCCGTGGGCCTGGAGTCCCGCATACGACCCCAGTTCCTGCGCACCGCGATACTGCCGACCGTCGTCGCCGCGCTGAGCGGTGCGGCCGCCGTCATCTACACCATCCAGACCGGCCACGTTCATCCCACGGCCGGACTGCGGGGAGCGCTCACCGGATTCGCGGTGCTCGCCGTCGCGGCGATCGCCTCCGCCGCACTCGGTGCCGACCGCATCGCCCGGTCCGTACTGGGGCGCTGCAACGCGCTGCGCCGTACCAGCGCGCGCTCGCAGGCCGATCTGCGGGCGGTCGTCGACCAGCTGAGACGGGGCGAGGGCGCACCCGTCCGGCGCGCCCAGCCACCGGGCACCT
>NZ_JAFLRJ010000059.1 GCF_017315755.1 Streptomyces beijiangensis
AGACGACCCGACGCCGCCCGTTCGCCCCGGGCGAGCGCGGCGCGTACCGCCCCGGGGGTCGAGGCGTCGACGCCCAGCGCGGCGAGCACGGCGACGACGGTGGTGTCGGGCACCTGGACGGTGACGTCGTCGGACGGTGAGTAGCTGGTGGCGACTCCGTGCAGCTCGGCTAACCGGGCAAGGGCCATCTAGAGTCCCGCGGCTGTGCCGTACGCGGTGGGTTCGCTGGTCAGCGGGGTGACATCGGCGAGCGGCGGTTCGCTGGTGAGGGGGGCGGCGTCGGAGAGCGGGGGCTCGCTGGTGAGGGGCAGCTCCATGGAGCTGGTGGTGCACAGGTCCGCGTACTCGGGAAGATCGGGGAAGTCCGGGAGGGACGGGGTGGACGGCTCCGGCACCTGTTTGGAGAGAGCGGACAGCAGAAGCTGAGCTGATGCGGCCACGACTGGCCTCCTGACGTGTCGACGACGGGGACGCAACCAGCCCTACCCAGCGGGCGCGGACGCATCCGTATACATCTCATCAACGTGCGCCGGGTCACATTCCGTTCCCCTTCGCGCGGTGGGACTGTCGCGGCGCGCGGGGCAATTCCGGCACACCGGCCACTTGCGTTGACACCCCCTGCCCGGTGGTGGTGGGGTCGACTCCCATGTAGCGCGGGAGGCCTGAGCGGGAAACCAGAGCGGGAGGCGGAAAAGTGCAACTCGGTCGCAGAAGAAGAGCCACGGCTGTCGCGGTCGCCGTACTCGGCAGTCTGCTCGGCGCCGCGCCCGGCTCCGTCGCCGCCCCGAACGATCCCGGCACGGGACCCGGACACGGACCCGGCAAGGGCACCGCCACCGCGAACGACCGCAGC
This sequence comes from Streptomyces beijiangensis, assembly GCF_017315755.1. GTDB lineage: Bacteria > Actinomycetota > Actinomycetes > Streptomycetales > Streptomycetaceae > Streptomyces > Streptomyces beijiangensis. The sequence goes on from NZ_JAFLRJ010000059.1 coordinate 854, forward strand.
GACAGCCCGCTGCCGCCGGTGTGGCCGCGGCCCCAGTCGATGCGCGCCGCGGGACAGCCCGTACCGCTGGGCACCGAGGTGACCCTGGACGCGGCGCCCGATGCCGATCCGTACGCCGTCGACGCCCTGAGGGACGTCCTGGCGCAGGCAGGCGTACGAACGGTGTCCACCGGCCTCCCCGGCCGCGGCCCGGTCATCCGTCTCGGCGGCGCCGGAGCCCAGGACGCCCTGCGCGATCTCCGCGCACCCGCCCTCTCCGATCTCCCCTCCGGCGGCTACCGCATCGCCACCGGGCAGCTCGCGGGCCGTGACACCGTCGCCCTGGACGGGGTCGGCGAGGACGGCCTCTTCCACGCCGTCCAGACCCTCCGCCAGCTGATCAGCCACGGCACCATCCCGGGAGTCGCCGTACGCGACTGGCCGGGGACCGCCGTCCGCGGCACCACCGAGGGCTTCTACGGACAGCCCTGGACCCGCGAACAGCGCCTGGACCAGATCGACTTCATGGGCCGTACGAAACAGAACCGCTACCTCTACGCGGCGGGCGACGACCCCTACCGCCAGGCCGGCTGGCGCGACCCCTACCCCGCCGCCCAGCGCGCCGACTTCCGCGCGCTGGCCGAACGCGCCGCCCGCAACCATGTGACGCTCGGCTGGGCCGTGGCCCCCGCGCAGGCCATGTGCATGTCCTCGGACAAGGACATGAAGGCCCTCAACCGCAAGATCGACGCGATGTGGGCGCTGGGCGTGCGCTCCTTCCAGCTGCAGTTCCAGGACGTCAGCTACAGCGAATGGCACTGCTCGGCGGACTCCGACGCCTTCGGCTCGGGACCCGAGGCCGCGGCGAAGGCGCAGGCGCGCGTGGCGGGTACGGTCGCCGCACATCTCGCCGCGTACCACCCGGGCGCGGATCCGCTGTCGCTGATGCCGACCGAGTACTTCCAGGACGGCGCGACGGCCTACCGGCGGGCGCTCGCCGACCGGCTCGACCCGCGCGTGCAGGTGGCGTGGACCGGTGTCGGCGTCGTACCGAAGACGATCACCGGGTCCGAACTGGCCGGTGCGCGCGCCGCGTTCAAGCATCCGCTGGTCACCATGGACAACTATCCGGTCAACGACTACGCGCCAGGACGGATCTTCCTCGGCCCCTACACCGGCCGCGAACCCGCCGTGGCGAGCGGCTCGTCCGCTCTCCTCGCCAACGCGATGCAGCAGCCTTCGGCCTCCCGCATCCCGCTCTTCACGGCCGCCGACTACGCCTGGAACCCCAAGGCCTACAGCCCCCAGGAGTCCTGGCAGGCGGCCGTCGACGACCTGGCGGGCAGCTCCGCGAAGACCCGCGAGGCGCTCACCGCCCTTTCGGGGAACGACGCTTCGTCCGTACTGGGAGGCGACGAGTCCGCCTATCTGAAGCCGCTGATCGCCGCCTTCTGGGCCGCGCGCGCGACGACCGACCGGGCGGCGCAGGACAAGTCCGCCGACTCGCTGCGCGCCGCCTTCACCGTGATGCGCGAGGCCCCGCAGCGACTGAAGGACACGGCGGGCGGGGCCCTGGAGAACGAAGTGGGGCCCTGGATCGACCAGTTGGCACGCTACGGCCGGGCGGGCGAGCTCGCCGTCGACATACTGCGGGCACAGACGCGCGGGGACGGGACCGCGGCCTGGCAGGCGCAGCTCGCCCTGGAGCCGGTGCGCCGGTCCCTGCTGGCGAGCAAGGTGACCGTCGGCAAGGGCGTGCTCGGCCCCTTCGTCGACCGGGCCGCCAAGGCGTCGGACTCCTGGACGGGTGCGGACCGCACGGCGGGCACGGTCGCGCGGGAGGCGGGCTCCTACACCGTCACCTTCGACCGCGTACGCCCCGTCGAGGCGGTCACGGCGACGGCTCTCCCCCGTACCACTGAGAACGCTTCGGTGGAGGTACGGGTTCCCGGCCAGGGCTGGCGCCGGATCGGCACCCTCTCCCCCACCGGCTGGACGCAGACCGCGGCCGGCGGGGTGCGCGCGGACGCGGTCCGGCTGACCTGGGCCGGGCAGGCCCCTGCCGTACGCCATCTGACACCGTGGTTCGCTGACGGCCCGCAGGCCGCGTTCGCGCTCGTACGGGACGAGGCCGACGCGGAGATCGGCGGCGGCACCCAGCGGCTGCAGGCCCGGCTGACCGCCGAGCGCCCCGCCGATGTGCGCGGCGCGCTGAGCGCGAAGGCGCCCAAGGGCATCCATGTCGCGGTCCCGCAGCAGGCGACGGTCCCGCGCGGCACCCGGACCGACATCCCCATCGACGTGACAGTCGACCCGGCGACCCCGCCCGGCGAGTACCGGGTCCCGGTCTCCTTCGCGGGCGAGGAGCGGACGCTCACCGTGCGGGCCTATCCGCGCACCGCCGGCCCGGATCTCGCCCGTACGGCGACCGCGTCGTCCTCGGGCGACGAGACCCCGGACTTCCCGGCCTCGGCGGCCTCCGACGGCGACCCGAAGACCCGCTGGTCCTCGCCCGCCGAGGATGGGGAGTGGTGGCAGACGGATCTGGGGAAGCCGGTGCGCCTGGGGCAGGTGGTGCTGCACTGGCAGGACGCGTACGCGAGCGGTTACCGCATCCAGGTCTCGGCGGACGGCCGCACCTGGCGTACGGCGGCCACCGTCAGGGACGGCAGGGGCGCCAGGGAATCGGTCCGTATGGATGCGAAGGACACCCGATTCGTCCGCGTCCAGGGCGACCGGCGCGCGACGCGCTTCGGCTACTCGCTCTGGTCGGTGGAGGCATACGCGGTGGCCGGGTGACCCCTCAGGGGCCACCCGGCGCCACCACAGCAAAAGCCCGGATCCTCAGGCTGAAATGCCGTCGATCCGGGCCAGGGCGTCGTCCGCGCCGAATGGTTGCAGGTACGGCAACCAGCGCGGGTCCCGATGCCCGGTCCCGATGATGCGCCACGCGAGCCCGCTCGGCGGTTCGGGCTGATGGCGCAGCCGCCACCCGAGCTCCATCAGATGCCGGTCGGCCTTGACGTGATTGCAGCGGCGGCAGGCCGCCACCACGTTGTCCCAGCGGTGCTGCCCGCCGCGGCTGCGCGGAATGACATGGTCGACGCTGGTTGCGACGCCACCGCAGTAGGCGCAGCGTCCGCCGTCGCGGGCGAAGAGCGCACGGCGGGTGAGAGGAACGGGCCCCCGGTAGGGGACCCGCACGAACCGCTTGAGTCGTACGACGCTGGGAGCGGGGACGATGCGGGTGGCACTGTGCATGAAGGCGCCGGATTCCTCGAGGCAGATGGCCTTGTTCTCGAGGACGAGGACGAGCGCGCGGCGGAGCGGTACGACGCCGAGGGGCTCGTACGACGCGTTGAGGACCAGGACGTGCGGCACGGTGGATGCCTCCTTGTACGCCGGCGGCGCGTGGCTCGCGCCGGGACGATCTGGTCTCAGTCTCTCCTCATGCCTGGTCGAAGCGCCACCATGACCGCGTAACGGGGCGGGGGGATTCGTGGGCCGCGCCGCCACTGCCTCTGCCCTGGGACGCGCCGGACCTGCTGTTCCCCTCACAGGGCCGCGGGCGCACAGCGGATCGGCACAGGTCGCGGGCCCGGGAATGTGCGCTTGACCACACCGTCCACGGTGCCCGCAGGTGAGGGATGTCTCGCCGCCGCTCACGACAACAAGCGTGCGGCGGTCCCCCGTTAGGGTGGAGGGTCTGCCCGTACCTACGGAGGTTTCAGCCGTGAGTGAGCCCAAAACGGCCGCCACCCTCGATCAAGCCCAGGAGACGGCGAACAACGCCGCCGGCTGGGTGGAGCAGAACTGGTCCACCTGGCTCTCGGTCGGCCTGCGCATCGTCCTGATCCTGGTCATCGCGACGATCCTGCGCACCGTCATCCGCCGCTCCCTGACCAGACTCATAGACCGGATGAACCGCAGCGCGACCGCGGTGGAAGGCACGGCGCTCGGCGGTCTGCTGGTCAACGCGGAACGCCGCCGCCAGCGCTCGGAGGCGATCGGTTCGGTCCTGCGCTCGGTCGCGTCCTTCGTGATCATGGGCACAGCGGCCCTGATGATCCTCTCCACCCTCCAGATCAATCTGGCCCCGCTGCTCGCATCGGCGGGTGTCGCGGGTGTGGCGATCGGCTTCGGCGCCCGCAACCTGGTCACCGACTTCCTCTCCGGCGTCTTCATGATCATGGAGGACCAGTACGGGGTCGGGGACTCGATCGACGCCGGGGTCGCCTCCGGCGAGGTGATAGAGGTCGGCCTGCGCGTGACGAAGCTGCGCGGCGACAACGGCGAGATCTGGTACGTGAGGAACGGCGAGATCAAGCGCATCGGCAACCTCAGCCAGGGCTGGGCCACGGCCGCGGTCGACGTACAGGTCAAGCCGACGGAGGACCTGGAGCATCTGCGCGAAGTGATCGCACAGGTCGCCGAGGACCTCGCCAAGTCGGAGCCCTGGAACGAGCGGCTCTGGGGCCCGGTGGAGATCCTGGGCCTCGACTCGGTCCTCCTTGACTCCATGATCATCCGGGTCTCGGCGAAGACGATGCCCGGCAAGGCGCTGAGCGTGGAGCGCGAACTGCGCTGGCGCCTGAAGCGGGCCCTGGACGAAGCGGGCATCCGCGTCATCGGCGGCCCGGTCGCGGTCGACACCGAGGAGCCCCCGGTGGACTCGGCAGCCGCGACGGCGGCCCCTTCGGCCCTGGCGAACCCGACGTCCCCTCAGTCCCTGGCGGCGTCCCCGATCCCGCCGGCGAACATCTCCAAGTAACAGCAGGCGGCCCGGGCCGCCTGCTGTTACTTGGAGATG
>NZ_JAFLRJ010000584.1 GCF_017315755.1 Streptomyces beijiangensis
ACGCCGCCGCCCGTGCGGGCGTCCCGGGCAAGCTCCGTCTGACCCTCCGCGAGGGCACCCTCGCCGCCGCCAACACCGGCGCGCCCCTCGACGCCGTGGGCGTCGAATCCCTCTCCACCCTCCGTGCATCCGCCAAGCGCACCGAGGACGATACGAACGGCGCCGTCGGCCGCTTCGGCGTCGGCTTCGCGGCCGTGCTCGCCGTCAGCGACGAGCCCGCCGTCGTCGGCCGGCACGGCGGCGCCGAGGACCTGGCGACGCGCCTGCTCGACGGCATCGACGACGCCCTGCTGCTGACGCTCCCCGGGCTCGGCGAGATCGTCGTCGACACCGTGGAGGGCGTACGGACCCTGACCCGGTCCGCCGAAGGCCCGTACATCGACATCACCGACTCGGCCAACGGCACGACGGACACCACCCGTTGGCGTATCTCCGCCGCCCACGGCGCGCTCGACCCGAAGCTCCTAGAAGGCCGGCCCGTGGAGGAGCGCCTGCGCCCCCACTGGGCCGTCACCTGGGCCGTCCCGGTCGACGCGGAGGGCGCGCCCGTACGCCCCCGCACCGCGCCCGTGGTCCACGCGCCGACCCCGACCGACGAACCCCTGGGCGTACCCGCCCTGTTGATCGCCTCGCTGCCCCTCGACCCGACCC
>NZ_JAFLRJ010000585.1 GCF_017315755.1 Streptomyces beijiangensis
GCACCAAGCCTCTGCCGACCTCCGTCTCCGGCACCGACGGCCTCAACTGGGACGGCCTCGCGCACTGCGAGTCGGGCGGCCGCCCCGGCGCGGTCGACTCGACGGGCAGCTACGGCGGTCTTTACCAGTTCGACGGTCAGACCTGGCGCTCGCTCGGTGGCAGCGGTGTCGCGCAGGACGCCCCGGCCCAGGAGCAGACGTACCGGGCGAAGAAGCTCTATGTGCAGCGGGGGTCGAGCCCGTGGCCGCACTGCGGCCGCAGGCTCTACAAGTGAGCGGCGCAAGGGGCGGCACAAGGGCCGGGGTGTGCTCCGGCACGGGAGACCGCCGTACGCTCTACGGGTGAGCACCACAGAGCCCGACGCCCTCCTCGGCCCCGCAGACATCCGCGAACTGGCGGCGGCGCTCGGCGTACGCCCGACCAAGCAGCGCGGTCAGAACTTCGTCATCGACGCCAATACGGTCCGCAGGATCGTACGGACGGCGGGGGTGCGCCCCGACGACGTGGTGGTCGAGGTGGGGCCCGGCCTGGGCTCGCTGACCCTCGCCCTCCTGGAGTCGGCGAGCAGCGTCGTCGCGGTCGAGATCGACGACGTGCTGGCGTCCGCGCTGCCGGCGACGATCGAGGCCAGGATGCCCGCCAGGAAGGACCGCTTCACGCTGGTCCACGCGGACGCGCTGCAGGTCAAGGAGCTCCCGGGCCCGCCGCCCACGGCGCTGGTCGCGAACCTTCCGTACAACGTGGCCGTCCCCGTGCTCCTGACCATGCTGGAGCGCTTTCCGTCCATCGAGCGCACGCTGGTCATGGTCCAGGCGGAGGTCGCCGACCGGCTGGCCGCCGAACCCGGCAACAAGGTCTACGGCGTCCCCTCGGTCAAGGCGAACTGGTACGCGGAGGTCAAGCGCGCCGGATCCATCGGCCGCAAGGTCTTCTGGCCCGCCCCGAACGTCGATTCCGGCCTGGTGGCGCTCGTCCGCCGTACGGAGCCGATTGCCACCACCGCCAGCAGGGCCGAGGTCTTCGCGGTGGTCGACGCCGCCTTCGCGCAGAGGCGCAAGACCCTGCGTGCGGCCCTTTCGGGCTGGGCGGGCTCGGCTGCGGCCGCGGAGGTCGCGCTGGTGGCGGCGGGCGTATCGCCGCAGGCGCGCGGCGAGTCGCTGACCGTGGAGGAGTTCGCGCGGATCGCGGAGGCCAAGGCGTGAGCGGTGGCGTCACGGTTCGCGTCCCCGCCAAGGTCAATGTGCAGCTGGCGGTGGGCGGGGCCCGGGCCGATGGGTTCCACGACCTGGCCAATGTCTTTCTCGCGGTGTCGCTGTACGACGAGGTCACGGTCACCCCGTCGCCCGACCGCCCGTACTTGACCTGCTCGGGTCCTTACGCCGAGCAGGTCCCCCTGGACAGTACGAACCTGGCCGCGCGCGCCGCCGAGGCACTCGCCTCCCGGTACGGCATCGACCCGGCAGCCCGGAACGTCCACATCCACATCGCCAAGGACATCCCCGTCGCGGGCGGCATGGCGGGCGGCAGCGCGGACGGCGCGGCAGCACTGCTGGCCTGCGACGCACTCTGGGGCACGGGCGCTTCCCGTACGGAACTTCTCGGGATCTGCGCCGAACTGGGCAGCGATGTCCCCTTCAGCCTGGTGGGCGGCGCGGCATTGGGCACGGGGCGCGGCGAGAAACTGACCGATCTCGAGGTGGGCGGCACGGGCTTCCACTGGGTGTTCGCGACGGCCGACGGCGGCCTCTCCACCCCGGCGGTCTTCCGGGAATTCGACCGCCTGACGCCGCAGGCCCCGGCACCGGAGGCGTCGCCCGCCCTGCTGGAGGCGCTGCGGTCGGGCGACGCGGAGGCCCTGGCGGTCACGCTCACGCACTCCAATGACCTCCAGCCGGCGGCACTGTCCCTGCGCCCGGCCCTGGCGGAGACGCTGGAGGCGGGTGTGGCGGCGGGCGCCCTGGCGGGCCTGGTCTCGGGCTCGGGCCCGACGACGGCGTTCCTGGCGGCGGACGCGGGAGCGGCCGAGAAGGTGGCGGAGGCACTGCGCGATTCGGGGACGTGCAGGTCGGCGCGGGCGGCGACGTCGCCCGCCCCGGGCGCAAGGGTCCTTTAAATACTGCGCTGGGTGGGGAATCCGGGGGACAAGGACCCGTACCGGACTCCGCACCGGGAACTGCTGGCGCGGGACAAGGCGGGTGTGCTGTGGCTCTACAAGGGCACCGGCCGGGCTTCCGCCCCGTACGCGGCCCGCACCCGCACCGGCGGCGGCTGGTCGCAGTACAACCAGATCTTCTAGCGGGATCGCCGGATCGGACGGCCATTTGCGCAACGTACGCTGGGAGATCGACAGATTCCCCCTTCTCTGGAGCGTCAATGGCCGTCAACCTCGTCAATGTCGAGGCCGTCAGCAAGGTCTACGGGACCCGTGCCCTGCTCGACGGTGTCTCACTCGGCGTCTCCGAGGGCGACCGGATCGGTGTCGTCGGCCGCAACGGCGACGGCAAGACGACGCTGATCCGGATGCTCGCCCAGCTCGAGGATCCGGACACCGGCCGCGTCACCCAGGTCGGCGGCCTCCAGCTCGGGGTGCTCACCCAGCACGACTCCCTCGACCCGGACGCGACCATCCGCCACGAGGTCATCGGCGACATGGCCGACCACGAGTGGGCGGGCAACGCGAAGATCCGCGACGTCCTCACCGGGCTTTTCGGCGGCCTCGACCTGCCCGGATTCGGGCAGGGCCTCGACACTGTCATCGCCCCCCTCTCCGGCGGCGAGCGCCGCCGTATCGCGCTCGCCAAGCTCCTCATCGGCGAGCCCGACCTGATCGTCCTCGACGAGCCGACCAACCACCTCGACGTCGAGGGCATCTCCTGGCTGGCCAGGCACCTCCAGGCGCGCCGCTCCGCACTCGTCTGCGTCACTCACGACCGCTGGTTCCTCGACCAGGTCTGCACCCGCATGTGGGACGTACAGCGAGGCTCCGTCCATGAGTACGAGGGCGGCTACAGCGACTACGTCTTCGCCCGTGCCGAGCGTGAGCGCATTGCCTCCACCGAGGAGTCCAAGCGCCAGAACCTGATGCGCAAGGAGCTCGCCTGGCTGCGGCGCGGCGCCCCCGCCCGTACGTCCAAGCCGCGCTACCGCATCGAGGCCGCCAACGAGCTGATCGCCGATGTGCCGCCGCCCCGCGACACCAGCGCGCTGATGAAGTTCGCCAACGCGCGACTCGGCAAGACCGTGTTCGACCTTGAGGACGTCACCGTCCAGGCCGGACCCAAGGTCCTCCTCAAGCACCTCACCTGGCACCTGGGCCCCGGCGACCGCATCGGCCTCGTCGGGGTGAACGGCGCGGGCAAGACCTCGCTCCTTCGCGCACTCGCCGAAGCCTCCCGAAGCGGCGGCGAAGTACAGCCCGTCGCGGGCAAGGTCATCGTCGGCAAGACCGTCAAGCTCGCCTACCTCTCGCAGGAGGTCAGCGAACTGCCGCCCACCCTGCGGGTGTTGGAAGCAGTTCAGCAGGTACGCGACCGGGTGGACCTGGGCAACGGCCGCGAGCTGACCGCGGGCCAGCTCTGCGAGCAGTTCGGTTTCTCCAAGGAGAAGCAGTGGACGCCCGTCGGAGACCTCTCCGGTGGTGAGCGCCGCCGTCTGCAGATCCTGCGCCTCCTCATGGACGAGCCGAACGTCCTGTTCCTCGACGAGCCCACCAACGACCTCGACATCGAGACGCTGACGCAGCTGGAGGACCTGCTCGACAGCTGGCCGGGATCGCTGATCGTGATCTCCCACGACCGGTTCTTCATCGAGCGCACCACGGACAAGGTGTTCGCCCTGCTCGGAGATGCCACGCTGCGGATGCTGCCGCGCGGGATCGACGAGTACCTGGAGCGCAGGCAGCGCGTCCTCGACGCGTTCGTGCCCTCGGCACCGGCCGGTTCCTCCTCGCACTCCGCGCCTGCCGCGCCGAAGGTCTCCTCCGAGGCGGCGCGCGCCGCGAAGAAGGAGCTGCAGAAGATCGAGCGGCAGCTCAGCAAGATGTCCGACCGCGAGACCTCGCTGCACGCGCAGATCGCCGACAACTCCACCGACTTCGAGAAGGTCGCGAAGCTCGACGCCGAACTGCGTGAACTCATCACGCAGCGCGACAAGTTGGAGATGCGCTGGCTGGAGCTGGCCGAGGCTGCCCAGTAAAGGGGCCCCAGGTCACGTAACAGCGCCATCACGGGCCGGTCCTCCCTTGGCCACAGGGGGGTGACCGGCCCGTGATGGCGCTG
>NZ_JAFLRJ010000586.1 GCF_017315755.1 Streptomyces beijiangensis
CCTCTGACCCCACCCGCACATGCCACCATCCACCCCATGCTCACGACCCGCTCAGCAGCCCTCTTCGTCCTCGCCGCGCTCCTGGAAATCGGCGGCGCCTGGCTGATCTGGCAGGGCGTACGTGAACACAAGGGCTGGCTCTGGATCCTCACCGGAGCCCTCTCGCTCTCGCTCTACGGCTTCGTCGCGACGCTCCAGCCCACCGGCGACTTCGGCCGGATCCTCGCCGCCTACGGAGGTGTCTTCGTGGCCGGCTCCCTGGCCTGGGGCGCAGTCGCCGACGGCTACCGCCCGGACCGCTGGGACATCACAGGAGCCCTGGTCTGCCTGGCCGGAATGGCAGTGATCATGTACGCGCCGCGAGGCCGCTGACCTCGCCCCTATCCTGAAACAGACGAGCCACATCGCACAGACGCCCGAGGAGCAGCCCCATGACCGCCGCCGCCACCAACCGCATCGCCGTAGTCACCGGGGCAAGCAGCGGAATCGGCGCCGCCACCGCCCGCCAACTGGCGACCGCCGGCTACCGGGTCGTCCTCACCGCCCGCCGCAAGGACCGCATCGAGGCCCTGGCCGAAGAGCTGACCACCGCGGGCCACCAGGCCACCGCGTACCCCCTGGACGTGACGGACCGCGCCGCGGTCGACGAGTTCGCCACGGCCTTCCGCAAGATCCACGTCCTCGTCAACAACGCGGGCGGCGCACTGGGCGCGGACCCGATCGCCACCAGCGACCCCGCGGACTGGCGCCAGATGTACGAGACGAACGTCATCGGCACCCTCAACCTCACCCAGGCCCTGCTCCCCGCCCTCACGGCGAGCGAGGACGGCACGGTGGTCATCCTCTCCTCCACCGCGGGCCACGGCACGTACGAGAACGGCGGCGGGTACGTAGCGGCGAAGCACGGCGCCCACGTCCTGGCCGAGACCCTCCGCCTGGAGATCGTCGGCACCCCGGTCCGCGTGATCGAGATCGCCCCCGGCATGGTGAAGACCGAGGAGTTCGCCACCACCCGCTTCAACGGCGACACCGCCAAGGCGGCCAAGGTCTACGAGGGCGTGGCGGCCCCCCTCACGGCGGACGACGTGGCGGAGACGATCACCTGGGCGGTATCGCGCCCCAGCCACGTCAACATCGACCTCCTGGTGGTCCGCCCCCGCGCCCAGGCCTCCAACACCAAGGTCCACCGCGAGCTGTGACGCACAGCGGCCCCCGGGACCAGAAGGTCCCGGGGGCCGCGAACAGCCACGCGAACGCGAGTCAGCCCTTCACGCAGACGACCTGCTTCAGCTTGGCGACGACCTCCACCAGGTCCCGCTGCTGATCGATGACCTTCTCGATCGGCTTGTACGCGCCCGGGGCCTCGTCCAGCACACCGGAGTCCTTCCTGCACTCCACACCCCGCGTCTGGTCCGCCAGGTCCCGCACCGAGAAGCGGCGCTTCGCCTCGCTCCTGCTCATCCTCCGACCGGCGCCGTGCGAGGCCGAGTTGAAGGCCTTCTCGTTGCCGAGCCCCTTCACGATGTACGAACCGGCCCCCATGGAGCCGGGGATGATCCCGTACTCCCCGGACCCGGCGCGGATCGCGCCCTTGCGCGTGACGAGCAGGTCAAGACCGTCGTAGCGCTCCTCGCTGACGTAGTTGTGGTGACAGCTGATCTCCGGCTCAAAGGCCACCTTCGCCTTCTTGAACTCCTTGCGGACGACGCCCTTCAGGAGCCCCATCATGATCGCGCGGTTGTACTGCGCGTACTCCTGCGCCCAGTACAGGTCGTTGCGATAGGCCGCCATCTGCGGGGTGTCCGCGACGAAGACCGCCAGGTCCCGGTCCACCAGGCCCTGGTTGTGCGGCAGATTGTGCGCGATAGCCATGTGGTGCTCGGCCAGCTCCTTGCCGATGTTCCGGGACCCGGAGTGCAGCATGAGCCACACCGAACCTGACATATCCGTGCACAGTTCGACAAAATGGTTGCCCCGGCCTAGCGTTCCCATCTGCTTTACGGCTCGCCCGTGATTGAATTTGACCGCTTCAGCGACCCCCTCGAACCGCCCCCAGAAGTCGTCC
>NZ_JAFLRJ010000587.1 GCF_017315755.1 Streptomyces beijiangensis
CCACCGGCTCTTCGCCCACCTCCCCCGCGCCGACCAGCGCCACTGGGCCGAGGTGTACCTCAAGGGGCTGCTGCACACCGCGGGCAAGAAGTCGCTGCGGCGGATGGCGGCAGCCGTCACCCCGTCCCCGACGGCGTCCCAGTCACTGCAGCAGTTCGTCAACGTCAGCCCCTGGCCGTGGCATCCGGCCCGCGCCGAACTCGCCCGCTGGGTCGCCGAACACACACCCGTCCACGCCTGGACCCTGGCCCCCGTGGTCATCCCCAAGCGGGGCAGCCTGGCCGCCGGGGTCCACCAGCGCTTCGTGCCGGAACTCGGCCGCACCGTCAACTGCCAGCTGGCGCTGGGGGCGTTCCTCACCACCGGCCTCGGGGACCTCTCCGTGGACTGGCAGTTGTATCTGCCGCGCGACTGGACCGGGAACAGCAGACTGCGCGAGCAGGCACGCATCCCCGGCGCCACGCACTACACCTCGGCCGCCGGACTCTGCCTCGCCCTGCTCGACCGCCTGGCGCGGACCACGCACCGAGCCCCGCCCATCGTCATCGACCCGGAAGGACACATGGATGCCGAGGCCCTCGTCGAAGGGCTCGAAGAACGCGGCCACGACTGGATCGTCGCCGTGCCCGACACCCTCCGCCTCTCCCTCGCACCGTCCCGGGAAGCGGCCCCCACGGCCCCCGCGCCGCCGCTGGAGACCGTACGCACTCTGGTCCGGCGGCACGCGCCCCTGCGCACCGCCGTACCGAGCGCGGCCGGACAGCCCCGGCTCGGCGCACTGCCCACCGTGGTGCCGCTGCCCGGCGGGGACCGCACCTGCCTGCTGGTCGGCGAATGGGCGTCGCCGTCCCTGCGGCCCGACCGGGTCTGGCTGACCAACCTGCCCCCCGCACGGCACGCCCAGGCCGCCGCGCTCATCACCTCCCGTGCCGCGGCGCGGGCCGGCGCCGCCGAGACCGAACTCGGGCTGCACGACTTCTCCGGCCGGTCCTACACCGGCTGGCACCGCCACGCGACGCTGGTCTCGGCCGCGTCCGCCCACCGGAAACTCGGCCACGACACATGTCCGTACACACAGCAGCGCACCGCACCCTGAGCGGTGCCACCCAGCGATCCGCCCGCCTCAGCCCGCCTGTTCGACTGTTCACCTGTTCACCCACCCGCCGTCCGCCGTCCGCAGAAGCGGACAGCACGTCCATCACGAGGGAGTGGCTGTGGAGTTCCGTCTCCTTGGTCCGATCGACGTCCACGAGCAGGGCCGCGACATCACACCCACCGCGCCCAAACAACGCCAGGTGCTCGCCCTGCTCCTGGCCAGAGCGAACCGCCGCGTATCCGTGCCCACCCTGCTGAACGAGGTGTGGGGCTGCGAGCCGCCCCGCACCGCTACCACCGCGCTACAGACCTACATAGGGTCCATCCGCAAATCCCTGGCAGCAGCCACCGGCACCACCGCGCGCGACATCGCCGAGCACCGTCTCGTCACCAACGGGAATGGTTACGTACTGAAGCTCGCCGAGACCGAATGGGACCGGCCCCGCTTCGAGCGACTGGTCCTCCAGGCCCGGGGTCTGATGGAGAACCGCGAGGCGCAGAGCGCGGTCGAGACCCTCGGCGAGGCACTGGCGATGTGGCGCGGAACGCCGTTCTGCAACGTACAGCCGGGCAGCCAACTCACCGCCCAGACACGCGTGTTGATGGAAACCCACTTGGCGGCCTGCGAAGTGCGTGTGGACGCGCTCCTGTTGAGCGGCAGGTTCCAGGAGGCGGTCGCCGATGCCGTCGCCCTCGTCGAGGAGCACCCGTACCACGAGAACGTGCACACCCGGCTGATGCGCGCCCTGTACGCGTCGGGCCGCAGGGCGGCGGCGCTCGACGTCTACCAGTCGCTGCGCCGGCGCATGAGCGACGACCTCGGGATCACGCCGTCACCGACCACCAGGTCCCTGCACCACGTGATGCTCCAGGACCGCCCCGACCAGCGCTATCTGTCCGCCGCGGGGGTCATGGCCTGACCCTCGTACCGTACGAACCCCCCGAGAGGTGAACCCCGCTCAGCGGCTGTCGCCCTCGGAATCCCACAGGGTCTCCAGCGCCCTGGTGGGCCCGCCGAGCGAACGTACATGCTCCACAGCGGCCTCCACGAACGCCCGTAGCCGGCCCGTCTCGTGGTCGGTGGGCCAGAGGAACGCGTACTCGATGCGGGGGGCATCGCTGAACGGCCGGAACGTCAGCCCGGGCCTCGCGTAGTAGCGCATCCCCGCTGCCGCCACCGGCGTCACGCCCTTCCCCGCGAGCACCAGCGACAGCGCGTCCTCCCAGTGCGAGATCGCCTGTCCGTGCGGAATGGGCCGCCCCGACGGCGTCTGCCGCGGGAAATGATGATCGAGCCACTGAGCGGGCACGGGCTTGGCCACCGTCAGCAGAGTGGCCTCCGCCAGATCCTCCACGCTCAGCGACTCGCGCCGTGCGAACGGGTGCCCGGACGCCATCAGCAGCACACGCGGCTGCGACAGCAGTACGGGCCCCGTAGTCAAGTCGGCCTCGGCGACCGGCAGTTCGGTGACCTGCAGATCGATGTCACCGGCGCGCAGCGTCCCGTACGGATCCGAGATCTGCACCTGCCTGATCTGTACGTCCACACCCGGATGACGGCGCCCGAACACCCCGGTGACGCTGTGCAGCAGATGGCCCGTGAACGCCCCCGAGAAGCCGATCCGCAGCGTGCCGCTGATCCCCCGGCCGGCCGCCATGGCCTTGGCGATCTCTTCCTCGATACGTCGCTGCGCCGGGCCGATGCCGTCCCTCAACTGCTCCCCGATGGCCGTGATCGTCACATGCCGGCTGCTGCGCTCGAACAGCTTCGCGCCGATGCGGCGCTCCAGACGCGCGATGGTCTGGCTGACACGGCTCTGCGAGACACCCACGCGCTCGGCGGTCCGGCCGAAGTGCAGTTCCTCCGCCAGCGTCAGAAAGATCTCGATCTCCTGGCGTTCCATGTGCTCCCCGTCCTCCCCGGCCTGCCCGTTCTCGGCCTCGTACCCCTCATCACGCCTCTCACCTCGAACGATGAGCCCGGCGAATCGATCGTTGCACAGATCGTTCTTGTTGCGCAGTCGTCCCGAATCGATTCTGGTCAGGCCCGATCATCTAACGAAGGACACCCCTGATGACTGTCACCGAGTCCTCGCCGCCGGCTGTCGCGGCACCGCCGCCGTCGGTCACCGCCGATGTCACCGATGCCCCCACGCCCACTCCCGCGCCCACCAGCACGTTCAGCACGCGGGGCTGGCTGGTCCTGATCACGCTGTGCTGCGCGACCTTCATGTGCGGCCTGGACTTCTCCATCGTCACCGTGGCCCTCCCCGACATCGGCAGCAGCCTCGGCTTCTCCTCGGCCGGCACCCTGCAGTGGGTCGCCACCGCGAGCCTCCTGCCCTCCGCGAGCCTGCTGCCGCTCTTCGCCCGGGTCGCCGACCTGGTGGGCCGCAAGAAGCTCTTCACGCTCGGTGTGGCCCTGTTCACCCTGTTCTCGCTGGGCGCCGCGCTCGCCAACACCCCCGGTGTCCTGATCGCCACCCGCGTCGGCCAGGGCACGGCCGCCGCGATGATCGCCCCGGCCGCCATCGCCCTGATGACGGGCTACTTCCCCGAGGGCCCGCAGCGCGCCCGCGCCCTGGGCCTCAACGGCGCCGTCATGTCGCTCGGCTTCGTGCTCGGCGCGCTCGGCGGCGGCGTCATCACCAGCGGCTTCAGCTGGCGCTGGACCATGGTCGTGCTGTGCGTCATGGGCGCACTCGCGGTGGGCGGCGCACTCGCCCTGCCGACGATGCGCGAGTCCTCCACCGCCAAGCGCATGGACATCCCCGGCGCGGTCCTCGCGACGCTCGGTCTGTTCGGTCTCGTCTACGGCATCTCCACCGGCGGCGACAAGGGCTGGGTCCGCTTCGACTCGCTCGGCGCGATCGTCGGCGGCCTGGTCATGCTGGGCGCGTTCCTGCTCGTCGAGCGCCGCCACCCCGAGCCCCTGATCCCGCTCACCGTCCTCAACCGCCCCACCATCAAGTGGTCAGGCCTGTTCGGTGTCGTCACCTTCGGCATGTGCGCGGGAACCACGGTCCTCCTCAGCCTCTACATGCAGAACGTCCTGAACTTCACCCCGCTCCAGGCCGGTCTCAGCTACCTCGGTGAGGGCGCGGCCGCGATGCTCGGCGGCATGTACGTCTCCCGCCTCCTGGGCCGCTTCGGCGGCGCGAAGGTCCTCGCGGCGGGCCTGCTCATCCAGGGCGTCGGCACCCTCGCGATGTTCGCCCTGCCGGAGAACACGAACATCCCGGTCCTCATCGTCACGTCCTCGGTCATGGGCCTGGGCCACGTCTTCAGCGTCGTCTCCTTCATCACCGTGATGACGACGGGCGTCACCGAGGAGGACCAGGGCGTCGTGGGCGGCCTCTCCCAGCTGCCGCAGTACGTGGCAGCGATCGGCGTCGCGGGCCTCAGCGCCATCGCGGTGGCCCGCACGACCTCCCTCGCGGGCGGCTCGGCACCGGACGCCGCGGCGACGCTGGGAGGACTGCACGCCGGCATGGTGACCGCGGGCGTCATCGCCCTGGTGGGCGCCGCACTCGCCACGACCGTGCTGCGCAAGCGGACCACTGTCTAGAGCGACCGTCGCGCGCCGCGCACCGTACGCCGCCCCACCGGCACCGTCGCAGTGCACCGACGAGGGCCCGGCGCGTCCCTCCGCCTCTCCCCGGGCGGAAGGACGCGCCCCTTCTCCGTCCCAGCCCCAGCGCCAGCAAGGAGTCCGTGACCGGTGAACGACAGACGACGACTGCGCAGGCCCTCAGCCGTGTGTTCGATCCAGGTGGGCGACCTCAAAGTCAGTTACGTACCCGACGGCGCGATGCTCCTCAAACCGTCGGCCCCCTTCCCCCCAGCCACCACCCTCCACGACACCGAGTACGGCGCACACCTCAACGACACGGCCCACCTGGTCGCCAACACGGGCGGCCTCCTGGTCCAGGACGGCCCCCGCTCCTTGCTGATCGACGCGGGTTTCGGCCCCCGCTCCGCCCCCGAGGACC
>NZ_JAFLRJ010000588.1 GCF_017315755.1 Streptomyces beijiangensis
GGGGGAGCGGGTCGTGGGGGCCCGGGTGAAGGACGTCGAGGCCGGCGGGGAGTACGAGATCCGGGCCAAGCAGGTCGTGAACGCCACGGGGGTGTGGACGGACGACACCCAGGCGCTGATCGGCGAGCGCGGTCAGTTCCATGTGCGGGCGTCGAAGGGCATCCATCTGGTGGTGCCGAAGGACCGGATCCACTCGACGACCGGGCTGATCCTGCGGACGGAGAAGTCCGTCCTGTTCGTGATCCCGTGGGGACGCCACTGGATCGTGGGGACGACCGACACCGACTGGGACCTGGACAAGGATCACCCGGCGGCGTCGAGCGCGGACATCGACTACCTCCTGGAGCATGTGAACTCGGTGCTCGCGGTGCCGCTGACGCGGGACGACGTGCAGGGCGTGTACGCGGGGCTGCGGCCGCTGCTGGCCGGCGAGTCGGACGCGACGAGCAAGCTCTCGCGGGAGCACACGGTGGCGCACCCGGTGCCGGGCCTTGTGGTGGTGGCGGGCGGCAAGTACACGACGTACCGGGTGATGGCGAAGGACGCGGTCGACGAGGCCGTGCACGCGCTGGACCAGCGGGTCGCCGAGTGCGTGACGGAGAACGTGCCGCTGATCGGGGCCGAGGGGTACAACGCCCTGTGGAACGCACGGGCGCGGATCGCGGTGCGCACGGGGCTCCATGTGGCGCGCGTCGAGCACCTGTTGAACCGGTACGGATCGATGATCGAGGAGATCCTCGAACTGATCGCGGCGGACGCGTCGCTGGGGGAGCCGCTGGCGGCCGCCGACGACTATCTGCGGGCCGAGGTCGTCTATGCCGCCTCGCACGAAGGGGCCAGGCATCTCGACGATGTGCTCACCCGGCGGACCCGGATCTCGATCGAGACGTTCGACCGCGGGACGCGCAGTGCGCGCGAGGCGGCCGAGCTGATGGCGAAGGTGCTCGGCTGGGACAAGGAGCAGATCGAGAAGGAGGTCGAGCACTACGAGAAGCGGGTCGAGGCGGAGCGGGAGTCGCAGCGGCAGCCGGACGACCTGACGGCGGACGCGGCGCGGCTCGGGGCGCCGGACATCGTGCCACTGGGGTGAGGGTGCGCATTACGGACATAACTCGATATCCAGGACGGCCCGTTGGTGCCCCTGGGGGGACGGGGGCCAGGTCGGCTGCTGGTCAGCACCCAGGTATGCGGCCTTCGGCCGCTTGTCCTCAATCTCCCCCAAGCTCTCGGCTTCGCTCGAGCAGGGGGGACCCCTTGACGGGCTATTTATAGCCCGTCCGGCGATCGAGGACCGGGGTCTGGGGCGGAGCCCCAGGGCGGGCGCGGACCCGGGGCCGTCATCGGTCGCGAGGTGAGAGACAATGGACGCTCTGCCAGGGCGGGTTGATCGCAGAGGGGACGCATGTCGGAGGCGGAGCAGGCGAAGGACACCGAAGGACGTCTCCTGGCTGGGCGGTACCGGCTCGGGGACGTGCTCGGCAAAGGCGGCATGGGCACGGTCTGGCGGGCCGTGGACGAGACGCTGGGCCGCACCGTCGCCGTGAAGGAACTGCGGTTCCCCACGGCCATCGACGAGGACGAGAAGCGCCGTCTCATCACCAGGACGATGCGCGAGGCAAAGGCGATCGCCCGGATCCGCAACAGCGGGGCCGTGACGGTCTACGACGTGGTGGACGACGACGACCGGCCGTGGATCGTCATGGAGCTCGTCGAAGGCGGATCGCTCGCCGAGCGGGTGCGCGAGGACGGTGTGCTGACGCCCCGTCGTGCGGCCGAGGTCGGTCTCGCGATCCTGGACGTACTGCGGGCCGCGCACCGCGAGGGCATCCTGCACCGCGATGTGAAGCCGTCCAATGTGCTGATCGCGGAGGACGGCCGGGTCGTCCTGACCGACTTCGGGATCGCCCAGGTGGAGGGCGACCCGTCGGTCACCTCGACCGGGATGCTGGTGGGCGCCCCCTCGTACATCTCGCCCGAACGCGCCCGGGGGCACAAGCCGGGGCCGCCCGCAGACCTGTGGTCGCTGGGCGGGCTGTTGTACGCGAGCGTCGAGGGCGTGCCGCCGTACGACAAGGGGTCGGCGATCGCGACCCTGACCGCCGTGATGACCGAGCCGCTCGACCCGCCGAAGAACGCGGGTCCGCTGGAGGAGGTCATCTACGGTCTGCTCGCCAAGGACCCGGACCAGCGGCTCGACGACGCCGGTGCACGGTCGCTGCTGAGCGAGATCGTCAACGCGCCCGAAGCGGCGCAGAAGACCGCCGAGGTGCCGGCCGACGCGACGCGGGTCGTCCCGCTGCCGCCGGTGCCCGAGGAGAAGAAGAAGGCCGTCAAGACGGCCAAGCCTGCCAAGCCCGTCAAGGCCGCGAAGCCCGGCAAGTCGGCCAGGGAGACCGCCGACGCGGCTGCCGAGCGGGTGCGGAGTGCGCTCAAGTCCGTACGGAACGAGAAGGCTGCTCCGGCGCCCTCCGCTGCCGTGCCGCCCGCACGGCCCGCTCCGCCGCGCGCTTCGCTCACCGATGTGGTGCCGCGGCGCACGCTGGTGATCGCCGCGGTCGTCGTGGTGCTGGCGCTGCTCGGGACGGTACTGGCGATCTCGCTCCGCGGGGACGAAAAGGGCAAGGGCAACCAGGGCACGTCACCCACCGGCAAGGCATCGGCGAGCGGTGCGGCCGGCGGGGACGACAGCAAGGACCAGGGCAAGGGCACGGACAAGGGCAAGGGGCAGGGCAACCAGGGCGGTGGCCAGGGGAAGGGCGGCAACTCCGCATCGCCGTCGCCCGGTCAGTCGGCCTCCGGCGGGGCCTCGGGCGGGGACGCACTGCCCGCGGGGTACGCGACCAGGACCAACGGGCGCTTCCACTTCACCATGGCCATGCCCAAGGACTTCAAGCTCATCAGCGTTGCGGGGGTGAGCTCCGGCGGGATATTCAGCACGCGGAGCGGCGGCTTCCCGCGCGTCCAGATCGACTTCAACAAGAGCCCGACCGATGACGCGGCCGCTGCCTGGCGGGAGCAGGAGAGCGCGATAAAGGGCGGGTTCAGCGGGTACCGGCAGATCTACATCAAGCAGGTCAGCTACAACGGGTATCCGACCGTCGCGGACTGGCAGTTCGAGCGGCAACAGAGCGGCCAGCAGGTGCGCGTGCTGAACCGCGGCTTCAAGGTCGACGACAAGCACGGTTACGCCATCATGATCACCTGCAAGGCCGGCGAGTGGGACGGCGCCGCGTGCACGACGCTGCGTGATACAGCGTTCAAGACATTCAGCCCCAAGGACTGAGCAAGGACACGTATCGTGAGAGAGCGCGGACGGTACGCATCCGCAATAGGCCGGTAAACGAACGCAATTGACCACTTCGTGCCGCTGGGGGGAGGCGACGTGGACGACTACTCGGGACGAGTGCTGGCTGACCGCTATCGGCTGCCACTGCCGCCGTCCGACGCGTTCGAACTGGTCGAGACCCGCGGCTTCGACACCTACAGCGGGCAGGAAGTGCTGGTGCGCCAGCTGCCGCTGCCCGAGGTCGTCGAGGCGGAGATGCTCGACGGGGGCGGGGTGCCCTCCCCCCGGCACGGCGGTGGCCAGGGGCGTACCACCCTGCGGGCCGCAGATCCTGCCGTACGGCGCGCCATCGAGGCCGCCGAGGCCGCGGCCCGGATCCCCGACCATCCGCGCCTCGACCAGGTCTTCGACGTCTTCGCCGAAGGCGGCTCGCTGTGGATAGTGAGTGAACTGGTCGCCGCGAGGCCGCTGGCGTCGCTGCTGGCCGAGCGGCCGCTGAATCCGTACCGGGCCGCCGAGATCGCCTCCGATGTGCTGACCGCCTTACGGGTGCTGCATGTTCACGGCTGGACCCACCGCAACATCACCGCCCGTACGGTGCTGATCTGCGACGACGGGCGCGTGGTGCTCACCGGTCTCGCGTCGGGCGCGGCCGAGGAGGCGCTGTGCGGTTATGACCCCGTACCGCCGGCCGACGGCGAGGACGAGGACACCGCCGATGGCACGGACGAGGACGCGGGCAATGAGGAGGCCGCGGCTGAGGGTGTGGGCGCGCAGGTCGAGCTCTCACCGCCGGTCGAGCAGCAGCCCGGCGGGGATCCCCGCGCCGCGCGGGTGCCCGTGCCGCTGCGCGGGCCGCGGAGGAGACCGCGGCCATTCCGCCCGGCTACGGACCCGCCGCGGGCAGCCCGTACGGTCCCACCGGGAACCCCGACGCGACGCCCCCGCCCCCGCGCCGCGCCGAACTGGCCGGCACCTGGAGCGACGAGGCGCGCGGCGGTGGCAGTGGCGGCGGAACCGGAAGCTGGCACGGAGCCGCGCCACGCTCCGGTGTCGGCG
>NZ_JAFLRJ010000589.1 GCF_017315755.1 Streptomyces beijiangensis
CGGCGCGGCCCCGGTGGCTCCGGCGCCCGCCTTGGACATGCCGACGCAGAGCCTGCGGCAGTCACCGCCGTCACCGCAGCCGCCTTCACAGGAGCCTCCGTCGCAGCCGCGGTCCCGCCGTCCGGTCCGTATCGCGGTCATTGCCGCCGTGGTGGTGCTGGTGCTGGCAGGGGCCGGCGTCGCCCTGATGGTCCTGCGTGGCGGAAACGGCGGCGACAACCGCGACCGTACGGACAGCAAGGCAGGCCAGAGCTCCTCGCGCTCACGGAAGGCGTGGAACACCGGGGTGATCCCGCCCAGTTCGAGCGGGTACGACCCGAGGAACATCAGATGGTTGAGCGTCCGGTTCAGCTCGGCGAGGAGCGTCCGCGTCCACACCGCGCGCTCCGGGACCTCCATGCCGAGCATCCGCTCGACGGCCATCACGACGCCCAGCTCGTTGGAGAAGGCGGAGAGCCAGTCGTGCCGGTTGGCGAGCATGATGATCTGGCGGTAGTCGCGCGCCTCGAAGAGTTTCTCCGCACC
>NZ_JAFLRJ010000590.1 GCF_017315755.1 Streptomyces beijiangensis
CCCCGCTCCTCAATCGCCGGACGGGCTTGATTTTGCCTGGTGCAGGCTTGCTTGTGCGCGTCACAAGAAAGCCGGTGCCGGCAAAAATCAGCCCCTCCGGCGATTGAGGAGCGGGGTCTGGGGCGGAGCCCCAGTGGGGTCACATGCGGGAGACGTTGCGTTCGTAGACCAGGCGCAAGCCGATCAGCGTCAGCCACGGCTCGTGCTCGTCGATGACCGCTGCCTCGCCGAGGATGATCGGCGCCAGACCGCCCGTCGCGATCACCGTGACGTCCTCGAGGTCACCGTCGGGGCCGACCAGTTCGCGGGCCATCCGGGCCACGACACCGTCCACCTGGCCGGCGAATCCGTACACGATGCCGGACTGCATGGCCTCGACCGTGTTCTTGCCGATCACACTGCGCGGGCGCGCCAGTTCGATCTTGCGGAGCTGGGCGCCCTTGACGCCGAGCGCCTCGACCGAGATCTCGATGCCGGGAGCGATCACCCCGCCCGCATACTCACCGCGCGCCGAGACGGCGTCGAAGGTCGTCGCCGTACCGAAGTCGACGACGATCGCGGGACCGCCGTAGAGGTCGACCGCGGCCACCGCGTTGATGATGCGGTCCGCGCCCACCTCCTTGGGGTTGTCCATGAGGATCGGGACGCCCGTCTTGATGCCGGGCTCGACCAGGACCGCGGGCACGTCGCCGTAGTAGCGGCGGGTGACCTCGCGGAGCTCGTGCAGGACCGAGGGGACCGTCGAGCAGATCGCGATGCCCTCGATTCCGTCGCCCAGCTCGTCGCCGAGGAGCGGGTGCATGCCCATCAGGCCCTGGAGGAGCACGGCGAGTTCGTCCGCCGTACGGCGGGCGTCGGTGGAGATGCGCCAGTGCTCGACGATGTCCTCCCCGTCGAACAGGCCGAGGACGGTGTGGGTGTTGCCGACGTCGATGGTGAGCAGCATCAGACGCCTGCCTCTGCCTCTCGGAGGTCCAGGCCGATGTCGAGGATCGGCGAGGAGTGGGTGAGGGCGCCCACTGCGAGGTAGTCGACGCCGGTCTCGGCATAGGCGCGGGCCGTGTCGACGGTGAGGCGGCCCGAGGATTCCAGGGTCGCCCGCTTGTTGACCAGGGCCACCGCCTCGGCCGTCTGTGCCGGGGTGAAGTTGTCCAGGAGGATCAGGTCCGCGCCGGCGTCCAGGACTTCGGTGATCTGGGCGATGGTGTCGACCTCCACCTCGATCGGGACGTCGGGGAAGGCTTCCCGTACGAGCTTGAAGGCCTGGGCCACGCCGCCCGCCGCCACCACGTGGTTGTCCTTGACCAGGGCCGCGTCCGAGAGGGACATGCGGTGGTTGACGCCGCCGCCGCAGCGGACCGCGTACTTCTCCAGGGCGCGCAGGCCCGGGGTCGTCTTGCGGGTGTCGCGGACCTTGGCCCCGGTGCCCTCCAGCGCGTCCGCCCAGGTGCGGGTGGCCGTCGCGATGCCCGAGAGGCGGCAGAGGATGTTGAGCGCGCTGCGCTCGGCGGTGAGCAGGTCGCGGGTGCGGGTCGTGACCGAGAGGAGCTTCTGGCCCGCCTCGACGCTGTCGCCGTCATCCACGTGGCGCTCGACCTCGAAGGCGTCCGTGCAGACCACCGAGAGGACCGCCTCGGCGATGTGGAGACCGGCGACCGTGCCCGCCTCACGGGCCGTGAAGTCGCCCGTCGCGACGGCCTCTTCGGAGACCGTGGCGACCGTGGTGACGTCCACGCCCCCGGCCAGGTCCTCGCCGATGGCCATGTGCGCGATGTCCTCGACCTCGATCGGGTCCAGGCCCGCGTCCAGCGCCTCGAGGACGCGGGCCTGGACCCGATCGAGGT
>NZ_JAFLRJ010000591.1 GCF_017315755.1 Streptomyces beijiangensis
GCCACCTGGCTGGAACGCGGGGCGACCCCGGCTGCCGTACAGCGCGCGATGACGGCCAACCTTCCCACCGAACCCCTGCGCCGCCCGGCCGCCTTCCTGGCCCACCGCCTCACCACGGAACTCCCACCGCTGCCCGAGTTCGGGGCCGCGCCTTCAACCCCGGACCCGTTCCAGACGTGCGACCACTGCGACCGAGCGTTCCGCTCCCCGACCCCGGTGCCTGCCGCGACTGCCGACCCGACCTGATGGAGGCCGCTTAGCATGAGAGCGACGACCCTTTCGCCTGGGAAGAGACGAGGAGTGCGCGCTATGACAATCGCCCCGGGCAACGCACAAATGGGCAGCCCCCAGTACCGGGCCATGCGCGACGCCGTCGATCAAATGCGGGACTGTCTTCCCGGCAAATTCGAGATCACCAAGGAAGGGATCGTCCACGACATGCTGGCGCCAGGGCGTCCGCATGAGTTCACCGCAGGGCTGGTCAGCCGTCGCCTGGAGCAGAACATGCCAGAGGGGATCTGGGCTTTCACGGGCACGCCAGATGTGGAGGACGAGCCTGAAGGCATCAAGCGTCACCCGGATGTCATGCTGATCGCCACGGACGACATGGAGGGGCAGGGCTCTTTCGACCCCAGTACGCTCATCGCCGCCATCGAGGTCGTATCGCGCTCCAACCCGGACAACGACTGGGTGAGCAAGATGCGGGACTATCCCCTGCTGGGTATCCCCATCTACGCGATCTTCGACCCCCGCACCGGCTCCGGCGCGGTCCTCTCCGAGATCCACCCGACCCCCCAGGGCCCGCGCTACGCCACGCGCAAAGACTTCGTGTACGGCGAAGACGTCACCATCGGCGAGTGGACGATCTCCACCGACGGCCTGCCTCGATACGTGTAGGCCCCTGACCACGCGGTCATGACGGCGTGTCAGGATCTCCCGCATGGTTGAAGACACGGGGTTGAACACCTACCAGCGCCTGGCCGTCCGGCTGCACGAGCTCGGCATGATCACCCGCCAGAAGGCGGACGAGTCGGTCGCGGACACCGCCGACTGGG
>NZ_JAFLRJ010000592.1 GCF_017315755.1 Streptomyces beijiangensis
GCCCCACACCCCGCGAGAGAAGTGACCTCCCCGCAGTGCGACTGAACGACCTCGACGAACGCATCGTCCACGCCCTCGCCGAAGACGCCCGCCGCTCCTTCGCGGACATCGGCGCCCTCATCGGCCTCTCCGCGCCCGCGGTCAAGCGCCGGGTGGACCGGCTGCGCGCGGAGGGGGCCATCACGGGCTTCACCGTCCGCGTGGACCCCGCCACGCTGGGCTGGGAGACCGAGGGCTTCATCGAGATCTACTGCCGCAGCAACACCTCGCCCGAGTCCATCCAGCGCGGCCTCGAGCGCTACCCGGAGATCGTGTCCGCCTCCACCGTCACCGGTGAGGCGGATGCGATCGTCCAGGTCTTCGCCTCGGACATGCGGCACTTCGAGCGTGTCCTCGAACGCATCGCGGGGGAGCCTTTCGTGGAGCGCACCAAGTCGGTCCTGGTGCTCTCGCCGCTGCTGAGACGCTTCTCCTCGGGCGCACCCGCCTGACAGGATCGTCCCCATGGGTGATCAGCATGGGTGAGAACAAGCAGCGCATGATGGCGGGCGAGTGGTTCCTGGCGCAGGACGAGGAGCTGGGCGCCGACACCGTACGCCGTATCGGCCTGCTCGACGCGTACAACGCCGCGGGGACGACCGGACCCGAACGCGCCAAGATCCTGGGGGAGTTGCTCGGCTCCGCGGGTGACGACGTCCGCATCAGACCGCCGTTCCACTGCGACTTCGGTTACCGGATCAGCATCGGCCCGCGCACCTTCGTGAACTTCAACGCGGTCTTCCTGGACACCGGGGCGGTGACCATCGGCGCGGACTGCCAGATCGGCCCGAACGTGCAGCTCCTCACCCCTGTGCATCCCCTCGACGCCGAGCGGCGCCGGGCCGGCTGGGAGAAGAGCGAACCGGTCACCCTCGGGGACAACCTCTGGCTCGGCGGCGGCGTCATCGTCTGCCCCGGCGTCACCATCGGCGACAACACGGTCGTCGGGGCGGGCTCCGTGGTCACCCGCGATCTGCCCGCAGGGGTGCTGGCCGTGGGCAACCCGGCGCGGGTGATCCGCACCCTGGAGTGACGTGCGTACGTGACCGGGGTCACTTACGCAACGAATCGCCGCCACCGTCGCCGATTGCGCAACGAATCGACGGTCGGTGCGCAACGGTCGAGGCTTGTGACGGCTCGGCGGCGAAACGTACCGTCGTCACGTCCCCCGAATGCCCATACGTCCCCGCCGAGGTCTGCCATGCCGCCGCTGCGCACCGCCCTGCTCCAGAGCTCCGGCCGCCCCGGCGCAGTCGCGGAGAACCTCAAGGTCCTCGACGAGGCGGCGGGCCGGGCGGCGGGCGCCGGAGCCCGGCTGCTGGTCTGCCCCGAGATGTTCCTGACCGGGTACGCGATCGGCGAGGACGTGCACCGGCTGGCCGAGCCCGCCGAAGGCCCCTCCGCGCGGGCGGTCGCCGAGATCGCCGTACGCCACGGACTCGCGGTGCTCTACGGCTACCCCGAGCGCGAGGGCGAGGCCGTCTACAACGCCGCCCAGCTGATCGGACCCGAGGGCACCTCGCTGGTCGCCTACCGCAAGACGCATCTCTTCGGCGGCTTCGAGCGCGAGTGGTTCACACCGGGTGAACAGACTGTCGTGCAGGCCGAGTTGGACGGCCTGCGGCTCGGGATCATGATCTGTTACGACGTGGAGTTCCCGGAGAACGTCAGGGCGCACGCGCTCGCGGGCACCGGTCTGCTCCTGGTCCCCACCGCTCAGATGCACCCCTTCCAGTTCGTCGCCGAGTCCGTCGTCCCGGTGCGGGCTTTCGAGAATCAGATGTACATCGCGTATGTGAACCGGACCGGCCAGGAAGGCGAGTTCGAGTTCGTCGGGCTCAGCTGCCTGGCGGGCCCCGACGGCGCGGCGCGCGCCCGCGCGGGCCGTGGCGAGGAGCTGGTCTTCGGCGACGCGGACCCGGTCTTCCTGAAGGACTCGCGGGAGAACAACCCTTACCTGCGCGACCGGCGCCCGGGTCTGTACTCCGCCCTGACCTGAGCGATCTCTCCCACTTCCCCCGCTTTCTTTTTACGTTTTCGCGCAAGGAGTCCGTACCCCATGACGTCCACGCTGCCCACCACTGCCGTCCAGCACGACGACGCGCAGCCGCCGATCACCATGTTCGGCCCGGACTTCCCCTACGCGTACGACGACTTCCTCGCCCATCCGGCCGGACTCGGCCAGATACCCGCCACCGGGCACGGCACCGAGGTCGCGGTCATCGGCGGCGGCCTCTCGGGCATCATCACCGCGTACGAGCTGATGAAGATGGGCCTCAAGCCCGTCGTCTACGAGGCCGACCAGATCGGCGGCCGGCTGCGTACCGTCGGCTTCGACGGCTGCGACCCTGGGCTCACCGCCGAGATGGGCGCGATGCGCTTCCCGCCGTCCTCCACGGCCCTGCAGCACTACATCGACCTGGTGGGCCTGGAGACCAAGCCCTTCCCCAACCCGCTCTCGCCCGTGACCCCCTCGACGGTCGTCGACCTCAAGGGGGAGTCCCACTACGCGACATCGGTCGACGACCTGCCGCAGGTCTACCGCGATGTGATGCACGCCTGGAACGCCTGTCTGGAAGAAGGCGCCGACTTCTCCGACATGAACCGGGCGCTGCGCGAGCGCGACGTACCGCGGATCCGGGAGATCTGGTCGCGGCTGGTGGAGCAGCTCGACAACCAGACCTTCTATGGCTTCCTCTGCGACTCCGAGTCCTTCAAGTCCTTCCGCCACCGGGAGATCTTCGGGCAGGTCGGCTTCGGCACGGGCGGCTGGGACACCGACTTCCCCAACTCCATCCTGGAGATCCTGCGCGTCGTCTACACCGAGGCGGACGACCACCACCGCGGCATCGAGGGCGGCTCGCAGCAGCTGCCGCTGCGGCTGTGGGAGCGCGAGCCGGAGAAGATCGTGCACTGGGCGCAGGGCACGTCGCTGGCGGCGCTGCACGAGGGGCGCGAGCCGAAGCCGGCCGTGACCCGGCTGCACCGTACGGCGGGGAACCGGATCACCGTCACGGATGCGGCGGGGGACATCCGTACGTACCAGGCCGCTGTCTTCACCGCGCAGTCCTGGATGCTGCTGTCGAAGATCGCGTGCGACGACTCGCTCTTCCCGATCGACCACTGGACGGCGATGGAGCGGACCCACTACATGGAGTCCTCCAAGCTCTTCGTCCCGGTCGACCGGCCGTTCTGGCTGGACAAGGACGAGATCACCGGGCGTGACGTCATGTCGATGACGCTGACCGACCGGATGACGCGGGGGACCTATCTGCTGGACGACGGTCCGGACAAGCCGGCCACGATCTGTCTCTCGTACACGTGGTGCGACGACAGCCTGAAGTGGCTGCCGCTGTCCGCGAAGGAGCGGATGGAGGTCATGCTGAAGTCGCTGGGGGAGATCTATCCCAAGGTCGACATCAGGAAGCACATCATCGGCAATCCGGTCACGGTGTCGTGGGAGAACGAGCCCTATTTCATGGGGGCGTTCAAGGCGAACCTGCCGGGGCACTACCGCTACCAGCGCCGGCTGTTCACGCACTTCATGCAGGATCTGCTGCCGGAGGACAAGCGGGGGATCTTCCTGGCCGGGGACGACATTTCGTGGACGGCGGGGTGGGCTGAGGGTGCGGTGCAGACTGCGCTGAACGCGGTGTGGGGGGTCATGAACCACTTCGCGGGGTCGACGGATCCGTCCAACCCGGGGCCGGGTGACCTGTACGACGAGATCGCGCCCGTGGAACTCCCGGAGGACTGAGGGGGCGTCGCCCCCCGCCCCCTGTACCCGGCCTTCGGCCGCGTGACCTCAATCGCCGGACGGGCTGGATATTGCCGATGCCGGCTCTACGTGCACGAGCCTGCGCAATTCAAGCTTGCGTCGGGCAAATTCAAGCCCGTCCGGCGATTGAGGACACGAGGCCG
>NZ_JAFLRJ010000593.1 GCF_017315755.1 Streptomyces beijiangensis
TCGGGCCGGCCCGACATCTCCAGGCCGATGTCGAAGCCCTCCCGCAGGCCCAGCCGGCGCTGCGCTTCGGCGACCGACGTCTCGGCGACGTTCACCGCGAGCGTCGCACCCGCCTTGGACGCCAGTTCGAGGCGGTACGGACTGATGTCGGTGATGACCACGTTGCGCGCACCCGCGTGCCGCGCGACCGCAGCCGCCATGATGCCGATCGGGCCCGCCCCGGTGATCAGGACGTCCTCGCCGACCAGTGGGAACGAGAGCGCGGTGTGGACGGCGTTGCCGAAGGGGTCGAAGATCGCGGCGACGTCCAGGTCGACCGGGGACCGGTGCACCCACACGTTGGAGGCGGGCAGGGCGACATACTCCGCGAAGGCGCCGTCGCGGCCGACGCCGAGGCCGACCGTCGAGCGGCACAGGTGACGGCGTCCGGCCAGACAGTTGCGGCACTTCCCGCAGACCAGGTGTCCTTCGCCGCTGACCAGGTCACCGACCGCGATGTCGCGCACATCGGCGCCCACCGATGCGACCTCGCCCACGAACTCGTGCCCGAGGACGAGCGGTGTCGAGACCGCCTGCTGGGCCCAGCCGTCCCAGGAGCGGATGTGCAGGTCCGTGCCGCAGATGCCGGTGCGCAGCACCTTGATCAGTACGTCGCCGGGGCCCGTCTCCGGCTCCGGTACGTCCATGAGCCACAGCCCGGGCTCGGCGTGCTGCTTGACAAGTGCCTTCATCGCGGCGGCTCCAGGCGTGGCGGTGGCGATCAGTGAACAGCACCAATCTGCCGAGTCCCGGCCCGCCGGTCCATCGAGGTTTTCTTAAGCGGGCCCACAGCGGAGCTTCACGCCCCGTTTCCCGCTCCCCTGCCCGGGAACCTCAGGCGTCGCTCGCGCGTCATGGAGTACACCGCGCACTCGTGTCCGCTACGAGACCGGAGGTCCGCCATGACCACGGCCGTCACGCCCTTGCTCACCGCGCTCGTCGTCGCCAAGCGCGCGGGCCGCCGCGCCTGGGCGCTGGCCGAGGCGGGCGGATGGCATGCCGAAATGCTCTGTCCGGCGGGAATGGACCATCCGGGTGCCCTGCTCGGCGCCATGGAGGTGCTGCTGCGGCGCCCGGCACTGGTGGACCGCGACCGGGTCACCCTGCTCTGCAGCGACCAGCTGCTGGCGCTGACGCTGACCGAACTGGCCGCCCGTATGCCGTACTTGACCGTCTGCTCACCCCAGGATGTGATCGGCGGCAGCCTGCTGCACAGCCGCGCCAGGGAGGCGGCGACCCGGCTGGTGCGCGAGGCCACCGAGCGTCGTCCGGCGCTGACCGCCGCGAGCGACGGTTCGCACGGACAGCACACCAGGGACGGCGGCTGGGGGTGGCTGGCCGAGGACGGGACGTACGGTTTCGGCCCCGCGTCGTGCACCGAGCCCCTGGAGGCCGAACTCATCGGGATCCAGGAGCTGTTGAGGGCGGCGCCGCGCACCCACGACCTCACTGTGCTGTGCGACAGCCGTGCCGCGATCCACCTGGTCGGGAGCCTCGCCCCCGAGCGGCCCGGCGGCCCGTGGCGCTTCCCCTCCTCACGCAGCGCCCGGGTGCACGGGACGCTGATCGCGATACGCCAGGAGCTGACCGTCCGGCCGCCGGTCGCACTGCGCTGGGTGCGCGGTCACGACGGCCACCCCCTCAACGAGGGCGCCGACCGGCTCGCGCTGCACGCCCGCCGGACCGTCAGCGGCCGGGTTCCGCCGGCGACGGCACGTGCGACCGCCGAGGCGATCGCGGCGGAAGCGGTGGCCCGGTGGCAGGAATCAGCGGCCTGAACCCTGCGTGGGGTGAAGGTCCGGTGAGGGTCGATTTCCATCAAGTAACAGGAAGTAAAGCGGAAGTGACGGTTCATCATGCCTCTTCCCCTGTGGCCCGGACGCCCCCATTCTGGTCCACATGCGAATCACTCTACGCGCGTTGCGCTCCCGTGCCGCTGCCGTCGCCGTCGCCACCGCGGTCGTCGTGGCCCCCTCCGTCCTCCTCGCCACCGAGGCCCGCGCCACCGTCAGCGGGACCGTCTGTTACACGGCCCTGCCCTCCCAGGCCCACGACACCCTCGACCTGATCGACGCGGGCGGACCCTTCCCGTACTCCCAGGACGGTGTCGTCTTCCAGAACCGGGAGGGTGTCCTCCCCTCCCAGTCCGCCAGCTACTACCACGAGTACACGGTCATCACGCCGGGCAGTTCGACGCGCGGCGCGCGCCGCATCGTCACCGGCACGAAGACCGCCGAGGACTACTACACGGCCGACCACTACGTCACGTTCCGGCTGGTCGACTTCAACTGCTGACGTCCCCGTCCACGTACACCCACGCACCCTCGTACCGCTCGAAGCGGCTGCGCTCATGGAGTGAGTCCGGCTCGCCCCGGTAGGTGTAGTGCGCGCGGAACGTGACCGTCCCCTTCATATGGAAGGCGCTGCCCTCCGTCGCGGCCAGGATCTCCAGCCGCTGCCACCGCTGCCCGGCATCGAACTCGATGCCGGGCGGCCGTGTGGTGGGGTGCCAGCTCCGCAGCAGGTACTCCGCGTCCCGTACGACGAAGGCGCTGTAGCGCGAGCGCATCAGCGCCTCCGCCGTACGGGA
>NZ_JAFLRJ010000006.1 GCF_017315755.1 Streptomyces beijiangensis
CCCCATGAAGATGCAGAAGGGGATGGCGAGGAGGACGAAGACGTTGATCCCCCACCAGCGGGGGGTCAGCAGGAACCGGGCGGCCCCGTCGCCTTTCCGGGGGCTCCGCCCCCGAACCCCCGCTCCTCAATCGCCGGAGGGGCTTGATACAGCGGCAAAATCAAGCCCGTCCGGCGTTTGAGGACACGCGGCCGGAGGCCGTGTACCGGGCGGGGCCGGGGCCGCGACCCCGTCACGCGACTACGACGGCGTCCGCGCCGCCGCCAGCAACCGCGCCGTGTCGTCCGCGCACAGCGCCAGCGCCGCGCCCACCGCCGTCAGCACCTCCCGCTCCGCCGGACGGTACGGACCGTCCGCCAGCGCGATCCGCGCACCCTGCAGCAGGATCGACTCCCGGCCGGCCGGGGCCAGATGCGGGGCCAGCGGCTCCAGCGCCTCGTGCAGCTCGATGGCGAGAGCCACCCCGCACGGGTCCGCGTCCGCCGCCAGCGCCTCCACCAGAATCCCCAACTGCTCCTCGCTGCAGTTCTCGAACCCGGCCGCCCGCAGCGCGGACGCCGCCGCTGCCGTCGCCGGACGCGAGGACGATCCACCCGCGGCGAGCACCGCGAGCGCGACCGTGTGCACGGCGTCCCGCAGCATCGTGGAGAACCGCGTCGTCGTGGGGTGGTCCAGGGCGTCCAGGCCGAAGTGGGTCTGGCAGGCCGCGCATTCGACGACCGGACCCGCGCTCCCGCGCGACAGCAGCGGTACTCCGAGGACCGTCAGCCGGCGACGGCCGGTGCGGCGGCGGTAGTTGCGGTCGCCCCCGCAGCCGGCGCAGAAGAACTCGCCGTCGCCGACGGTTTCCCAGGAGGTACGGACTGCCCAGATGATCGACTTCTTGCCACTGTGACCTCGGGCTGGCAGCACGTCGCACCTCCGTAACGCCTCGGCAACATTGCCGCGTTGACGTGATGTTAGCCACATCAATGATGCGGCGTCAGCATCTCGGCAGGAGAAGGCTCGGCCCCGCACTCCGCAACAGGAGGACGGGGCCGGTGAAGTACAAGGTCAGAAGGCGTTCGTACGGTTTCCGCGACGGCGGTGCATCGAATATCCGACCAGGCTTCGACGCGTCACCCGTAGGAGTCTGTGCCGGAGTGGGCGAGGTTCGCACACGACGGTGCCCCACCGCCCCTGGAGAGGGACGGCGGGGCACTCGGAACATGCTCAGCGAGCGGCCCGGTTGACCGCCGAGATGACCGCCTTCAGCGAGGCACGCGTGGTGTTGGCGTCGATGCCGATGCCCCACATGACCTTGCCGTCGATCGCGCACTCGATGTACGAGGCGGCCAGCGACTCCGCACCCTCGCTCATCGTGTGCTCCTGGTAGTCCAGGAGACGCGCGTCCACACCGGTCGCGGACAGCGCCGCGAAGAAGGCGGAGATCGGGCCGTTGCCGGTGCCGGTCAGCACGGTGTCGACACCGTCCACGACCGCCTCGACCGTCAGGGTGTCGCGCCCGTCGGTGTCGGTCGTCGTCTGCCCCGACCGCAGCTGGATGCGACCCCATCGAGCCGCGGCGTTGTCCGGGTTGGGCAGGTACTCGTCGCGGAAGATCGACCAGATCTCCTTCGGCGTGACCTCGCCGCCCTCGGCGTCGGTCTTCATCTGGATGATCTTCGAGAACTCGATCTGCATACGGCGCGGCAGGTCCAGCTTGTGGTCGTTCTTCAGGACGTACGCGATCCCGCCCTTGCCGGACTGCGAGTTGACCCGGATCACGGCCTCGTAGGAACGGCCCACGTCCTTGGGGTCGATCGGCAGGTACGGCACCGCCCACTCCAGGTCGTCGACCGTGACGCCCTTGGCCGACGCGTCCGCCTCCATGGCGTCGAAGCCCTTCTTGATGGCGTCCTGGTGGGAGCCGGAGAAGGACGTGTAGACCAGATCGCCCGCGTAGGGGTGGCGCGGGTGGATCTCCATCTGGTTGCAGTACTCGGCGGTGCGGCGGATGTCGTCGATCTGCGAGAAGTCGATCTGCGGGTCGACGCCCTGCGAGAACAGGTTCATGCCCAGCGTCACCAGGTCGACGTTGCCGGTGCGCTCGCCCTGCCCGAACAGACAGCCCTCGATGCGGTCGGCGCCGGCCATGATGGCCAGCTCGGCGGCGGCGACAGCGGTGCCGCGGTCGTTGTGCGGGTGGACCGACAGGCAGACGTACTGGCGGCGCGAGAGATTGCGCGACATCCACTCGAAGCGGTCCGCGTGGGTCGAGGGCGTCGAACGCTCCACCGTGGCAGGCAGGTTGAGGATGATCTCGCGGCCCTCGCCCGGCTGCCACTCGTCGCACACCGCCTCGCAGACCTCCAGGGCGAAGTCCAGCTCGGTGTCGGTGAAGATCTCCGGCGAGTACTGGTAGCCGAAGGTCGTCTCCGGGCCCAGGATCTTCTCCGCGTACTCCATGACCAGGCGCGTGCCGTCGACCGCGATCTGCTTGATGTCCGCCTTGGAGCCGCGGAAGACGACCCGGCGGAACGTCGGCGCCGTCGCGTTGTACAGGTGGACCGTGGCGCGGTTCGCGCCGCGCAGGGACTCCACGGTGCGCTCGATCAGGTCCTCACGGGCCTGGGTCAGGACGGAGATCGTCACGTCCTCGGGGATCGCACCGGGCTCCTCGATGATGGAGCGTACGAAATTGAAGTCCGTCTCGCCCGAGGCCGGGAAGCCGACCTCGATCTCCTTGTAGCCCATCTTCACCAGCAGGTCGAACATCTCGCGCTTGCGGGCGGGGCTCATGGGGTCGATCAGCGCCTGGTTGCCGTCGCGCAGATCGGTGGACAGCCAGCGGGGGGCGGTGGTGACACGCCGGCCCGGCCAGGTGCGGTCGGCGATCTCGACCTGCTCGTACGGCCGGTACTTGTGGATCGGCATCCCGGACGGCTTCTGCATCTGGGTGGCGTTGGTGATCGGCGTCGGATTCGACATCTGCGTAGGGCTCCTCGTGTCCGTCTTGGGGGACGGCCGACGGTATTGCTGCAACGCAAGGTCCCGCGGGGAGGGGGTCGGCCTACGACTACAGACCCTCGCCGCGGCGACTAAGAAGAAGCAGCCCGAAACGCATGATGTCCGCAGACTAGCCCAGCACCCCCGCGAGCGCCGTACCCGTATCAGTATGCGGGACTGCCGATACGTAACGCCCAAACGGTGATCCTTCACTCCTTTTCATCAATCATGGTCGCAACTAGTGACAGTGGCATGACCCAGTGCCATGTTGCGGAGCATGGAAGCAACACATCCCGTCTTCTGCACCATCGTGCCGCCCCATGCCCTCGACAGGCTCGCCCAGGCCGAGGACCCCACCATCGCGAAGGCCGCGCGCCGCACCCTCATCGCGGACTCCGCCCAGCGCACCAGCCGACGGCTGACCACTGTGCTCGGCGCACCCACCGTCGCCCCGCCCAAGGGCGCCGCCGCCGATGCCGTCCACCGCACGATCTACGACGCCCGCCACACCCAGGACCTGCCCGGGCGCAAGGTCCGCGGCGAGAGCGACAAGCCGGGCAAGGACGCCACGGTCAACCGTGCGTACAACGGCCTCGGCGCCACCTTCGATCTCTATCTGAAGGCGTACGCGCGCAACTCCATCGACGGCGACGGCATGCCGCTGGACGCCACGGTCCACTTCGACCGCCAGTACAACAACGCCTTCTGGGACGGCGAACGGATGGTCTTCGGCGACGGTGACGGTGAGATCTTCCTCGACTTCACCCTCCCGATCGACGTCATCGGCCACGAACTCACCCACGGCGTCACCCAGCACACCGCGAACCTGACCTACTTCGGCCAGCCGGGTGCGCTCAACGAGTCGATGTCGGACGTCTTCGGCTCGCTCATCAAGCAGTACTCGCTCGACCAGGACGCGACCCAGGCCGACTGGCTGATCGGCGCGGGGCTCCTCGCACCGCGCGTCCACGGGGTCGCGCTGCGCTCCATGAAGGAGCCCGGATCGGCGTACGACGACGCCGTCCTCGGCAAGGACCCGCAGCCCGCGACGATGGAGCACTACGTCACCACGGGCCGCGACAACGGCGGCGTCCACATCAACTCGGGCATCCCCAACCACGCCTTCTACATCCTGGCCACAGCGCTCGGCGGCAAGGCCTGGGAGAAGGCCGGGCAGATCTGGTTCGACGTCCTGACCGGCGGCGAGCTGGGCAAGCAGGCCATGTTCGCGGACTTCGCCCGCCTCACGGTCGCGGCCGCGCACACCCGCTTCGGCGACGGCGACGAGCAGCAGTCGGTGCTCAAGGCCTGGTCCCAGGTGGGTGTCCCGACGGGCTCGTAGCGAGTAGACAGGAGCCATGCGTATTCAGGTACGACAGACGGGCGGCTTCGCCGGCATCGACCGCCGAGCGGAGGTCGACACGGCGGGCCGCCCCGACGCGCACGAATGGCAGACCCTGGCCGAACAGGCGCTGGTCGCGGGCCGGGGCGCACCGCCCCCCGGCGTACCGGACGGCTTCCACTACGAGGTCACGGTGGACGCCCGCACGGTCCACTGCGCGGACCCGCACCTCACCGAGGCGCAGCGCGAGCTGATCGCGCGGGTCCTGAAAGAGGGTGCCTGAAAGAGGGTGCCTGAAGATCGGTGTGCTCAGGCACTCCTCCAGGCGGTGCATGCGGTACCGCACGGTGTGGAGGCGTCCGTCACCCGCCCACGCGGGTGCTGACCCGGGTGCCCCGCCGGGCCTCGATCGCGGCGGGCAGCGCCGTGTGCGCCTCGCCCACCCGGATGCCGCTGAGCCGCACGGTTCCGCCGCGGACCTCGATGCGTACGTCCACCGCGCCGTCCTGCGGTGCCAGGGCGACGGTTCCCCACGCCTCCCCGGTCGACCAGAACCAGGTGACCGCCCGGTCAGGGGCCCGAAAGGCCAGCGTCCCTGTCAGTGCCGAGTACCCGAACCCGGTCAGCGCCAGCACCGGGGTCCAGCTCGCCAGCGACCGCGCGTAGTGGTGTCCGCACTCGGCCTCGTCGAACGGGTTCCGCCGCAGGCCGTCGTACCGGTGCCGGATGTCGGCCAGGCACTGCAGGCCCTCCTCGGTCAGCCCCTCGTAGAGCATGTGCGCCGCCGCCGTGTACTCGAACCCGGTCATCGTCTCGGCGAAGTAGGGGAACGGCAGCTGGGGCCTTCCGCCGCGCGGGTAGGTCGCCATCAGCAGCGCCGACTCGTCGTTCAGCGCGTACGTCCGCATGTGGTTGACGTGGTCGTGCATGCCGTCGACGCGGTTGTAGCGGTGCACGCTCACCAGCGCTGACCTGACGTTCTGCGGGGCGGCGAGGTGTCCGAGCCCCGCCACGTGCGCGGTCAGCTGCCCGACGGTCTGGTCGACCAGGCAGCCGGGACCGAGCTGGAGCTCGGGGACCGGCGTTCCCGGCGGGTCGGTCGGCTCGTCGCAGCGGATGCCGTCGGCGACCTTGGCCGGCAGCGGGTCGATCCGGTGCTCGTAGTACTCGCCGTTGAACAGGTGCGTGTCGAGGAACGCGGATCCCCGGTCCGCCAGGGCCGAGCAGCGCGAGGCGAACTCGTCCTCGCCGAGGTGTGCGGCCAGGACGGCCGAGGCGCGCAGGGCCCCGACGTACCAGAACTGCATCTGCGGGTTGGGGCCGTAGTACTCGACGTCCATCGTGTTGTGCTGGCAGCCCTCCATGACGCCGTCGGCGTCGCCGTCCCAGCCGTTCTCGATCCAGCAGAACTCCAGCGCGGCCCGTGCCTTCGGCCACAGCCGCCGCAGCATGCCGTCGTCGCCTGACAGTTGCCAGTCCCTGTGCAGCTGCATCAGGCAGCCGAGCTGCCCGTCGGCGGCGGCCACGCCCCAGTCGGTGGCGTGGTCAAGCGGCAGGTCCACCCGGAAGGACATGTGCCCGTCCGCGCGGGTCGCGTGGGTGAACTCGACGTCGCGCATCGACCGGGAGAGCTCACCGAAGAGGTGCGCCGTGGCGTGCTCGTAGTTCCAGACGTGGGTGCAGGAGCCGTAGCAGCTGCCGCCGTGCTCGTCGAGCCCCTCCCAGCCGAAGAAGTGCCCGTCGGCGGTACGGAAGCAGGTCTGGGTCCGCAGGGTGCTGAGATTGGCGAGGGCCGCCTCCTTGACGGTCTCCGGCAGGTCCGAGGATGCGAACGCCTCGACGAACCCGACGGTCTCCGCCTCCAGTTCGGCCAGCCGGGCGGCGGTGTCCTCCACCACCTGCCAGGCGTCCTGGTAACGGGTGGCGTAGTGGTTGCCGACGATGCCATCGGGACCCTCAGGACGGTGCTTCGGCTGCGGCTGGCGGTGCGGCATCGTGGACCAGGTCCGGCGGTTCGGGAAGTGCCAGCCGAGCAGGAAGGTCACCGACCGCGACCCGCCGGCCGGGACGGTGGTGGCACAGGCCACGGAGCCGGTGGGGGAATCGGACTTCCCGCGCGGGCGTTCGTCGAGTCGGCCGTCGCCGGAGAAGTCGTCCCAGAAGTCGAGCAGGGAGTTGCCCCAGGAATGCTCGGCCCATGCGGTCCGGTGCGTGACGTCGTCGCCGTCCTGGGTGAGGACCGCCACCGCGATCGTGCCGTGCTGCTCGGAGTCCGCCGCGACGCCCTCGGAGGACATCAGCAGGCCGCTGACCCCCGGCGCGACCCGGGGCGAGTTCAGGTTCCGCGAAGGCGCACCGAAGCAGCCGTCGGTGCCGACGAAGTTCGCCAGGCTCAGACAGACCGAGGCCGCCACGTCCTCGGCACCGGGGTTGTCGAGGACGTACCTGAGCACGGCGACCGGAACACTGCTCGCTTCGACGTCACAGGGCACGAAGGGGTTGAACGCCTCGATCCGCACCGTCAGCGGAACGCCGGGATCGCTGAGCGCCACCTGCCCCAGCGGGTAGGCGGCGGCGAAGTCCCCCGACCGGAACCGGGGGAGGCCCGCCAGCGGCCCCGGGTGTCCGTGCGGTCCCTCGAAGGGCGGACGCAGCGCCGACTCCAGTACCCGTGTCACGGCCTCGCCGCCGGGGCGCGAGCACCGCAGCACAGCGAAGGCGTTGTCGGGGACGAAGCCCTTCGCCGCCCGGTTGACGATCTCCCAGTCGCGGAGGTCCCCGCGCCCGCCGAGCGAGACCGTCCCGGTGCCTATCCCGCCGAGCGGCAGGGCGATCTGCCGGGTGTGCTCTCCCGAGTAGCGAGCCAGGACCGGCCAGCCCGAACGGGGGCCAGCGGCTTGGTATCCGACCTTCATGAAGATCTCCAGAGTCGTATTACTAGTGGATTCCTGCTTCATTCCTCCTTTGGCGACCCACAATGATGTGGAGAGGACTTCAAAGGAGAGCAGCATGAACGGGGAGCAGCCAGGGCGGCCGAGCGATGGATCCGGGCGGAAGGCCCAGCCCCAGAGCGCTCGTGAGCTGAAGTTCCGCCGGCTCGCCGGCGAGCTGCGCCGCAACGTCATCGACGGCACCTGGCCGCCGGGCAGCAAACTCCCCACCGAGCAGGCGCTGTCCACCGAGACGGGCCTGTCCATCACCACGGTCCGGCGGGCCTACGAGGAGCTGGTCGACCAGGGTCTCGTGGTCCGCCGCCAGGGCGCGGGCACGTTCGTGGCCGCGGAGGTCGCGCCGAACCCGCAGGGGCAGCGGGTGGTCGGTGTGCTGGTCCCCGACACCGTGCTGTACTACCCCCGCGCCATCCAGGGCATCGAGCAGGCGCTGTCCCAGGCCCACGCCCGGCTGGTGCTCGCCTCCTCGCACTACGAACGCGAGGCCGAGGACGCCGCGATCACGCAACTGCTCGCCTCGGGCGTCCATGGCCTGCTGCTGGTCCCCACCCTGCACGAACTGGCCGATCCGACCGCCAGGGCCGCTCATCTGCTGTCGCTCCCGGTGCCGGTGGTGCTGGTCGAGCGCCGGTTCGCGGCAGCCGGTCCCGCGGATGCCACCGAGCATGTGTGCACCGACCACGAGGGCGGCGCCTACGACGCGGTGCGTCATCTGCGGGATCTCGGCCATGTGCGGATCGGCCTGGTACTGCGCACGGACGGTCCCCCCGCCGCGCCGATCACCTCCGGCTTCGAGCGGGCCCTGGCCGACTTCGCGCTGCCGTGGATCCCCCGCCAGCAGGACCGGCGGGACGCCTGGGACGCCGAGCGGGCCGACCTCGCGGTGGCGGGGCTCAGGGCGGAGGGCGTCACCGCGGTGCTGTGCTTCGGCGACCGGGAGGCGTCCCTCCTGCTGGGGGCCGCGCGGCGGTCCGGGGTGACCGTGCCGGACGACCTGGCGATCATCGCGTACGACAACGAGTACGCGGATGTGGCGGAGGTTCCGCTCACCGCCGTCTCCCCGCCGAAGTTCCGGCTGGGGCAGCTGGCGGCGCAGGTGCTGCTGCAGCGCATGGAACACGGTGCGGGCTTCCCCATCCACCAGATCCA
The DNA here is from genome assembly GCF_017315755.1 of Streptomyces beijiangensis. Lineage (GTDB taxonomy): Bacteria > Actinomycetota > Actinomycetes > Streptomycetales > Streptomycetaceae > Streptomyces > Streptomyces beijiangensis. The sequence goes on from NZ_JAFLRJ010000006.1 coordinate 8,431, forward strand.
TCTGCGGCCGCGTCTGATCGTGCGGGCCTCGTGCGGCGGTGCACGGAGCGGTGCCGGCCGCTGAGGTCCTGTGGCAGCCCATGAGGTGACGGATGATCGGCAACTCAGGCGATCCGGTGCAGGTCCTCGGCCGTGACCTGCCCGAGCAGTGGCTCCTGGTGGGCGAAACGTTCCACCTCGGTGACCGCGAACTCGCCGAGCAGGCGGATCTCGGTCCCCATGGCCCCGGCCAGATGCGGGGTGAGGAGCACATTGCCCATGCCGAGCAGCGGGTGGCCGGCGGGCAGGGGTTCGGGTTCGGTGACGTCCAGGACGGCGTCGATCCGGCCGTCGGCGCAGTGCCGGGTCAGCGCGGCGGTGTCGATGAGGGCGCCCCGGGCGGTGTTGACGATCACGGCTCCGTCGCGCAGCAGCGACAGCCTGCGGTCGTCGAGCAGCCCGCGGGTCTCCGGCAGCAGCGGCGCGTGCAGCGAGACGACGTCGCTCTCCCGCAGCAGGGTGTCGAGTTCGACGAGTTCGGCTCCGAGTCCGGCGGCGTCGTCCGGGTGGAGGAAGGGATCGCTGACCAGCAGCCGGTAGCCGCGTCCCGCCAGCGCACCGAGTACCAGCCGCCCGATCCGTGACGCCCCCACGATGCCCACGGTGCGCCCGTGGTTGCCGATGTCGGGATCGGTGGTCGGGTCCTGGTGGTCACCGTTCCGGTAGGCGTGGGCGAGGCGGAAGGCCCGCTTTCCGGCGAGCTGGATGGCGCTCACGGTGAAGTGCGCGACGGGGGCCGCGTTGGCCTCGGCCGCCGAGGAGACCAGGATGCCGCGGTCCCAGACCTCGGGAGCGAGGAAGCCCTTGACCGAGCCGGCCGCGTGGACCACCGCTGACAGCCGTGGTGCGTCGGCGAGGACGGCGGCGTCCAGGCGCGGGCAGCCCCAGCCCGACAGCAGCACGTCGGTGCGGGCCAGCGCCTTGCGGCCCTCCGGGCTGCTGAAGTCGCTCACGACGAGGTCGCTGAGGTCCGTGGTGGCGCGGAGCCGTTCGAGGTGCTCAGGTGAGAGCGCGAGTGCGGCGACCTCCGGGCTCATGGCGATCAGTGCCGTCATGCGAGGGGACAAGAGAAGCAGCCTTTCGAGGGCAGGCAGAAGCCAGGCACACGGCTGTGCCTGATGATCGGTCGGGTGTGGTGCTACTTGCCGGAGCCCAGGGTCATGCCCTCGATGATCCGGCGGCCGAGCCAGATGTAGAGCACCACGATCGGCAGCACGACGATGGCGATGCCGGCGAACATGCCGCCCCAGTCGGCCCCGCTGTACTGCATCTGCTGGAGGAAGCCCAGCATCGCCAGCGGCAGGGTCTGCAGGCTCTGGCTCTGGATGAAGACCAGGGCGAAGAAGGTCTCGCCCCAGTGCCCGATGACGTTCAGCAGCAGCAGGGTGACGAGCCCGCTGCGTGCCAGCGGCAGCATGATCCGCCAGAAGGTGTACCAGGGGGTGGCGCCGTCGAGCGCGGCGGCCTCCTCGAGTTCCGCGGGAAGTGAGCGGAAGAACCCGGTGAGGAAGAAGACCGCGAACGGCATGGACGTCGCGGTGTAGAGCAGCCCGAGTCCCCACAGGCTGTCGACCAGGCCGAGCGAGTTCATCACCGCGTACAGCGGCAGGAAGATGGCCTGGGCCGGGATGCCGAGGCCGATGGCGAACAGCGACGTCATGCCCTCGGCGCTGCGGGCTCCCAGCCGGCTGAGCGCGTACCCGGCCGGTGCGGCCACCGCGATGGTGGCGGCTGCCGTGCCGGCCACCAGGACCGCCGAGTTGAGTGCCGCTGGGCCGAAGTTCCCGGCGGACCAGGCCCGGGCGAAGTTGTCCCATTGAATGGCGTGGGGCAGCGACCAGGGGGTCGCGATCAGGTCACGGGTGGTCTTGGTCGAGGACAGCAGCAGCCAGGCCAGCACGGCCACGTTGAAGGCGACGAAGAGCCAGACCAGCGGCGCCCCGAGGAAGCGCTGGAACGGGCCGGTTCGCTGGGTACGGTGCCGCCGCAGCCCGCGGATGGCATTGATGGTGCTCAACGGTCGGTCCTCTCAGAATTCGATGGTGTCGCGGCGCATGACGCGGCGGATCAGGAACACCAGGACGGCCACCAGGACGAGCGTGACGATGGAGTCGGCCGCGGCCAGGCCGTACTGGGGCACGCCGCTGGAGGCGAAGGCACTGGCGTAGGCGTAGAGGGAGACGGTCCACACCTCGGGCGTGGGCAGGCCGCTGGAGGATCCGGCCATGGCCAGGACGAACTCGAAGGTCTTGATCGCGTTGATGGTCCACAGCACCGCGCAGATGCCGATGACGTCCCAGGACAGCGGGAGCGTCACATGGCGGAAGCGCTGCCAGGCGTTGGCGCCCGCGAGTGCGCAGTCCTCGTACAGGTAGGGCGGGATGCGGTCCACCGCCGCCATGATGATCGTGGTGTAGAAGCCGGTGCTGGTCCAGACGACACCGAGCAGGATCATCGAGTAGAGGTGGTTCTGGGCCAGCCAGGCCGGCGGGTGGTGCACCCCGATCAGGCCGAGGATCTTGTTGACCAGTCCGTCGGCCTGGAACAGGAAGCCCCACAGGATGGAGAGCACCAGCGCAGGAACGATGTTGGGGAAGAAGATGATGGAGCGGGCCGTGGACCGGCCGACCATGTCGCGCAGCAGCATGGTCAGGCCGAAGCTGAGGGCGAAGGTCGCCGCACCGGCGCCGAACAGCAGGACCAGGGTGTTCCGGAAGGAGTGGAGGAACACCGGATCGTGCAGCAGGTAGGTGTAGTTGCGCGTCCCCTCCCACTGCATCGGCCCGCTGCCGGGCCACTTGTGCAGACTGATCCAGAAGGTGCCCGCAAGCGGCACGATCAGGAAGGCCAGGTAGAGCACGAACGCGGGCGCGACGAAGGGGATGTACAGCCGCCGCTGCCGGGCCCGGAACGGGTTGCCGTCACGGCCGCCCCGCGGCGCCGCGGCGTTGTGGCCGCGGGCGCCGGCGGGGGACTCCGAGGGGGAGCCGACAGCAGGGTCGGCGGTGGAGGCCGCGACGGTGGAGGCGGTCACAGGGCGTGCTTCCAGTAGTCGACGCTCTGCGACTTGAGCTTCGCGATGAAGGCCGTGGCGGTGAGGTTGCCGGTGATCAGCTTGTCGTCCAGCGGCTCGAAGACCTTGGTCCACCAGTCCGCGTAGTCCTGGTTCACCGCGTCGTCGGTCTGGTACGTACCGTTGGTCTTCATCGAGGCGACGGCGCCGGCGACGGCGTCGGACGGGGTGGTGTCGGACCTGGCCGAGATGGTGCTGGTCGAGTCGGCGAAGGACTGCATCTGCGCCTTGCCGTAGAGGAAGGCGATCAGCTTCTCGGCGGCGGTCCTGTGTGCCGCCTTGGTGGGGATCACCCAGCCGTAGGCGGTGGACGGCACCGGGGAGGCCGTGGTCCCGTTGCCGGGGATCGGGAAGCTGGCGTACTTGAATCCGGCGGCGGCGTAGGTCTTGACCTCGCCCGGCAGCCAGGAGCCCATGATGACGAAGTCGGCCTTGTTGTTCGCCCACTTCTGCTGGATCGCGGGGAACTTGCTGGCCTTGTAGCCGCTGACGAAGTACCCGCCCGAGGCGAGCTTCTGGATCTGCTGGGCGGCCTTCAGGTATCCGGGCTGGTCCCAGGTCGCGCCGGTCTTGTCGCCGGCCGCCTTGTGGAAGGAGTTCACCCCGAGCTGGCTGACCACCATGCTGGTGTACCAGTAGGCGTTGTAGTCGGGGATGTCCGCGTCGAGGGCGAGCGGCGCGTGTCCTGCGGCCTTCTGGGTGTCGAGCAGCTTCTGCAGGTCGTCCCAGGTCTTCGGGGGACTGGCCGCCAGGGTGGGGAACTTGGCGGCGTTGTACCAGAATCCGGTCGCGACGACGTTGTAGGGCAGCACGACGAGCTTCTTGTTCACCTCGCCGAGCGAGCGGTACGAATCCGGGAGGACGTCGCCGATGGTCTTGTTCTCCCCGGGTATCTGGGTGGAGAGCACGTCGGTGAGGTCGCTCGCCGTGCCGGCCGGCACCATCAGCGACTTGACCGGGGCGAGGTTGCGGTCGAACAGGTCGGCGGCCGGCTTCCTGTTGAGGGTGGGCTGAAGCTTGGTCAGGACGTCGCGTCCCTGCCACTGCACATGGACCTTGATCCCGGTCTGCTTGGTGAACGCCCCGATCGAGGCCTTGAGCGCGACCTGGGCCGGCTCCCCCTCCTTGTACATCGACCAGTAGGTGAGCTCCTTCCCGCCGTCGCTGCCGGCGGAGGTCGAGCTCTTGCCGCAGGCGGCGCTCGTCATGGCCAGTGCGCCGGCGATACACGCGGTGACGACGACACGAATGTGCCGGTTTCTCTTCATGGTCGGATTCCTTCCGGTGCCGGGTGGGTTGAACGGAAGGTTTACACAGCGGATACCAACGTATTCAAGAAGGAATTGGCAACGAACAGGCCGGCGGGCCAGATGAATTCGAAGTTTTCGAGTTGAATGTCCGGTTAGTTGCCAGGCGTTACCGCTGCGAGGAGTCGGCCCGCGCCGGAAGTACTCCTTGATTCCTTCTCTCCTGGATGAGTTGAGTGCGGCATCAATCGGAGACGCCGGTCTCCGGATTGCCACCTTCCGCGCGGAAAGGTCACCGATGAACCGAGGAGCTCTCGCCGTCGCTGCCGTGAGCACGGCCCTGATGTTCAGCCTGCTCGGCCCCGTCCTCCCGTCGGCGTATGCCGCGACCTCCCTGTTCAATCTGACCTTCGACAACGGCTCGCTCGGCGGCTTCGGCACCTCGGCCACCGCCCCCGACTCCATCGCCATCGCCGCCAACCCGGACGGGTCGGGGCAGGGGCTCCAGTTCACCTCCGCCTCCGCGGCCACCGACTCCTTCTACCGCTACGGAAGCTGGACCGGCACCCTCACGCTCAGAGCCCGGGTGTACTTCACCGACACCGCGCACACCCGCTATGTCTTCGAGCTCAGCGGCCCGGGAGCCAGCGGGACGCTCTACCAGAACCTGTTGGGCTTCACGAAGACGGGCGGACTGACCGTCGGCGGGGTCGCCAGTTCGGCCACCTATGCCGCGGGCCGCTGGTACGACGTGGAGGCCGTGGTGAACAACACCACCGGGACGTTCAACGCCTGGCTGGACGGCACCCAACTGGCCTCAGGACAGCCGATCACCCCGTCTTCGGCATGGACCCAGACCGGCAGTGTCCGAGTCCTCCAGGTCGGGACCGCCGGCACGACCGGCACCATGTACCTGGACGACCTCACCGGGACCCAGGACACCTCCCGCGACCTCGGCGAGGACGTCGACGGCTGGCAGGCCAGGGCCTTCACCACCGTCGCGCCGGCCTTCGCCCAGGACACCGCCGTCACCGTCGGCGGAGCCCCCACCCTCCGGATCCAGGCCGCCAGCGGCAGCCAGGGCTCACTGTGGAAGGACTTCCCCGCCACCCCGGGAACCGACTACGCGGCCCGCAGTTCGGTGAAGATCTCAGGCAGCGGCAGCGGAACCAAGGCCACCGTCACCGTCACGCCGCTGCACAACGGGCTGCCGATCCAGCAGAACGGCGCGGACCTCGTCCACACCTCAGCTGCCTTCACCTCCAGCCCCGGCTTCGCCGCCGCGGCCGCCTACCTTCGGGCGCCGGCCGGTACCGACGCACTGCGCGTCCAGCTCACCTACTCAGGACCGGGGACGGCCTGGTTCTCCCCCGGCACGGTCGAGCAGGGTCTCACCGTCACCGACACGATCGGCCGGTACTCCAGCGCCGCGGTGCAACACCCGCTCAAGAACCCGCAGAACATGTTCGGCGCATCGGCCTGGAGCACGGTGGCCGACCAGTCCGACGCCGCCAAGCTGCAGACGGTGGCGCCACTGCTGGCGATGTCCGACGACGACCTGACCGCGGCGGCCCGCACCGCGGCGGCCACCAGGACCGACCTGACCGTCCACCCCGTCCTGGAGGCCGACGCCCGGCTGCTGGCCGACCTCTACGCGAGCAACCACGACGAGAGCTACGCCCGCGCCGCCATCCTGATCATGCGTCAGTTCGCCGGGGCCTACTCGGCAGTCCCGTATGTGTACAGCGGGTTCTCCGGCCCCTCCATCACCGTCCCGATCGACGACGTGTACGCGTACGACGTCCTCTACAGCTCCGGCCAGTGGGCCGCGCTGGCCTCCGAGACGGGGACCGACGTCAGGGCGGAGGTCGAGGGCTGGTTCCGGCAGGCCGTGATCGACGAGTACAACCTCTACCACGACGACTGGACCAACCTGCAGCCGTACGGGATCAGGAACGTCTTCGGCGTCGCCGGCGTGCTCAACGACCCGGATCTGATCCGGCTGTTCCTGCCCGTCCTCGACCATGTGTTCAGCGCCGAGTCCTTCTACGCGGACGGCCTGTGGCAGGAGGCCACCGTCTCGTACCACGATCAGGTCACCAGCCTCGCCAAGGGCGCCTTCCAGATGCTCAAGGACAACTTCGTCGATCCGGCCGGCTACACCGACAGCACCTTCGGGCTCAGCCTCGACCACTCCGACCTGGGCGCCCTGCGCTACCCGGAGATCGCCCAGGGCGACAAGGTCGACTCCGCGATGCATCTGCCGAACGGCCAGCTGGTCCCGCTCAACGACACCTGGGTGGGGACCAACAACCTCTCCGCCTATACCGCCGACAGCCCGATCCTGGCCGCGAACCTGCACAACATCGAGCTGTACGGCTACGGCCACTACGCCCTGACGCAGGGGGACACCACCGACGCCACCCAGATCCACCTCAACGCCCCGCAGACCGAGCAGGGCCCGCCCTACGGCGGAGGCCACCAGCATGCGACCGACCTGGAGATGATGCTCTGGGGGTCCGGCATCGAAGCCCTGCCCTCGGTCGGCTACGCCCACACCGTCGCCGACTACCGGTACTTCCAGATGGACGCCGTCGCCCACAACGTCCCCTGGGTGTGGTCCAAGGACAACACGAACTACGCCGACCAGCTGGGTCTGTCCACCGGGGCGTCGATCCTCGGCTACGACCCCGGCACCGCGTCCGGCGGCCGGGTGAAGTTCGTCGAGGCCAGCGACCCGGGGCCGACCGGGAACGGCGTCACCATCAAGCGCCGCCTGGTGATGCTGGTGCAACTCGCCGGCAACCGCTCCTACGCGGTCGACCTCAGCACGCTCAAGGGCGGCCAGGCGCACCAGGACTTCCTCCGCGCGTCGGAGCAGGAGGACAACACCCTCACCACCTCGGTCCCGCTGACCGCGCACACCGGCACCGTCCAGGACTACCTGACGTCCACCGGCAACACGGTCGGACTGCCCGACTTCCGCACCATGATGCAGGACCCGCAGACCGCCGACGGCAGCACGGACATGAACTTCACCTGGACCGGGCAGCAGAGCGGCAGCTCGGTGCGCACCTACCTCAACGGCCAGTCCGGCGACCAGCTGATCTTCTCCAAGATCCCGACCAACCGCCGCACCCTCCAGGACCCGGCCCAGAAGGACGCCTACCCCGGCTGGCACTTCCAGCGGCTGCGCCCGGTCGACCCGAGCCAGACCACGCTGGACGGCGCCGTCTACGAGACCTGGCGCAAGGACCAGCAGCCGCTGGTGCAAGGGGTGCAGTGGCTGCCGGCACCCGACGGCGACCCGCAGACCACCACCGCGGTCGTCGACGGCGGAACCTTCACCGACCTGGTCTACCTCAGCGACGACAACACACCGCGCACCGTGGACGGCGTCACCTTCAGCGGCCATGTGGCCATGGCGCGTATCGACAAGGCGACGGGCAAGGTCAGTTGGGCGTACGCCTACGGAGGGGGCAGCGTGCAGGCGCCCGGCTACCACACCGCCGCTCCCGCCGACCTCACCGTGCACGCCGTCAGCACCACCAGCGCCTTCAGCGGGATTCTGGGGCCGGTCACCAGCTCGCCGAACTCCATCACGGTCGACACGGACCTGCCGCAGGACGGCTCGCTCGACGGGACCTGGCTGCGGGTCACCCTGAGCGACGGCTCAGGCTGGGCGATGCGGGTCGAAGGCATTCACGGTCGGACGATCGAGGTCCAGGACTGGGTGCCGTTCACGGTCACCCCGGCGGGGGCCCTCCGCGACTTCTACCCCTCGCGGGGCACCGTCGTCCCGGGGCAGATCACCGTCACCCTGAGCCGCTCGGTCTACGCCGCAGCCGAGCAGCAGCGCGGAAAGGGAAGATGATGCCCGCATGACCGGTGTCACCGGCCGGCCTGGACCGTCGAGCAGTGGCGGCGGCCCACAGCAGCTTCAGGCGGAAGTACTTCGCGCGCAGGCGCGGCAGGATCACGGTCGCTGCCCTGTCGGGTGCGAACCTGATAGGACTCCGGCCCACTGGGCGTCGGTCAGGTAAGTGGGGTATCGGCGCTCACGTGGTCGGCGGCGTTGCCGAACCAGTGCGCGAGCTGATCGCCCGGGTCCTAAAAGAGGGTGCCTGAGCTGCGGAAATCGGCTTGACTGCACGGCATGACCACCTTTGACGCCCTTGAGCAGTACTACGACGGTGTGCCCCGGCCCGGTGCCAGGACCGAGGACTTCGGCCCGCTGACCCTTTTCGTACGGGAAGGAGCGGGCTGGCCGTTCTACGCGCGCCCGACGCGCGGCTGGTCAGGGCCCGCGGCGACCGCGGAGGACGTGGACCGGGTCAGGGCGCGCCAGCGCGAACTCGGCGTGCCCGAGGCCTTCGAATGGGTGGCGGAGACGACTCCGGCGCTGCGTACGGCGGTCGAGGCGTCCGGGATACGGGTCCACGACCACCCCCTGATGGTCCTTGACCCCGGGGCGCCCGCCCCTGCGCCGCACCCGTCGGTCCGTGTCCTCGCCGCCGACGACCCCCTCCTCTCAGCCGCGCTGGCCGTCCCGCACGTGGCCTTCGCGGCCCCCGGCACGGCGGTGGGCGAGGCAGGCCCCGCGGAACTGGCCAAGGAGATCGAGGCCCGCCTGGGCGACGGCCACGCGGAGAGCGTCGCGGCCCGCATCCTCGCGGGCCGCACGGTGCTCGCGGGGGCGGTGGCGGAGGGCACGGTGCTCTGCTCGGGCCTGCACAACCCGCTGGACGGGGTCACGGAGGTCGCGGCGGTCGGCACGCTTCCGTCGGCGCGGCGGAGGGGGCTTGGACTGGCGGTCACGGCGGCGCTGGTCGCGGATGCGCGGGGGCGGGGCGTGGAGACGGTGTTCCTGTCGGCGGACAACGAGGATGTCGCACGGCTGTACGCACGGCTGGGCTTCCGCCGGACGGCCACAGCGCTGATCGCCGAGGCGGAGTAGCGGCTGGCCGGGGTCGCCGCTGCGCGGAGCCACGCCCCAGTCCCGCCC
>NZ_JAFLRJ010000060.1 GCF_017315755.1 Streptomyces beijiangensis
GCCTGCCCCTGCCCTTGTCCCTGCCGCTGTTGCGGCGGACGCCCACCCTGACCGCGTTCCCTGCGCTGAGCACCAGAAGCACCAGAAGCACCAGGTGAGCCAGGTGAGCCAGCACCCGCCGCCCCGCCCCCGCCCTGCGCCTCGTCGTCCAGCCGAAGCGTCAACGAGATCCGCTTCCGCGGGATGTCGACGTCCATCACCTTCACCCGCACGACGTCACCCGGCTTGACGACATCCCGCGGGTCCTTCACGAACGTCTTCGACAGCGCCGACACATGCACCAGCCCGTCCTGATGCACGCCGATGTCCACGAACGCCCCGAAGGCCGCCACATTGGTGACAACCCCCTCAAGAATCATCCCGGCGGCGAGATCCCCGAGCTTCTCGACGCCCTCCTTGAAGGTCGCCGTCTTGAACGCCGGCCGCGGGTCGCGCCCCGGCTTCTCCAGCTCCCGCAGGATGTCGGTGACGGTCGGCAGCCCGAACACGTCGTTCACGAAATCCTCGGCCCGCAACGACCGCAGCGCCTCCGTGTTGCCGATCAGCGACCCGACGTCGTTCCCCGCGGCCTTCACCATCGTCCGTACGACCGGATATGCCTCCGGGTGCACACTCGACGCGTCCAGCGGGTCGTCCCCGCCCCGGATCCGCAGGAAGCCCGCGCACTGCTCGTACGCCTTCGGGCCCAGCCGTGCCACATTCTTGAGCCCCTTCCGCGACTGGAAGGGACCGTTCGCATCGCGGTGGGCCACGATGTTCTCGGCGAGCCCCGAGCTGATCCCCGACACCCGCGAGAGCAGCGGCGCGGAAGCGGTGTTGACGTCGACACCCACACCGTTCACACAGTCCTCGACGACCGTGTCCAGCGACCGCGACAGCTTCACTTCCGACAGATCGTGCTGGTACTGACCGACCCCGATCGACTTCGGATCGATCTTCACGAGCTCGGCCAGCGGATCCTGCAGCCGCCGCGCGATGGAGACGGCCCCGCGCAGCGACACGTCCATGTCCGGAAGCTCCTGCGAAGCAAAGGCGGAAGCCGAATAAACAGACGCCCCGGCCTCCGACACCATCACCTTCGTCAGCTTCAACTCGGGGTGCTTCTCGCACAGTTCACCGGCGAGCTTGTCGGTCTCGCGCGAGGCGGTCCCGTTCCCGATGGCGATCAGATCGACCGAGTGCTCCTTGGCGAGCCGCTCCAGCTTGGCCAGCGACTCGTCCCACCGGTTCGCGGGCACATGCGGATGGATGACGTCCGTGGCGACGACCTTCCCGGTCGAGTCCACCACGGCGACCTTGACGCCCGTACGGAACCCGGGGTCGAGCCCCAGCGTCGCCCGCGTCCCGGCGGGTGCGGCCAGCAGCAGATCACGCAGATTGGAGGCGAAGACCCGCACCGCCTCGTCCTCGGCGGCGGTACGGAGCCGCAGCCGGAGGTCGATCCCCAGATGCACGAGAATCCGGGTCCGCCAGGCCCAGCGGACCGTGTCGCCCAGCCACTTGTCCCCGGGGCGCCCGCGGTCCGCGACCCCGAACTGCCGCGAGATCATCCGCTCGTACGCCGAAGGCCCCGGCGTCTCCGAAGGCTCCTCCGGCTCGAGGACCAGATCGAGCACGTCCTCCTTCTCGCCCCGCAGCATGGCCAGCACCCGGTGCGAGGGAAGCGCGGTGAAGGGCTCGGTGAAGTCGAAGTAGTCGGCGAATTTCGCGCCCGCCTCCTCCTTGCCCGAGCGCACCTTCGCCGCCAGCCGCCCGCGCGTCCACATGCGTTCGCGCAGCTCGCCGATGAGGTCGGCGTCCTCACCGAACCGCTCGGTGAGGATGGAGCGAGCGCCGTCCAGCGCGGCGGCCGCGTCCGCGACACCCCGGTCGGCATCGACGAACGCCGCGGCGGCCGTGAGCGGGTCCACGGACGGATCCGCGAGCAGGCCCTCGGCCAGCGGCTCCAGGCCCGCCTCGCGCGCGATCTGCGCCTTCGTCCGCCGCTTCGGCTTGAACGGCAGATAGATGTCCTCGAGCCGCGCCTTGGTCTCCGCGCCCCGGATCTGCGCCTCCAGGGCGTCGTCCAGCTTGCCCTGCTCCCGTACCGAATCGAGGATCGTCGCCCGGCGTTCCTCCAGCTCACGGAGATAGCGCAGCCGCTCCTCGAGCGTGCGCAGTTGCGCATCGTCGAGCATCTCGGTCGCTTCCTTGCGGTAGCGCGCGATGAACGGCACGGTCGAACCGCCGTCGAGCAGCTCGACCGCGGCCCTGACCTGTCGCTCGCGAACGCCGAGTTCGTCCGCGATCCTGCCTTCGATGGATCCTGGGGTGGTCGTGGTCACGATCCGGTACCGCCTTCTCGCTGAGCCTGAATCAGCATTGTGGCAGGCGGCACCGACAGACCGTGATCACGCCCTGCGGGTCAGCCGATCAGATCTCCGGGGAAGGCCCCGGCGGCGAACGCGGTCATCAGGAACCCGCCTGCCAGTTCCGTGAGCCGCGCGACACCCTCCGCGCCCAGGTGCTCGTACGGCGCCGCGTCCAGCCGGTCGGTCTCCGTCTCCAGGTCCCGGCGCAGCTGTGTCCCCGCCTCCGTCAACTTGCCGTCGGCGTCCAGCAGTCCGCGCGTACGCAGCCGCTCCACGGCCGCGTCCCACTCGGTCCGTGTCCAGCCGCGGGTGGCCAGAACCCAGCGGAGCGCCGTGCCCTTGCCGGTCGCGGTGTGGCTGACCAGCGCCTCCAGCGGGTCGAGGCCGGCGGCCAGGAGCGCCGTCAGATGTGCGTCCCCGCGGTGCTCGCGCAGCAGCGTCGCCGCGTGCCAGTACGCGAGATGCGGCTCGGTGGGCACCGGGAGGTCCGCATGGGCGGCGTACAGCGGCCGGGAGTGCCGGGTGCAGGCCTCGGTGGCGCGCAGCGCGAGACCGGCCGCCTCCACCATCTCCGGCGAGCCGACGGCGTCCTCGCCGAGCAGCCGTCGCAGGGTGGAGTCGACCGCCCGCAGCCGCGCCTGGAGCACCTCGTCGGGCGTGGCGGACTGCCACACCCCGGGTACATGGCGGGCGACGAGCTCATGGTTGAAGTTGTAGAACGTGGCGGTGATCGTTCCGGCCCCCACGGCCCCCATCGCCGCCCCGCGCGAGGCGAAGTAGGCGGCGTTCGGATCGGCGATCCCCACCCCGGCCAGCTCCTTCGCCAGGTCGGGCGAGAAGTAGACCGTCGAGTGGAGCGGATTGACGGCGTTGTGGCAGCGACGGCCGGCACGCGGCGGGAGCGAAGTCATGACCAGAATGTTACCGACTGGTCGGTACGGAGAGAACCCCCGGGCCGCAATGGCAGAAAGGGTGGGTTATTCGTCATTGCGGCCTTCCCTGCCATCGCCAACGATGGAACCCATGACGCAGCAGCGACCCGTGCTCGTCGTCCTCTTCGACGACCTGCAGAGCCTCGATGTGACCGGCCCGGTGGAGGTCTTCGCCGGCGCGGGCAGGATCGGCGGCGATGCGTACCCCCTCCGCACCGCCTCCGTCGACGGCGCTCCCGTCCGTACGTCGAGCGGCCTCACCCTCGTCCCCGACGGACGCCTGGCCGACGCCGCCACGCCCCACACCCTGATCGTCCCCGGCGGCAGCGGCACCCGCGCCCCCGACCCGCGCCTGATCGAGTGGCTGCGGGAGAACGCCCCGCACGCGGAGCGCATCGTCTCCGTCTGCACCGGCGCCCTGCTCCTCGCCGAGGCGGGCCTCCTCGACGGCCACCGCGCGACCACCCACTGGGCGACCTGCGAGCTGCTCGCCCGGAAGTACCCGGCTGTCCGGGTCGACCCCGATCCGATCTTCGTACGCGACGGGAAGATCGCCACCTCCGCCGGAGTCACCGCGGGCATCGACCTGGCGCTCGCGCTGGTCGAGGAGGACCTGGGCAGGGACGCGGCTCTCACCATCGCCCGCCACCTCGTGGTCTTTCTCCGGCGGCCGGGAAACCAGGCCCAGTTCAGCGCCCAGCTCGCCGCCCAGACCGCTCACCGCGAACCGCTGCGGGAGGTCCAGCAGTGGATCACCGAGCACCCCGACGACGACCTGTCGGTCGACGTCCTCGCGGACCGGGCCCGTCTCTCGCCGCGCCACTTCGCCCGCGCCTTCCAGTCCGAGACCGGGACGACCCCGGGCCGCTATGTCGAGCGCGTACGCATCGAAGCCGCCCGCCGGCTGATCGAGGACACCACCCAGGGGCTCACCGAGATCTCCCGCACCTGCGGCTACGGCACCCCGGAAGCCATGCGCCGCGCCTTCATCAAGACCCTGGGCACCGGACCCGCCGAGTACCGCCGCCGTTTCCACGTACCCGCCAGCTGAAGGAGACCAGCACCATGCAGATCGCCATCGTCCTCTACGACCGCTTCACCGCCCTCGATGCCGTCGGTCCGTACGAGATGCTCTGCCGCACCCCCGGCGCCGAGACGGTCTTCGTGGCCGAGCAGAGGGGCCCGGTACGCAACGACACCGGCAGCCTCGCCCTGGTCGCGGACAAGACCCTCGACGAGGTCCGGCGGCCCGACATCATCGTCGTCCCCGGCGGCCCAGGACAGTCCGGCCAGATGGACAACGAGACGCTCCTGTCCTGGCTGCGCACGGCCGACGCCAGCAGCACCTGGACGACCTCCGTCTGCTCCGGCTCGCTCCTGCTGGCCGCCGCAGGCCTGCTCAAGGGCCGCCGGGCCACCTCGCACTGGCTCGCGCTCGGCGGCCTCGCCGCGTTCGGAGCCGAGGCGACCGGCGAACGCGTCGTCATCGATGGCAAGGTCATCACCGCGGCGGGAGTCTCCGCGGGCATCGACATGGGCCTGACCCTGGTCGGCAAGGTCGCCGGTGACGAACACGCCCAGGCCGTCCAGCTGCTGACCGAGTACGACCCCCAGCCGCCCTACGACGCGGGTTCGCCCCAGAAGGCCCCGGCCCACCTCGTCGAGGAGTTCCGCACCAACAACCGCTTCATCCTCCGGTAACTCCGGTAACTCCGGAGGCTCCCGAGGCCCAGGTGAAGCGCGGTTCCCGCCGCTCCAGGAAGGCGGCGACCCCCTCCGCGGTGTCGCCGCTGCCGCGCGCCTGCTCGCTCCAGTACACCGCCCGGTCGTCACGCCCCGCCGTGAACTCCTTCGCCGCGGCCTGCGTCAGCTGCGACCGCGAGACGAGCACCCGGGCGAACTCGGCCACCCGCTTGTCCAGTTCGCCCGCGGGCAGCACCTCGTCGGCAAGACCGGTCCGCAGCGCCCGCTCGGTGCCGATGAGCTCGCCCGAGAACAGCAGGTACTTGGCCGCGGCAGGCCCCACCAGAGCGGCCAGCCGCTGCGTGGACGACGCCGGATAGACGATCCCGAGCTTCGACGGCGTCACCCCGAAGGACGCGCCCTCCTCCGCGAACCGCAGATCGCAGGCGACGGCCAGCTGGCACCCTCCGCCCACGCAGTACCCGCGCACGGCGGCCAGCGTCGGCTTCGGAAAGGCCGCGAGGGCGTTCTCGGCGCGTACGGCAAGACCCTGCGGCCGCTCCCCGGGCTCCCGCAGCGTCGAGATGTCCGCGCCCGCGCAGAAGGTGTCCCCGGCCCCGGTCAGCACCAGCGCCCGTACGGCCGTATCGCCCGCGAGATCTTCCAGCAGGACGGGCAGCGCCTCCCACATGGCCGCGGTCATGGCATTGCGCTTGGCCGGGTGACTGATGACGATGGTGGCAATGCCGTCGGTGACGGTGTGCTCCAGCTGCGGCTCCATGCGCCGGATGCTATCCGGGCACTGCGAACCTATGATCAACAAGGGGGCCGCGAAGCGAACACGACAAGGAGTCGCTCATGGCCGACCCCGCTCCCACCCCCACTCCGTCCCTGCCGCCGAAAGCCGCCCGTGAGGGCCGGAAACTGAGCCGCAGCTTCGGCTGGCTCGCGTTCCTCGGCGTGATCCTGGTCCTCTCCGGACTCCTCGGCCTGGTCTACACCGGCGTCGCGACCCTCACCTCGATGCTCCTCTTCGGTTGGCTGCTGCTCATCGGCGGGATCGTCGGCCTGCTGCAGTCGATCCAGTCCCGCGACTCGAACTTCTTCTGGCTCGGCGTCATCGTCGCCTCGCTGAACCTCGCCGCGGGCATCGTCGTCATCCGCCATCCCGAGGGCACCGCCGAGACGTTCACCATGTTCGCCGCCCTGCTCTTCCTGACCGGTGGTGCCTTCCGGCTCGTGGGCAGTGTGGTCGTCCGGGGCCCGCAGTTCGGCTGGACCCTGCTGCAGGGCGCTTTCGGCGTACTCCTGGGTGTGCTGGTGCTCTTCGACTGGCCGCACAGCAGCATGTACGTCCTGGGCTGTTTCTTCTCTCTCGCGCTGCTCTTCGACGGACTCGGACTGATTGCGATCGGAGTTGGCGGCAGGCGGATCGTGACCTTGGTCTCGGACCAGATGGCAACCGAACGGGAAAGTACGGTTTCATCCACGCAAGAAGAAGATCAGGATCAGTCGAAGAGCTGACGTCGAGTTACGTACTCGGTCATATTCCGTCGATAGGCGCTGACTTCTGTTCAGTGGCCCGGTACGGACCATCCCATTCCCAACACTCGGTGTGTGGTCACAATCGAGCGCGACAGTGGGAGCCGGAATATGGAGAGCCGCGGGAGCATCGGCCCGCCGGAACCGGCACCGGTCCAGCCCCTCCCGTACGAAGGCGTCTGGCGGTTCACCGCTCCCGCGGTCGATGTCTCCGTCCCACAGGCCCGGCACGCGGTACGGGATCTGCTCAACCGTCAGGGCGTGCCCGTCCACGACGACACCGTGCAGGGCCTGTTGCTGATCGTCTCCGAGCTGGTGACCAACGCGGTACGGCACGCGGCCCTGCTCTCCCCGGAGGTCGCCGTCGAGGTGGCCATCGGCGCCGAGTGGATCCGCGTGTCCGTCGAGGACAACCACCCCTACCGGCCCAAGGCCCTGGAGCGGGACTACGCCACCACCGGAGGCCGCGGCCTTCTGCTCGTACGGGAAATCACCGTCGAGGCCGGCGGGGAGTGCGACGTGGAGCAGACCGCGAGCGGCGGCAAGGTCGTGTGGGCCGCACTGCCGCTCGCGCCCCCGGGTGTCACCAGCCCCCGGTCTCCCCTGTGAGCTCCTTGACCGCGGGCCGTGCGGCATCGAGCACCGTCATGAACCAGGCGGAGAACGGGGCCGCGGCGTGCCGCTCGGCCAGTTCCCCCGCGGTGACGAACGCGGTGGCGCCGACCTCCTCGGGGTCCGGTTCCACGGCCGCCTGCACCAGCCCGACGAAGAGATGGTTGAACTCCTGCTCCACCAGGCCCGAGGCGGGGTCCGGGTGGTTGTAGCGGACCGTGCCCGCCTCCGCGAGCAGCGTGGGCGAGACACCCAGCTCCTCGTACGTACGGCGGGCGGCCGCGGCGAACGGCGACTCACCCGGGTACGGGTGTCCGCAGCAGGTGTTCGACCACACGCCGGGGGAGTGGTATTTGCCGAGCGCGCGCTGCTGGATCAGCAGCCGTCCCGAATCGTCGAAAAGGAAAACGGAGAACGCGCGGTGCAGCCGACCTGGCGCCTGATGCGCGGAAAGCTTCTCCGCGGTCCCGATGGTCTGGCCGGTCTCATCGACCAGTTCCAGCATGATCGCTTCTGCTGCGCCGTCCGTCATAACCGTCCTTCGCTCCGGGCCGCCTCATCTGCTCTTCAGTCTGCCGCACAAATGGCACTGCCCCCGACGCGCCATGCGACGGGGGCAGTGACAGACCATCAGACGCCGAATGAGACCGGCCTCAGTGCGAAGCCCGCATAACCGTACTCCGCACCGTGTGCACGGCGCATGGCCAGCTCCTCGCGGGTGCCCGCGAGGGCCTGTGCCATCGCGGGACCGTCCGGTTCGGTCGCGTCAAGCCGCCGGGCGAGCGGGATGTAGTACTCGTCCCAGTCGCTCTCGGGCTGGACGTACGTACCGAGGACGTCGTACCCGCCGGCGACGGCCGCCGTTGCGTTCGCCTCCGCCGTACGCAACGGGCACTCGGCCGCGTCCCAGAAGGCGCGGCACTCGGCGGACGGGGCGTCGGTGGTCCACACGCACTCGGTGAGGACGAGCGCACCGCCGGGCGCCAGCAGCCGCTTCCAGCTGCTCAGCGCGGTGTCGAAACCGATGATGTACGCGGAACTCTCGGCCCAGACGAGGTCGAACGACCCGTCGGCGTAAGGGAGTTCACTCATGCTCCCGTTGACCGTACGGACCGATCCGCCGAGCCCGCGGGCCGCGGCGGACTGCCGCAGCTCGTCGAGGAACGGCTGATGGGTGTCGACCGCGGTGACCTCGGCGCCGGTCTCGGCGGCGAGCAGCAGGGCGGACCGGCCGGGGCCGCAGCCCAGATCGAGCACGCGCGGACGCTTGGGCAGCCGACCCGTGAGGGCGAGGAGGGCGCGGGTCGTCCCGTCGGAGCCGGGGCCCTGACGGGGGAGTCCGTGGTGCAGGGAGAAAAAAGCGTCAGTGACGTCGGTGATGTTGTTGATGTCGTTCTCGGACAACGTGGGAATCCTTGGGTGAGAGATGGCTGAGGCAGGGTCGGGCACTGCGCACCGCAGTGATCTCGGTGACCGTCATCAACCTCAGCTCCTTCTTCACGTCGAAGACCGCCCGGAGGTTAGCACTCGGCGGGCCACCACGTCCGCCGGATATCGCTGCGCACCTCGGGCCGTTCGCCCGGGCTCTCCTCCGGCTCGCGCTCCGGCCGGAGGACCTCTCGCTTCCCCACGGGCTTGTGGATCCTCACCTGGCGCATGGCTGCCTCCTCGCTGTCAGAGAGGGGATACCCCAAATGCGGGGCTCATAGCTGCAGACCGTGTTAACAACCGGTACTCATCGTTTCCGTCAGTGGCAGAACCCGGCCTCGTGCTCCGCGTGACCACCGGGTTCCAGCTGAAAAGTGCAGTGCTCGACATCGAAGTGGTCACCGAGGCAGTCCTGCAGGGCGTGGAGCATCTTCTCGTTCCCCAGCGAGTCCAGGACCCCCGGACTGACCACCACATGCGCGGAGAGGACCGGCATCCCCGAGGTGATGGTCCAGGCATGCAGATCGTGTACGTCGTCCACGCCGGGCAGCGCGAGCAGATGGGCCCGGACCTCCGCCATGTCGACCCCCTTGGGGGCGGCCTCCAGGAGCACATTGAGCGTCTCCCGCAGCAGCTTCACCGTGCGCGGGACGATCATCAGGCCGATCACGATCGAGGCGATGGGGTCGGCGGCCTGCCACCCGGTGGCCAGGATGATTCCGGCCGAGACGAGGACGGCGACCGAGCCGAGTGCGTCGGCGAGGACCTCCAGATACGCGCCGCGGACATTGATGCTGTCCTTCTGGCCGCGTACGAGAAGGGAGAGGGAGATCATGTTCGCGATCAGACCGATCAGACCGAAGACGATCGTCGGACCGCCCCGGGTATCGGCCGGCGTGACGAACCGCTGGACGGCCTCGTAGAGGACGTAACCGCCGACGCCGAGCAGCAGCAGACAGTTCGCCAGGGCGGCGAGGATCTCGGCCCGTGCGTAACCGAAGGTGCGGTTCCCGGTCGGCGGGCGGTTGGCGAAATGGATCGCCAGGAGTGCCATCGCGAGTCCCAGCGCGTCCGTCGCCATATGGGTGGCGTCGGCGATCAGGGCCAGTGAATCGGCGATCAGACCGCCGACGATCTCGACGACCATCACGGTCAGGGTGATGCAGAGCGCGATCCGCAGCCGCCCCTTGTAGGCGGCGGCCGCGGTACCGGTCGGCGGAGCCCCCTGGTGCGTATGCCCGTGGTCGTGCCCAGCCCCCATGCAGGCCGCCTTCCGCTGCGGTGGATCGGTCCGTGAGCCCAGTGAACTACGGGCGGGGGGTATCCGGCAACACGGGATCGAACACCGTTGTCATCTGCTCTGACCTGCGGAAATGACTGCAGGTCAGAGCGTCGGAGCGATCAGCTTCGGAGCGCCTCGGGGTGATGGTGGCACCAGCCCTCCCAAGCGGATTCGACCATGTCGCGCATCGAGCGCGTGGCCGTCCAGCTCAGCTCCTTGGAGATCAGATCCGCCGACGAGACGGCCTTCGCCGCGTCCCCGGGGCGGCGCGGCTCGACCTGCACCGGTGTCTTGTCCCCGGTCACATCGGCCACCAGATCGGCGAGCTCACGCACCGAGACGCCCTCGCCCCGGCCGATGTTCACCGTCAGGTCCCCGTTCTCCGTCTGGCCGGTGAGCTTGCGGGCCACGGCCAGATGGGCGTCGGCGAGGTCCGAGACATGGATGTAGTCACGGATGCAGGTGCCGTCGGGGGTCGGGTAGTCGTCCCCGAAGATCCGCGGGGCCTCACCGCGGGTGAGCCGGTCGAAGAACATCGGGACGACGTTGAAGACCCCGGTGTCGGCCAGCTCGGGACGTCCGGCGCCCGCCACATTGAAATAGCGCAGACAGGCGGTGGAGATCCCATGGGCCCGGCCGGCCGCCCGGACCAGCCACTCTCCGGCGAGCTTGGTCTCCCCGTACGGACTGATCGGTGCACAGGGGGTCGACTCGGTGATCAGCTCGACGTCGGGCACTCCGTAGACGGCGGCCGACGACGAGAAGAGGAACCGCTCCACCCCGGCGGCAGCGACGGCTTCGAGGAGCACGGTCAGGCCGTACACATTCTCCCGGTAGTAGTGCAGTGGCCGCTGCACGGACTCCCCGACCTGCTTCTTGCCCGCGAGATGCACCACACCCGTGATGCCGTGACCGGCGAGCGTACGGTCGAGCACCTCTCGGTCGAGGACCGAACCGCGGACCAGTTCCGTCCCCGCGGGAAGCCGCTCGGGCACACCGCTGGAGAGATCGTCCAGGACAACGACCTGCTCACCGGCCTCCAGCATTGCTCGCGCCACATGCGCCCCGATGTACCCCGCACCACCTGTGATCAGCCACGTCATGCCCGTCACCCTAGGCCCTGTGCGGCTGCGGTTTGTGGGGTAAGCCCTTGATCGACGATGATCGTCATGGGCAACCGACAGGGTTGCCCGGCCCAAGCAGGGCGTAAACAGGCGATGAACTTCCGCTTGAGTTCATCCGATAGCCTCTGCCGACATGCCGCCCGGTCCCCTGTGGGCCAAGGCGCAGGCCACCAGCCATGTCCTTTCCAAGGAGTGAGTCCGTCTGTCGACCGCAATCCTCACCGGTGCTCCGGTACCCGGGTCGCCGCTCGAAGGCGATCTGCGGTCGCTGGGTTTCGACGTCCGTACCGCCTCCGGCGACCAGGACGCGGCCGCGCTTCTCGCGGCAGCGCCCACGGGTGAGCGGGTCGCCGTCGTCGACCCGCGCTTCGTGGGACATCTGCACGCCCTGCGCCTGGCCCTCACCGATCCCCGCTTCCCGGTGGCAGCGGTTCCCGGCGCCCTCACGGCCAAGCCCGAGGCGCGCGCGGCGCTGACGAGGGCTCTGGCCTCGGCGGACGCCCCCGTGTCATCGGCGCCGGTCCAGGGCCGTACGGCGGCAGGCCAGGACACCGCCGCCCTCCCCGACGTCCTCGCCCTGGCCCTCGACGCCGAAGGCGTCCCCGTGCAGCGGCCCGAACTGGGCTCGCTCGTCGCCGCTGTCCCCGGCGACCCGCAGTCCCGGCACGAGGCGCGGGCCGCCGTCGCAGCCGTCGACGACGAAGCCGTACGGCTGCGCAGCGCGGTGAAGGCCCGGGACGGGTTCTTCACCACGTACTGCATCAGCCCGTACTCCCGATACATCGCGCGCTGGTGCGCCCGCCGGGGCCTCACCCCGAACCAGGTCACCACCGCCTCGCTGATCACCGCGCTGATCGCGGCCGGCTGCGCGGCGACCGGCACCCGCGGCGGCTACATCGCCGCAGGGCTCCTGCTGCTCTTCTCCTTCGTCCTGGACTGCACGGACGGGCAGCTCGCCCGCTACTCGCTGCAGTACTCGACGCTCGGCGCCTGGCTGGACGCCACCTTCGACCGGGCCAAGGAGTACGCCTATTACGCGGGGCTCGCGCTCGGCGCGGCCCGCTCCGGCGACGACGTATGGGCGCTCGCGCTCGGCGCGATGGTCCTGCAGACCTGCCGGCACGTCGTGGACTTCTCCTTCAACGAGGCGAACCACGACGCCACCGCGCTCGGTAAATTGTCGCTGGCCAGCCCCACCGCCGCCCTCTCCGACAAGCTCGACAGCGTCGGCTGGACGGTCTGGGTGCGCCGGATGATAGTCCTGCCGATCGGCGAGCGGTGGGCAATGATCGCGGTACTGACCGCGGTCACCACCCCGCGGATCGTCTTCTACGCCCTGCTGGTCGGCTGCGCCCTGGCCGCCTGCTACACCACCGCGGGACGCGTCCTGCGCTCGCTCACCCGTCGGGCCACCCGCACCGACCGCGCCGCCCAGGCCCTGGCCGACCTCGCCGACAGCGGCCCGATCGCCCAGCTCGTGGCGGCCCACGCACCCCGGATCCAGGGCGCTTTCGCCGCCCCCGTCGTCGCCGTGGTCGGAGCAGTGGCACTGATCAGCGCCGCGCTCACCCAGCCCTTCGGCAGCACCCAGATGATCGTCGCCGCGGTCTTCTACGCAGTCCTCTCCGGGATAGCCGTGGCGCGGAACCTCAAGGGTGCGCTCGACTGGCTCGTCCCCCCGGTCTTCCGGGCGGCGGAATACATCACTGTCCTGGCCCTCGCGGCCCGCTCCGGCATCGACGGAGCCCTGCCCGCGGCTTTCGGCCTGGTGGCCGCGGTCGCCTACCATCATTACGACACGGTCTACCGCATCAAGGGCGGCACCGGTGCGCCCCCTCAGTGGCTCGTGCGCACGGTCGGCGGCCAGGAGGGCCGGATCCTGCTGGTGGCCGTACTCGCCGCCGCACTGGCGACAGACAACACAGACTTCACGCTCGCGCTCACGGTGTTCGCCGTGGTCGTGGCTCTTGTGGTGCTCGCGGAGAGCATCCACTTCTGGGTGACCGCCCACAAACGCGGTGCGCCCGCCGTACATGACGAAGGAGAAGCAGCATGATCGGCCTCGTACTGGCGGCCGGCGCCGGAAGGCGTCTGCGCCCCTACACCGACACGCTCCCCAAGGCGCTGGTCCCCGTCGACGGCGAGACGACGGTGCTCGACCTGACCCTGGGCAACTTCGCCGAGGTCGGACTCACCGAGGTCGCGATCGTCGTCGGCTACCGCAAGGAAGCCGTATACGCCCGCAAGGCGGAGTTCGAGGAGAAGTACGGCGTCACGCTGACCCTCATCGACAACGACAAGGCCGAGGAGTGGAACAACGCCTACTCCCTCTGGTGCGCACGTGAGGTCTTGAAGCAGGGCGTCATCCTCGCCAACGGCGACACCGTCCACCCGGTCTCCGTCGAGCAGACCCTGCTCGCCGCCCGCGGCCAGGGCCAGAAGATCATCCTCGCCCTCGACACGGTGAAGCACCTCGCCGACGAGGAGATGAAGGTCATCACCGACGGTGAGGAGGGCGTCCGGCGCATCACCAAGCTGATGGACCCGGCCACCGCCACCGGCGAGTACATCGGCGTCACCCTCATCGAGCCCGAGGCCGCCGAGGAGCTCGCCGACGCCCTGAAGACCACCTTCGAGCGGGACCCCGACCTCTACTACGAGGACGGCTACCAGGAGCTGGTCAACCGCGGCTTCCGGATCGACGTGGCCCCCATCGGCGACCTCAAGTGGGTCGAGATCGACAACCACGAAGACCTCGCGAAGGGCCGTGAGATCGCGTGCCTGTACTGACCCGTCTCATCCCGTCCCCGGTCGTCGTCGACATCACCCGCGGCGCCCTGGACGACCTGGCCGGCCTCCTGGCCGACCAGCGCATCTCCGCCTCCGGCAAGCTGGCCTTCGCGATCAGCGCCGGCTCAGGCCAGGCCCTGCGCGAGAGGCTCTCGCCGGTCCTGCCGGGCGCCGACTGGTACTCGGTGGCGGGCGGCACGATCGACGCGGCCGTGAAGCTCGCCGACGACATCAAGGGCAAGCGGTACGACGCCGTGGTCGGCCTCGGCGGCGGCAAGATCATCGACGTGGCGAAATACGCGGCCGCCCGGGTGGGCCTGCCGATGGTGGCCGTCGCGACGAATCTGTCGCACGACGGCCTCTGCTCGCCGGTGTCCACCCTGGACAACGACAACGGGCGCGGCTCCTACGGGGTCCCCATGCCCATCGCGATGGTCGTCGATCTCGACGTGATCCGTGAGGCGCCGGCCCGTTTCATCCGCTCCGGTATCGGTGACGCGATCTCCAACATCTCGTCGATCGCCGACTGGGAGCTCTCGCGGGAGATCACCGGCGAGGCGGTCGACGGACTGGCCGCCGCCATGGCCCGTACCGCCGGCGAAGCCGTCCTGCGCCACCCCGGCACGGTCGACGACGACGAGTTCCTCACGGTCCTCACCGAAGGCCTCGTCCTCACGGGTATCGCCATGTCGATCAGCGGCGACACACGCCCCGCTTCCGGCGCCTGCCACGAGATCAGCCACGCCTTCGACCTCCTCTTCCCCCAGCGCGCGGCCAGCCACGGCGAGCAATGCGGCCTGGGCGCGGCCTTCGCGATGCATCTGCGCGGGGCCACGGAACAGTCGGGCCTCTTCGCCGACGTACTGCGCCGGCACGGCCTGCCCGTACTGCCCGCGGAGATCGGCTTCAGCGTGGACGAGTTCGTCCAGGCCGTCGTCTACGCACCGCAGACCCGCCCGGGACGCTTCACGATCCTGGAGCACCTCAACCTGTCCGCAGACCAGATCAAGGACGCTTACGCCGACTATGCAAAAGCCATCGGTAGCTGAACTCCGCCCGGTCGTGCACCCTCCGGGCGTCAAGGACCGGCGGAGCGGCGAGCACTGGGGAGGCCGCTTCTACATGCGCGAGGTCTCCCTGCGCGTCGACCGGCACCTGGTGAACACGCGGATCACGCCCAACCAGGTGACCTACGTGATGACCCTCGCCGCCGCCCTCGCCGCCCCGGCACTCCTGGTGCCCGGCATCTGGGGTGCCGTGCTCGGCGTGGTGATGGCCCAGCTCTATCTGCTGCTCGACTGCGTCGACGGCGAGATCGCGCGCTGGAAGAAGCAGTACTCGATGGTCGGCGTCTATGTGGACCGTGTCGCGGCCTATGTGCTGGACGCGGCGGTCCTGGTCGGCTTCGGGCTGCGCGCCTCCGACATCTGGGGTTCGGGGCGGATCGACTGGCTGTGGGCCTTCCTCGGTACCCTCGCCGCCCTCGGTGCCATCATGATCAAGTCGGAGACCGACCTCGTCGGCGTCGCCCGTCACCAGCAGGGCATGCCTCCGGTCAAGGAGACGGCGTCCGAACCGCGTACCTCCGGCATGGCACTGGCCCGCAAGGCCGCCGGTGCGCTGAAGTTCCACCGGCTGGTCATGGGCATCGAGGCGACCCTGCTGATCCTGGTCCTGGCGATCCTCGACACGGTGCGGGACGACCTGTTCTTCTCCCGGCTCGGTGTCGCCGTGCTGGCCGGCATCGCGCTGCTGCAGTCGGTGCTCCACCTCGTGTCCATCCTCGCCTCCAGCAGGCTCAAGTGAGTACGCCGCTGAAGGTCGGCGCGGTGATCATCACCATGGGCAACCGCCCCGACGAGCTGCGTGCTCTCCTGGACTCGGTCGCCAAGCAGGACGGCGACCGCATCGAGGTCGTCGTGGTCGGCCAGGGCGCACCTGTGCCGGAGGTTCCCGCGGGCGTACGGATCGTCGAGCTTCCCGAGAACCTGGGCATCCCCGGCGGCCGCAACGTCGGCATCGAGGCGTTCGGCCCGTCCGGCGCCGACGTCGATGTGCTGCTCTTCCTCGACGACGACGGTCTGCTGCCGAACAACGACACGGCCGAGCTGTGCCGCCAGGCCTTCGCCGCCGACCAGAAGCTGGGCATCATCAGCTTCCGGATCGCCGACCCGGACACCGGTGTCACCCAGCGCCGGCACGTCCCCAGGCTGCGCGCGTCGGACCCGATGCGCTCCTCGCGGGTGACGACGTTCCTCGGTGGCGCCAATGCCGTGCGTACGCAGGTCATCGCCGAGGTCGGCGGACTCCCGGACGAGTTCTTCTACGCCCACGAGGAGACCGACCTGGCCTGGCGCGCCCTCGACGCCGGTTGGATGATCGACTACCGCGCGGACATGGTGCTCCACCACCCGACGACCGCCCCGTCCCGGCACGCGGTCTACCACCGGATGGTGGCCCGCAACCGCGTCTGGCTCGCCCGCCGCAACCTGCCCGCGCCCCTGGTCCCCGTCTATCTCGGGATCTGGATGCTTCTCACGCTGGTCCGCCGCCCGTCGGGCCCTGCCCTCAAGGCATGGTTCGGCGGCTTCAAGGAAGGCTGGTCGACTCCCTGCGGACCCCGCCGCCCGATGAAATGGCGTACGGTCTGGCGCCTGACGAAGCTGGGACGCCCTCCTGTCGTCTGACAGGCTCGGGTCTGAGAGCATCAGGCGTACGTACCCGGGACCTGCTGCCGGAGCCTGCACCCGGTCAGGCTGCACATCTTGAACACGAAAGTTTCAACCTGTGAGTGACACAACCCAAGACGGATCGGTCGCTTTGAGCGTCCCACCGTCTCCCGACGACGGTCTGTCCCCGGCGGAACTCGCCGCCAAGTACGGCTTGTCGGTCAGTGGCGCCCGGCCCGGTCTCTTTGAGTACGTACGGCAGATGTGGGGCCGGCGCCACTTCATCATGGCCTTCTCCCAGGCCAAGCTGATGTCCCAGTACAGCCAGGCCAAGCTGGGCCAGGTCTGGCAGGTGGCGACCCCACTGCTGAACGCGGCGGTCTATTACCTGATCTTCGGCGTGATCATGCACTCTGGCAGGGGGATGACCACCGAGGTCTTCATCCCCTTCCTGGTCACGGGCGTCTTCGTCTTCACCTTCACCCAGAGTTCGGTGATGGCAGGTGTACGGGCGATCTCGGGGAACCTGGGCCTGGTCAGGGCACTGCACTTCCCGCGCGCCTCACTGCCGATCTCCTTCGCGCTCCAGCAGCTCCAGCAGCTGCTGTTCTCGATGATCGTGCTGGTGATCGTCGCGGTGGCCTTCGGGAGCTACCCCTCGCTCTCCTGGCTGCTGATCCTCCCCGCGCTGGCCATGCAGTTCGTGTTCAACACCGGCATGGCGCTGATCATGGCCCGTCTCGGCAGCAAGACCCCCGACCTGGCCCAGCTGATGCCGTTCATCATGCGGACCTGGATGTACGCCTCGGGCGTCATGTTCTCGATCACGGTGATGCTCGCGGACAAGCCGGCGTGGATCGGCGACACGCTGCAGTACAACCCGGCGGCGATCTACATGGATCTCATCCGCTATGCGCTCATCGACGGCTACGGCTCGTCGAATCTCCCCGACCATGTGTGGATCGCCGCGCTGCTCTGGGCGATCCTCGTCGGCGGCGCGGGCTTTGTGTACTTCTGGAAGGCAGAGGAACGGTACGGCCGTGGCTGAGGACAAGGTTCAGGGGCGGGTCCCCACCGTCATCGCCGACGATGTGCACATCGTCTACCGGGTGAACGGGGTGGGCGGCGGCAAGGGCAGTGCCACCGCCGCGCTCAGCCGCATGATCGGCCGGGGCAAGGGCGAAGCACGCGGCGTCCGCAAGGTCCACGCGGTGCGCGGGGTCTCCTTCACGGCGTACCGCGGCGAGGCCATCGGTCTCATCGGCACCAACGGTTCCGGCAAGTCCACCCTGCTGCGGGCCATCGCCGGCCTGCTGCCGACGGAGAGCGGCAAGGTATACACCGACGGCCAGCCCTCCCTCCTCGGTGTCAACGCGGCACTGATGAACGACCTCACGGGCGAACGCAATGTGATCCTCGGCGGTCTCGCCATGGGCATGTCCCGCGAGGAGATCCGCGAGCGCTACCAGGGCATCGTCGACTTCTCCGGCATCAACGAGAAGGGCGACTTCATCACCCTGCCGATGAGGACCTACTCGTCCGGCATGGCGGCCAGGCTCCGCTTCTCCATCGCGGCGGCCAAGAACCACGACGTGCTGATGATCGACGAGGCGCTCGCCACCGGTGACCGCAGGTTCCAGATCCGCTCCGAGGAGCGCATCCGCGAACTCCGCAAGGAGGCGGGCTCCGTCTTCCTCGTCAGCCACAGCAACAAGTCGATCAGGGACACCTGCGACCGCGTCCTGTGGCTGGAGAAGGGCGAGCTCCTGATGGACGGCCCGACCGACGAGGTCATCAAGGCGTACGAGAAGGAGACCGGCAGGTAGTCCGGTCCACCGCGAAGAGGCCCCCGCCGGATCCCGTAAAAGGGTCCGGCGGGGGCCTTTTTCCGTACGTGACCGGGCTCAGACCCCGGCGGACCGTTTCACCTCCGCGGTCTCGGCCAGCCCCACCCGCCCGTGCAGCCTGCGCAGCACCGGCGGCGCGTACCAGGCGCGGCCGCCCAGGACCCGCATGGCGGCGGGCACCAGGATCCCGCGCACGGCCACCGCGTCGATGACGATGGCGAGTCCGCTGCCGATGCCGAACATCTGCAGGAAGCTGATCGAGCTCGTACCGAAGGCGAAGAAGCTGACCGCGAGCAGCCCGGCCGCCATGGTGACGATCCGTCCGGTCCGGGCGAGCCCCTGCGTCACCACGGTCGAACGGTCCGCCCCCGCGTCGTGCAGCTCCTTCATCCGGCTGGTCACGAAGACCTCGTAGTCCATCGAGAGACCGAAGGTCACGCAGAAGAGCAGCACGGTCATGGAGGTGTCCAGCGGCTGTGGTGTGAAGCCGAGGAGCGAGGCGAGATGCCCGTCCTGGAAGATCCACACCATCGCGCCCAAGGAGGCCGACAGGCTCACCGCGTTGAGCAGGAGTGCCCGCAGCGGCTGCACGACGCTGCCGGTGAACAGGAAGAGCAGCACGAAGGTCGTCACCGCGATCAGGCCCCCGGCCAGGGGCAGCCTGATGCCGATCGAGTGCTTGGAGTCGACCAGGCGCGCATCCGTCCCGCCGACCAGCGTCGCGGTCCCCGAAGGGCCCGGGAGCGCACGGATCTCGCGTACGAGGTCCTGCGCGGCACCCGACTTGGGCGTGAGCCCGGAGACGACCTCGATCCGCTGGGCGTCCGCCCGCCCGAGCGCCGCCCCCGCGGGACCGGCGGGCCGGCCCTGCCCCTTGCTGTACGACCCTGAACTCGCGTCGACCCGCAGGACTCCGTCGAGTCGCGACAGACGCCGTGCGTACTCCCCGAGCGGGCCTGCGGCCACGGCTCCCTCGGTCACCACCTGCACGGACCCGCTGTCGCTGCCCCCGAAGTCCTGCTGCAGGGCGGTGGCGACCTGACGGCTCGTCGCCGTGTCGGGCAGCACCCGCTCGTCGGGGGTGCCGAAGGTGACACCGAGCAAGGGGCTGGCGGCCAGCAGCAGGAGGGCCAGGACGGGCAGCGCGGTGAGCGCGGGCCGGCGCATGACCGCACCGGCGAGCCGCCCCCAGAACGGTGCGTCGGCCCGGCGTACCGCCGAGGCCCACGGCAGCCGTCCCTTGTTGATCCGGTGGCCGAGCACCGCGAGGAGCGGCGGTACGACGAAGAGCGCCCCGAGTACCGCGACGGCGACCACACCGATGCCCGCGTAGGCGAACGAGCGCAGGAAGAACGGCGGGAAGACCAGCAGCGCGGCGAGGGCCGCCGCCACGGTGGCGGCGGAGAAGACGATGGTGCGCCCGGCCGTCGTCACGGTTGTCCGCAGCGCGTCGGGGACCTCGGCCCCGGAGGCCAGTTGCTCCCGGAAGCGGCTGACGAGCAACAGCGCGTAGTCGATGCCGAGGCCCAGTCCGAGGGCGGTGGTCAGGTTGATGGAGAAGACGGAGACATCGGTGAGCGACCCGAGGACGAACAGCTCGGCGAAGGTGCCGAGGATCGCGACGAGTCCGATGACCAGGGGAAGCAGCGCGGCGACAAAACTCCCGAAGGCGAGCACCAGCAGAAGGAGCGTCAGCGGAATGGCGATCATCTCGGCCGTGGCCAGATCCTTCGAGACCTGGGTGGTCACCTCGTCGCCCACCGCCGCGACCCCGCCGGCGCTCACGCTCACCCCACCGCGGTCGCCCGCGTAACGCTCGATCAGGACCTTCGCCCGGTCGCCGACCTCGCTGTCGTTGCCCTTCACATGGGCGAGTACGAGGGCCTCGCTGCCGTTCTCGGACATCAGCCGGGGGCTCTTGGCATCCCAGTACGAGACGACTCCCGACACCGTCGCCTCGTGTTTCAGCCCGTCGGTCACCGAGCGTCCGCGGGCTTCGACGGCGGGCGAGGAGAGCCCGCCGGTTGCCGATCCGTCGGTCCGTACCAGTAGGACCAGGTTGGTCTCCCCGCCGAACTTCTGGTCGATCCGGGTCTGGGCGCGCGCCGACGGGGCCTGGGGATCGTCGAATCCGCCGCCGAGCAGTTTGCCGAAGGCGCCGAAGCCGAAGCCGAGGGCGGCCATGGCGACGACCGCCACGGCGGCCAGGACGAGTAAGAGCCGGGCCCGGCGCAGTGCCAGCTCTGCGATCTTGTGCAACACGGCATTCCCTCCCAATGTTTACGGTGTCAACTCTGACGGTCCCAGCGGATGTTAATCCTGTCAACATCGGGCAGGATGAACTTATGACAGCGATCTCGGGGGGCAAGTCCGGCTACCACCACGGTGATCTGCGCAATGCGCTGATCACCGCCGCGGTCGAGCTCGCGACCGACGGCGGCCCCGAAAAGGTCGTCCTGCGCGAGGCGGCCCGGCGCGTCGGCGTCTCGCCCACCGCCGCCTACCGGCACTTCGCGGGACAGGCGGATCTTCTGTACGCGGTGAAGGTGCACGGCCAGCAGGCCCTCGCGGACTCCATGGAGCAGGCCGCCGCCGAGGCGCCCCGCTCCGAGGACCCGGGCGAGGCCGCCGAGCTGCGCCTCGCCGCCATCGGCCGTGGCTATGTCCGCTTCGCCCTGAGGCAGCCCGGTCTCTACCGCGCCGCGTTCTGCTCGCCCCACCTGATCAGTGACGAGAAGGAGTGGGGCGGGGTGACGCCCGCGGGGACGGAGCCCGAGTACCGGGCCTTCGTCCTGCTCACCGACGCACTCGACGCCCTGGTGGCGTCGGGCCGGATGCCGGAGGGGAATCGGCCCGCGGCGGAGGCCGCGGCCTGGGCCGCGGTGCACGGTCTGTGCATGCTGATTCTCGACGGGCCGATGCGACGGCTGCCTGACCCTGTCCGGGAGGTGGTCGTCGAGCGCACCGTGGCCATGGTGACCGCGGGGCTCATCGCGCCCTGAGGGTCCTGAGGGTCAAGTGATCGTCAAGTCCGGTGCGACAGGGGAAGGTTGGCGCGGATTGGAGTGTTCTTGTAATGCGCCCAACACCCCGCCGCGGTGCTGAGCGTTGTACAACGTAAGCTGTACCGGTGCTGATTCGCGGCAAGTGGGGCGATACCCCCACGGTGTCTCGTCCGTGGGCGGTCCTTCCGCTCCGGGACTCGGGCGGCGTGTCCGAAATGGGATGTATTGGGTCGGCAGTGTAGAACGGGAGATGTGACGGCAATGGCAACGGACGATCTCCAGCTCCGCGATGCTTTCGCCGTACCCTCACCGGGCAGTGCATGGTGACGGGGCCCGGGGAAGCGCGCACCGACCCGACTTCGCGCGCCACGCTGGACAAGGCCGCCGACGAGAACTTCCCCGTCGCGCCCTTCTTCCTGCCGCGTGCCTGGCGCGACGACCTGATGGCGGTCTACGGCTACGCCCGGCTGGTCGACGACATCGGTGACGGCGACCTCGCCAACGCCCCCGCCGAGGCCCGGAGCCTAGGCCTCGACCCCGCGCTGGCCGACGATCGCATCGCGATGCTCGACGCCTTCGAGGCCGACCTGGGACGCGTCTTCGACGGCACACCCCGTCATCCGCTCCTGCGCGCGCTCCAGCCGGCGGTCCGCCGCCGCTCCCTCGCGCCCGAGCCCTTCCTCGGGCTCATCGCGGCCAACCGCCAGGACCAGACGGTGCGGCGCTACGAGACGTACGAGGACCTCCTCGCCTACTGCGAGCTCTCAGCCAACCCCGTAGGCCGCCTCGTCCTCCAGCTGACCGGCACCGCGACCCCCGAGCGCATCCGCCGCTCCGACGCCGTCTGCACCGCCCTGCAGATCATCGAGCACCTCCAGGACGTGACCGAGGACCTCGGCCGCGACCGCATCTATCTTCCCGCCCAGGACATGAAGCGGTTCCATGTCCGGGAAGCGGATCTGGCAGTACCCAGCGCGGGCGCATCGGTGCGCGCGCTGGTCGCATTCGAAGCGGCACGCGCCCGGGAACTGCTGAACGAGGGCGCCCCCCTGGTGGGGAGCGTCCACGGCAGGCTCAAGCTGCTGCTCGCCGGATTCGTGGCCGGAGGAAGCGCCGCTCTCCGGGCGGTCGCCGCCGCCGGGTACGACGTACTTCCGGGACCGCCCAAGCCCACCAAGCCCGTCCTGCTGCGCGAAGTGGGAGCCGTCTTGCGAGGAACGCGTAGAGAGGGGTGAGCCGGACCGTGGAGGGACACGCGCAGCTATCTGCGCCGGTGATGGCCGCATACAGTTACTGCGAGGCCGTGACCGGTCAGCAGGCACGGAATTTCGCGTACGGCATCAGGCTGCTGCCCGCCGACAAACGGCAGGCCATGTCCGCGCTGTACGCCTTCTCGCGTCGCGTCGACGACATCGGTGACGGGGAGCTCCCGCCGGACGTCAAGCAGACGCGGCTCGAATCGACCCGCGATCTCCTCGGCCGGGTGCGCGACGGCGCGATCGACGAGGACGACACCGACCCGGTCGCCGTGGCGCTCGCCGACGCGGCGCGCCGGTTCCCGATCCCGCTCGGCGGCCTCGACGAACTCATCGACGGCGTACTGATGGACGTGCACGAGGAGACCTACGAAACGTGGGACGACCTCAAGGTCTACTGCCGTTGTGTGGCAGGGGCCATCGGCCGGCTCTCCCTGGGCATCTTCGGTACAGGTCCCGGCACGTCGGAGAAGGCCTTCGACTACGCGGACACGCTCGGCCTCGCCCTGCAGCTGACCAACATCCTGCGGGACGTACGCGAGGACGCGGGCAACGGGCGTACGTATCTGCCCGCCGACGACCTGGCCAAGTTCGGCTGTTCCGCGGGCTTCCACAGCTCCACACCGCCGCCGGGATCGGACTTCGCCGGCCTGGTGCACTTCGAAGTCCGGCGCGCCCGCGCCCTCTTCGCCGAGGGCTACCGGCTGCTGCCTCTGCTCGACCGGCGCAGCGGCGCCTGCGTGGCCGCCATGGCCGGCATCTACCGGCGTCTGCTCGACCGCATCGAGCGCGACCCCGAGGCGGTGCTGCGCGGCCGCGTCTCGCTGCCCGGTAGGGAGAAGGCGTACGTCGCGGTGCGCGGACTCTCCGGCCTCGACACCCGGAGCATCACCCGGCAGAAGGCGCGGAGGCGCGCTTGATGGACCGTGACAGATCCCCCTGCGGCGATGACGGGCCCGCCAGGAATTCGCCGTACCGGCGCGCAACCCTCCGCTCCGCCGCCGCGTCCCTGACTGCAACGGCCTGTTGTCCGCACCTGGACAACAGGGCCGAGGGGGAGAAAGCATGACAGCCGATGGAGTGCGGCCCGATGGGCCGATCGCACGACCGGCCGGCCGTCCCGAGGGGGCGGCCGCACCCGTCGGCGAACGCGCGGTCGTCGTCGGGGGAGGTCTCGCGGGGATCACCGCGGCACTCGAACTCGCCGACGCGGGAATGCGGGTGACGCTCGTCGAAGGCCGTCCGCGGCTCGGCGGGCTCGCCTTCTCGTTCCAGCGCGGTGAACTGACCGTCGACAACGGCCAGCATGTCTATCTGCGCTGCTGCACCGCCTACCGCTGGTTCCTCGACCGCGTCGACGGGGCGGCACTCGCGCCGCTGCAGGACCGGCTCGACGTACCCGTCCTCGATGTCGCGCACCCGCGCGGCCCCCGGCTGGGACGGCTGCGCCGCTCGGCACTGCCCGTACCGCTGCACCTGTTGAAGAGCCTGGCGACGTACCCGCACCTCTCGCTCGCCGAACGGGCGAGCGTCGGACGCGCCGCACTCGCGCTCAAGGGACTCGACCTGGCCGACCCGGCCCTGGACGACGTGGACTTCGCGAGCTGGCTCGGCCGTCACGGCCAGTCGGACCGCACCATCGAGGCCCTCTGGGACCTGGTGGGCGTCGCGACACTCAACGCCACGGCGCCCCATGCCTCACTGGGCCTTGCCGCGATGGTCTTCAAGACCGGACTGCTCTCCGAGCCCGGCGCGGCCGACATCGGCTGGGCGCACGTACCGCTCGGCGAGCTGCACGACACGCTGGCGCGCAAGGCTCTCGACTCTGCGGGCGTGCGCACCGAATTGCGGACCCGAGTCCTGGGTATCTCCCCTGCACAGAACAGTAATTGGGAGGTTCAGGTGGACGGCGAGACGCTTGAGGCGGACGCCGTGGTCCTGGCCGTCCCGCAGCGCGAGGCCCATGCGCTGCTGCCCGCGGGCGCGCTCGACGATGCGGACCGTCTTCTGGAGATCGGGACCGCGCCGATCCTCAACATCCATGTCGTCTACGACCGCAAGGTCCTCAGGCAGCCCTTCTTCGCGGCCCTGGGCACCCCGGTCCAGTGGGTCTTCGACCGTACGGACGCCTCGGGTCTGAAGGGCGGCGGCCAGTACCTCGCCCTGTCGCAGTCCGCGGCCGATGACGACATCGACGAGCCCGTGTCCGTACTGCGCGAGCGCTACCTCCCCGAGCTGGAGCGGTTGTTGCCCGCCGCCCGCGGTGCGGAGGTACGGGACTTCTTCGTCACCCGGGAACGGACGGCGACCTTCGCGCCGACCCCCGGCGTGGGACGCCTGCGTCCCACGGCGGCCACCAACGCCCCCGGCCTGTACCTGGCCGGCGCGTGGACCGCCACCGGCTGGCCCGCGACCATGGAGAGCGCCGTGCGCAGCGGCTTCAGCGCCGCGGGCGCCGCGCTCTCCGCGCTGGGCCGCCCTCACGAACATCCGCTTCAGGAGGCGGCATGAGCATTGCAACTGGAACAAGAGGAGAGCCTGTGACCCCGGCCGCAGACACCGTCGATATTGTTGCGCTTCTGGAGCGCGGACGGACCCTGTCCTCACCGGTGCTGCGTGCTGCCGTGGACCGGCTCGCGCCGCCCATGGACACCGTCGCCGCGTACCACTTCGGCTGGATCGACGCCGAAGGCCGCCCCTCCGACGGTGACGGCGGCAAGGCCGTACGTCCCGCGCTGGCGCTGCTGTCCGCGGAGGCGGCCGGCGCCGCCGCCGAGGTCGGCATCCCCGGTGCGGTCGCCGTCGAACTCGTGCACAACTTCTCGCTGCTGCACGACGACCTGATGGACGGCGACGAGCAGCGCCGCCACCGCGACACCGTGTGGAAGGTGCACGGTCCGGCTCAGGCGATCCTCGTCGGCGACGCGCTCTTCGCGCTCGCCAACGAGCTTCTCCTGGAAATCGGCACGGTCGAGGCCGGCCGCGCCACCCGCCGGCTCACCACCGCGACGCGGAAGCTGATCGACGGTCAGGCGCAGGACATCTCCTACGAGCACCGCGAGCGGGTCACCGTCGAGGAGTGCCTGGAGATGGAGGGCAACAAGACGGGCGCTCTGCTCGCCTGCGCCGTCTCCATCGGCGCGGTGCTCGGCGGCGCGGACGACCATACGGCCGACACCCTCGAGTCGTACGGCTACCACCTGGGTCTCGCCTTCCAGGCGGTCGACGATCTGCTCGGGATCTGGGGCGACCCCGAGGCAACGGGCAAGCAGACCTGGAGCGACCTGCGCCAGCGCAAGAAGTCCCTGCCGGTCGTCGCCGCGCTCGCCGCGGGCGGCCCGGCCTCGGAGCGTCTCGGTGAACTGCTCGCGGCCGACGCCAAGAGTAATGATTTCGACACCTTCTCCGAGGAAGAGTTCGCCACCAGGGCCGCGTTGATCGAAGAGGCCGGCGGTCGCGAGTGGACCTCGCAGGAGGCCCGCAGGCAGCACGCCATCGCGATCGAGGCACTGAACGGAGTCGATATGCCGGAACAGGTCCGGGCTCAGCTTGTCGCGCTCGCGGACTTCGTGGTCGTACGAAAGCGATGACCCTTTCCTCTATATGACTCGCAGTCGCCGGCCGGCGCCCCCTTCAGGACGTCGGCCGACGGAGACCCCAGCACAGCAGAAGAACCACTGCACGTAAGGGGAAGCCATGACAGCGACGACCGACGGAAGCACCGGGGCCATGGAGCCCCGCGCAGCCGCGGCCAGCGAAACAACCGAATCAACTCCCGCCGCGGACGAGGTGCTCGAGGCCGCGGAACGGGCCGCGGCTCGCTCGGTCGACTATCTCCTGGGTACGCAGGACGCCGAGGGCTGGTGGAAGGGCGACCTGGAGACCAACGTCACCATGGACGCCGAGGACCTGCTGCTCAGGCAGTTTCTCGGGATCCAGGACGAGAGGACCGTCCAGGCCGCCGGACTGTTCATCCGCGGCGAGCAGCGCGACGACGGCACCTGGGCCACGTTCCACGAGGGCCCCGGTGAACTCTCCACCACCATCGAGGCGTACGTCGCCCTGCGGCTGGCAGGGGACGCCCCCGACGATCCGCACATGGCGCGTGCTTCCGCCTGGATCCGCCGGCACGGCGGGATCGCGGCCAGCCGGGTCTTCACCCGGATCTGGCTCGCGCTCTTCGGCTGGTGGAAGTGGGACGATCTCCCCGAAATGCCACCGGAGATCATCTTCCTGCCGAAGTGGCTTCCGCTCAACATCTACGACTTCGGCTGCTGGGCACGCCAGACCATCGTGCCGCTGACCGTGGTGTCGGCGAAGCGTCCGGTGCGTCCGGCTCCCTTCGCGCTCGACGAGCTGCACGCCGATGCGCGCAATCCCAATCCGGCCAAGCGTCTTGCGCCGATGACGAGTTGGGACGGGGTCTTCCAGCGTATCGACAAGGGTCTGCACTTCTACCACCGGGTCGCCCCGCGTGCGGTGCGCAAGGCGTCGATGAACGCGGCCGCGCGCTGGATCATCGAGCGGCAGGAGAACGACGGCTGCTGGGGCGGCATCCAGCCGCCCGCCGTGTACTCGGTAATCGCCTTGCACCTGGTCGGATACGACCTGGACCACCCCGTGATGCGCGCGGGCCTGGAGTCGCTGGACCGTTTCGCCATCTGGCGCGAGGACGGCGCCCGCATGATCGAGGCCTGTCAGTCACCGGTCTGGGACACCTGTCTGGCGACCATCGCACTCGCCGACGCGGGGGTGCGCCCCGATCACCCGGCGCTGGTCAAGGCAGCGGACTGGATGCTGGGCGAGGAGATCTCACGGCCCGGTGACTGGTCGGTACGCAGGCCGGATCTCGCCCCCGGCGGCTGGGCGTTCGAGTTCCACAATGACAACTACCCGGACATCGACGACACCGCCGAGGTGGTCCTCGCACTGCGCCGGGTCCGCCACCCCGAGCCCGCACGGCTGGAAGCGGCCGTCGAACGCGGAGTGCGCTGGAACCTGGGCATGCAGTCCAAGAACGGGGCTTGGGGGGCCTTCGACGCGGACAACACCAGCGCCTTCCCCAACCGGCTGCCGTTCTGCGACTTCGGCGAGGTCATCGACCCTCCGTCGGCCGATGTCACCGCGCACGTCCTGGAGATGCTCGCCGTCGAGGGCAAGGCGCACGATCCGCGCTCCCGGCGCTCCATCGAATGGCTGCTCGCGGAACAGGAGACGAGCGGCGCCTGGTTCGGCCGCTGGGGCGTCAACTACATCTACGGCACGGGGTCGGTGCTGCCCGCGCTGACCGCGGCCGGACTCCCCATGTCGCACCCGGCCATCCGCCGGGCGGTGACCTGGCTGGAATCCGTACAGAACGACGACGGCGGCTGGGGCGAGGACCTTCGCTCGTACCGCGAGGAGAAGTGGATCGGGCACGGCGCGTCGACCGCCTCCCAGACCGCCTGGGCGCTGCTCGCGCTTCTCGCGGCGGGGGAGCGGGAGGGCAAGGCCGTGGAGCGGGGCGTCGCCTGGCTCGCCGAGACACAGCGGGAGGACGGGTCCTGGGACGAGCCGTACTTCACCGGTACCGGTTTCCCCTGGGACTTCTCGATCAACTACAACCTCTACCGCCAGGTCTTCCCGCTCACGGCGCTCGGCCGCTATGTCCACGGGGAGCCCTTCGGCCCCGACCGGCAGGGGGTCCGATGACCGGTCCCCAGGGCAGTACGCCGCTGCTGATCGCCTGCGCGCTGGGCATCGAGAGGCTCGCGCTGCGCGGTGGCAGCCGCGGCGGTGCGCCAGGGCCCTTCGCCGTTCTCCGTACGGGCATGGGGCCCGAGGCCGCCGACTACGCCGTCTCCCGTACTCTCGGCGAGCTCCCCACCAGGGACGCCGCCGTGATCGCCTCCGGGTTCTGCGCCGGGCTCGCGCCCGGCATGCACCCGGGAGACCTGGTGGTCGCCGAGGAGACGAGGGACCCCAGGGGCATCACTCCGTGCGTGGGCACAGAGACGCTGGTCAAGGCGCTCTCCGAGATCCTGCCCGGGCGCGGGATCCACACCGGTCCGCTGACCGGATCAGACCATGTGGTACGCGGCCATGAGCGGGAAGAGTTGCGTGCCACAGGGGCGATCGCCGTGGACATGGAGTCCGCGGCGACGCTATGGAGCGCTGTTCGAACCGGGCCCCGCCCGGTTGCGGCCGTACGAGTGGTCGTGGACGCTCCGGAACATGAACTCGTCCGCATTGGGACGGTTCGCGGGGGAATATCCGCTTTCCGTGTTCTCCGTGCCGTCCTACCGGCTTTCTTTGAATGGCACCGTTCTTTGCTGCTCCCCAGGAGGTGAGCTAGATGGCCATGCCGCTCCGCCAGACCATCAGGGTCGGGACGTATCTCCTTGAACAGAAGATCCGCAAGCGCGAGAAGTTCCCGCTGATCGTCGAGTTGGAACCACTTTTCGCGTGCAATCTCGCGTGCGAGGGCTGCGGGAAGATCCAGCATCCCGCAGGAGTGCTCAAGCAGCGCATGCCGGTCGCGCAGGCAGTGGGGGCGGTGCTGGAATCCGGCGCTCCCATGGTCTCCATCGCCGGCGGCGAACCGCTGATGCACCCTCAGATCGATGAGATCGTGCGCCAGTTGGTGGCGAAGAGGAAGTATGTGTTCCTCTGCACCAACGCGATGCTGCTGCGCAAGAAGATCGAGAAGTTCACGCCGTCGCCGTACTTCGCGTTCGCCGTGCACATCGACGGGCTGCGCGAACGGCACGACGAGTCCGTAGCGAAAGAGGGGGTGTTCGACGAGGCCGTGGAGGCCATCAAGGAGGCCAAGCGCCGAGGCTTCCGGGTCACCACCAACTCCACGTTCTTCAACACCGACACCCCGCAGACGATCATCGAGGTGCTCAACTACCTCAATGACGACCTGCACGTGGACGAGATGATGATCTCGCCCGCGTACGCCTACGAGAAGGCGCCCGACCAGGAGCACTTCCTGGGCGTGGAGCAGACCCGCGAACTCTTCAAGAAGGCGTTCGCGGGCGGCAACAGGAAGAAGTGGCGGCTGAACCACTCGCCGCTCTTCCTGGACTTCCTGGAGGGCAAGGCGGACTTCCCGTGCACCGCGTGGGCGATCCCCAACTACTCCCTCTTCGGATGGCAGCGGCCCTGCTACCTCATGAGCGACGGGTACGTACCCACGTACAAGGAGCTCATCGAGGAGACGGACTGGGACAAGTACGGACGCGGCAAGGACCCGCGCTGTGCCAACTGCATGGCGCACTGCGGTTACGAGCCGACGGCCGTCCTGGCCACGATGGGCTCCCTCAAGGAATCCATCCGCGCCGTACGCGAGACGGTCTCCGGAAACCGCGGGTGACGTCATGTCCACTGGAGTGCCTGTAGCACTGGGCCTCCCCGAGCTGCCGGCCCGGCCGCTCGCGATGCGCCGCACTTCGCGGCGCATCCAGGTCGGGTCGGTGGCCGTCGGCGGGGACGCGCCCGTATCGGTGCAGTCGATGACCACGACGCGTACGTCCGACATCGGGGCGACGCTGCAGCAGATCGCCGAACTGACGGCGTCGGGCTGCCAGATCGTACGGGTGGCGTGTCCGACGCAGGACGACGCGGACGCGCTCGCCACCATCGCGCGCAAATCGCAGATCCCGGTGATCGCGGACATTCACTTCCAGCCGAAGTACGTGTTCGCGGCGATCGACGCCGGGTGTGCGGCGGTGCGGGTGAATCCGGGCAACATCAAGCAGTTCGACGACAAGGTGCGGGAGATCGCGCGGGCCGCGTCGGACGCGGGGACGCCGATCCGGATCGGCGTCAACGCCGGTTCGCTGGACGCCCGTCTGCTGAAGAAGTACGGCAAGGCGACACCCGAGGCGCTGGTGGAGTCCGCGCTCTGGGAAGCCTCGCTCTTCGAGGAGCACGGCTTCCGGGACATCAAGATCTCGGTCAAGCACAACGACCCCGTGGTGATGGTCAACGCCTATCGGCAGCTGGCCGCTGCCTGCGACTACCCGCTGCATCTGGGGGTGACCGAGGCAGGTCCCGCCTTCCAGGGGACCATCAAGTCCGCGGTCGCGTTCGGCGCACTCCTTTCGGAGGGGATCGGCGACACCATCCGGGTCTCGCTGTCCGCGCCGCCCGCCGAAGAGGTCAAGGTCGGCATCCAGATCCTGGAGTCGCTCAATCTGCGGCAACGGCGGCTGGAGATCGTCTCCTGCCCGTCGTGCGGACGGGCCCAGGTCGACGTCTACAAACTCGCCGACGAAGTGAGTGCCGGTCTTGAGGGCATGGAAGTGCCCTTGCGGGTAGCCGTCATGGGATGTGTCGTCAACGGGCCCGGTGAGGCGCGTGAGGCAGATCTGGGGGTCGCGTCGGGCAATGGGAAGGGGCAGATCTTCGTCAAGGGTGAGGTCGTCAAGACCGTACCCGAGTCGAAGATCGTCGAGACCCTCATCGAAGAGGCCATGAAGATCGCAGAAACCATGGAAGACGCGGGAGTGCCCTCGGGCCCTGTCGACGTCACCGTGAGCTGAACAGATCCGAGAGGGGGCCGAGGCGTGACGATCTTGGAAAGCATCCGGGGGCCGCACGATCTCAAGGCACTGTCAGAGACGGAACTCGGCGAACTGGCCGGGGAGATCAGAGAGTTCCTGGTCCATGCCGTGGCCAGGACGGGCGGCCATCTGGGGCCCAACCTGGGGGTGGTCGAGCTCGCCGTAGCCCTGCACAGAGTGTTCGACTCGCCTGCCGACCGGATCCTGTGGGACACCGGGCACCAGAGTTATGTGCACAAACTGCTCACCGGGCGGCAGGACTTCTCGAAGCTCCGCTCCAAGGGCGGCCTCTCCGGCTACCCCTCGCGGGCCGAGTCCGAGCACGATGTCATCGAGAACTCCCACGCCTCCACGGTGCTGGGCTGGGCGGACGGCCTCGCCAAGGCCAACCAGGTGCTGGGGCGCGGCGACCATGTCGTCGCGGTCATCGGCGACGGGGCGCTCACCGGCGGCATGGCCTGGGAGGCGCTCAACAACATCGCGGCCGCCAAGGACCGCCCGCTGATCATCGTCGTCAACGACAACGGGCGCTCCTACGGCCCGACGATCGGGGGCCTCGCCAACCATTTCGCGACGCTCCGCACGACCGACGGCTATGAGCGGGTCCTCGCCTGGGGCAAGGATGTCCTGCAGCACACGCCGGTCATAGGGCAGCCGTTGTACGAGTCCTTGCACGGGGCGAAGAAGGGGTTCAAGGACGCCTTCGCGCCACAGGGGATGTTCGAGGACCTCGGGCTCAAGTACGTCGGGCCGATCGACGGGCACGACGAAGCGGCCGTGGAGTCCGCTCTGACCCGTGCGAAACGGTTCCACGGGCCTGTGCTCGTGCACGTACTGACCGAGAAGGGCCGGGGCTATCCGCCGGCTCTGGAGGACGAGGCCGACCGGTTTCATACCGTCGGTGTGATGGACCCGCTCACCTGCGAGCCCCTCGCCCCGTCCAACGGTCCTTCCTGGACCTCGGTGTTCGGGGACGAGATCGCGGCGATCGGGGCCGAACGGCCGGACGTCGTCGCCATCACGGCTGCGATGCTGCACCCGGTGGGGCTCACCAAATTCGCCGAGCTGTTCCCCGACCGGGTCTGGGACGTGGGCATCGCCGAGCAGCACGCCGCGGTGTCCGCCGCCGGTCTTGCGACAGGCGGGCTGCATCCGGTGGTCGCCGTGTACGCGACCTTCCTCAACCGGGCCTTCGACCAGGTGCTGATGGATGTCGCACTGCACAGGTGCGGGGTGACCTTCGTCCTCGACCGGGCCGGTGTCACGGGTGTCGACGGGGCGTCGCACAACGGCATGTGGGACATGTCCGTCCTGCAGGTCGTGCCGGGGCTGCGGATCGCGGCCCCGCGCGACTCCGACCAACTGCGGGCGCAGCTGCGCGAGGCGGTGGACGTGGACGACGCGCCGACCGTCCTGCGTTTCCCCAAGGAGTCCGTAGGGGCACCGATTCCCGCGATCGACAGGGTCGGCGGGGTCGACGTACTCCATCGGGCCGACGATCCGCAGGTGCTGCTCGTGGCCGTCGGGGTCCTCGCGCCCGTCTGCCTGCAGGCCGCCGAACTGCTCGAAGGGCGGGGGATCGGCTGCACTGTGGTCGACCCTCGCTGGGTCAAGCCCGTCGACCCGGCGCTCGCCCCGCTCGCGGCGGCTCACTCGCTGGTGGCGGTGGTCGAGGACAACAGCCGTACCGGCGGCGTCGGTTCGGCCGTCGGGCAGTCGCTGCGGGACGCCGAGGTCGACGTACCGCTGCGGACCTTCGGCATTCCCGAACAGTTCCTCGCGCACGCCAAGCGGGGAGAAGTGCTGGCCGACATCGGGCTCACGCCCGTGGAGATCGCGGGACGGATCAGCGCCGCCCTGGCCCTTAAGGAGAACTGAGAAGAATGACGGAAGACGCGACCTCGCCCGCAAAGGGTTTCGATCTGGCGACCCTGCTGGCCGAGCGGGGCGGTGAGCGCTACGAGCTGCATGCGCGGTATCTGAACCACCAGCTGCCGCGCATGCTGCACACCATCGGTTTCGACAAGGTCTACGAGCGGGCCGAGGGCGCGTACTTCTGGGATGCCGAGGGCAAGGACTACCTCGACATGCTCGCCGGTTTCGGCGTGATGGGGATCGGCCGGCACCATCCGGTCGTCCGCAAAGCACTGCACGACGTGCTGGACGCCTCGCTCGCCGACCTGACGCGGTTCGACTGCCAGCCGCTGCCGGGCCTGCTGGCGGAGCGGCTGCTCCAGCACTCGCCGCACCTGGACCGGGTGTTCTTCGGGAACAGCGGTACGGAAGCGGTCGAGACCGCGCTGAAGTTCGCCCGGTACGCGACGGGGAAGCCCAGGATCCTCTACTGCACGCACGCCTTCCACGGGCTGACCACCGGGGCGCTCTCGGTGAACGGCGAGGCGGGGTTCAGGGACGGCTTCGCGCCGCTGCTGCCGGACACCGCGATCGAGATGGGTGATCTCGCCGCGCTGGAGCGGGAGTTGAAGCGCGGTGATGTGGCGGGCTTCGTCGTCGAGCCGATCCAGGGCAAGGGGGTGCACGAGACGCCGCCCGGATTCCTGCGCGCGGCGCAGGAGTTGCTGCACCGGCACAAGGCGCTGCTGATCGCCGACGAGGTGCAGACCGGCCTCGGGCGGACCGGGGACTTCTACGCGTACCAGCACGAGGAGGGCGTCGAGCCGGACCTGGTCTGTGTGGCCAAGGCGCTGTCGGGCGGGTATGTGCCCGTCGGTGCGACGCTCGGAAAGGACTGGATCTTCAAGAAGGTCTACTCCTCGATGGACCGGGTGCTGGTGCACTCCGCCAGCTTCGGGTCCAACGCGCAGGCCATGGCGGCCGGACTCGCGGTCCTTTCGGTGATGGAGGACGAGGAGGTCGTGGCGAACGCCCGGGCCACCGGGGAACTGCTCCAGGCGCGGCTCGCCGCGCTCGTCCCGCGCTACGAGCTGCTGCACGACGTTCGCGGCCGGGGCCTGATGATCGGCATCGAGTTCGGCCGGCCCTCCTCGCTGAAGCTGCGCAGCCGGTGGACCATGCTGCAGGCCGCCCGAAAGGGGCTGTTCGCGCAGATGGTCGTCGTACCTCTGCTGCAGAAGCACCGGATCCTGACCCAGGTGTCGGGTGACCACCTGGAAGTGATCAAGCTGATTCCGCCGCTGACGATCGGCGAGAAGGAGGTCGACCGCTTCGTGGAGGCCTTCACTGCCGTGATGGAGGACGCGCACGGCGGGGGCGGGCTGATGTGGGACTTCGGCAGGACGCTGGTGAAGCAGGCCGTCGCCAACCGGTGAGTTTTTGCCTCAGAGGCAAGAAATTTGCCTCTGAGGCACAGATCTGGCGTCATGGAGTACATGAGCACTCCTGCCGACGAGCTCCCCGATGTGGCACCCCGGCTCCGCGAACTGCGCCGCCGTGGCCGTATCACCCTGGAAACCGCCGCCCGCCGGGCCGGCCTCTCCGCAGCTCATCTTTCCCGGCTGGAGACCGGCGCCCGTCAGCCTTCGCTGCCGATGCTGCTCTCGCTCGCCCGCATCTACGGTACGACAGTGTCCGAGCTCCTCGGCGAGATGCCGCCGGAGCGGGACCCGATCATCCGCTCCGGACGTGAGGAACCCGTTGTCGCCGACGGGTGGACCTACCACCGGACCGGTGGCTCGGGGCGGGCGCTCCAGGCGCTGCGCCTGGAGGTGCCGTACGGGGCACAGGGCGATCTCGTCCGGGTCCATCCCGGCGAGGAGTGGCTGTACGTACTCGAAGGACGGCTGCGGCTGAGCCTCGGCGATGCCGTGCACGAGCTGGAGCCGGGGGACAGCGCGCACTTCGACTCGCTGACCCCGCACCGGATCGCCGCCGTCACCCGCGAAGGGGTCGGGCTGCTCTTCGTACACACCCTGCTGCAGTCCCCTGATCTGCACTGATCTGCACTGATCCGCAACGAGAGGCGTGCGCCCATGTCGACCATGAACGAGGAGAAGAAGTTCCCGCGGGGACTCGTCATCCGGCTCTTCGCCTATCTGGTGGCGGGCCACCTCTTCGCCGCTTTCGTCTATCTGCTCTTCACACTCGGCGGTCAGCGGTGAGCAGCCGCTCGCGCAGCCGC
This sequence comes from Streptomyces beijiangensis, assembly GCF_017315755.1. GTDB lineage: Bacteria > Actinomycetota > Actinomycetes > Streptomycetales > Streptomycetaceae > Streptomyces > Streptomyces beijiangensis. The sequence continues at coordinate 35,170 of NZ_JAFLRJ010000060.1, forward strand.
TCACGCGTCTCGTCCGTCACCTTGAGACCCTCCGAGAGGTAGCGGTCGGTGGTGCCCCAGACCTCCTCGATGGTGGTGAAGGCGTTCGCGAGATAGTCGGCGCGCGCTTCGAAGAGGGGGCTGAGCAGCGCCATGATCTCGGGGGACATCGCGGCGGGGGAGTTGTCGCCGCGCTTGATCTTGTAGCGGCGGTGCGGGTCGTTCGACTTGAGGTAGTCGGCCTCGATGGCGTCGCGCTCGACGCCGACCGCCAGGAGCGAGACGGCGATCGAGAGGCCCGCGCGGTCCTTGCCCGCCGCACAGTGCATCAGAGCAGGGACGCTGTCGTCGGCCAGGGCGTGCAGGACGCGGCTGTGCTCGGCGGTGCGCTTCTTGATCATTGAGCGGTACGAGGCCGCCATCCGGTCAGCGGCCTTGCCGTCGGAGAGTATGGAGCGCAGCTGGTCGAGGTTGCCGTCGCGGACCATCGTCCAGAACTCGGCGCCGTCGGCCGGGTCGGTCAGGGGGATGTTCACATTGCGCACCCCGGGCAGCTCGACGTCCGCACCCTCCAGGGAGTGGTCGGCGGCGTTGCGGAAGTCGAAGATCGTGTGCAGGCCCAGGGTGGAGAGGAACGCGGCGTCGGCCTCGGTGGCGTGCGCGAGATGGCCGCTGCGGAAGAGCTTTCCATACCGCACCTGCCGGCCGTCCGCTGTCGGCAGACCGCCCACATCACGGAAGTTGCGCACTCCGGCCAGCTCGGGCTCTGTCGACGGAATCTGCGGCAACTGCTGTGTCACGGGGGCTCCTCGGTGTGTGTGGCGTCCTTGCCGTCTGACCTTGGCTTTTCGACGATACGACATGGCTTCTCGGGGCAGTTGTCCCGGCTGCCTCTGACAGAGGCGTTGCCCTTCTGGCGTCCGGCCACCCATGATGTTCGCACCTGTGCGGATCTGGGGGTCTGGATGATTGAGTTCGGTGGCAACGGTCGTACCTGGGTGCTCTCCGGGACCGGAGTCAGCTATGCACTGCATCTGACGGAACACGACGAGCTGCTGCATCTGCACTGGGGGCCACGGATCTCCCCCGCCGACGCCGAGGCCCTCGCCGCCGAACCGCCGCCCCGGGCCTCGGGGTTCGAGTCGCCGCTCGACGGGCGCGAGGAGTATCCGGTCGAGGGCGGGCGTCGGTTCGTACGGCCCGCACTCTCGGTACGTACCCGGGAAGTGCGCGGCACCGAGTGGCGGTTCGTGGACTCCGCGGTCGACGGGGACGAACTGCGGCTGCGGTTCGTTGACTCGGCGCACGGACTCGGGGTCACCCTGCACTACCGGGTGCGGGACGGCTTCGACGTGATCGAGCGCTGGGTCACGGTGGCACACGAGGGCGACGGCGAGGCGCTGGAAGTCCTGCGGGCGGACGGCGCCACCTGGACGCTGCCGGTGCGCGACCAGTGGCGGCTGAGCCAGCTGCACGGCCGGTGGGCGGCCGAGAGCCGGCTCGTACGGTCGGATCTGACGTACGGCGAGAAGGTGCTGTCGAGCCGGCGCGGGCACACCGGGCACCAGCATCTGCCCTGGGTCGCGCTCGACGCGGAAGGGGCGACCGAGGATCACGGGCAGGTCTACGGATGCGCACTGGCCTGGTCCGGGTCGTGGCGGATCGCCGTACAGCAGCTGCCGGACGGCGCGGTGCAGATCAACGGCGGTGCCGGGTACGACGAATCGGGACTGGTGCGGCTCACGCCGGGGGAGTCGTACACCTCGCCCGTGTTCGCCGGGCTGTGGAGCGACGGAGGCTTCGGCGGGGCGAGCCGGGCGTGGCACGCCTGGCAGCTGGCGCAGGTGATTCCCGACGCGGCCGAGGTGCGTCCTGTCCTCTACAACTCCTGGGAGGCCACCACCTTCGACATCTCCGAGCAGCAGCAGCGGGTGCTCGCGCGGCGGGCCGCGGAGATGGGCGTGGAGCTGTTCGTCGTCGACGACGCCTGGTTCGGGCAGCGGGTCAGCGACCGGGCAGGGCTTGGCGACTGGACGCCCAACCCTGACCGCTTCCCCGGTGGGCTGAAGCCCCTCGCGGACGAAGTCCACTCCCTGGGCATGCAGTTCGGGATCTGGGTCGAGCCGGAGATGGTCAACCCCGACAGCGATCTCTACCGGGCGCACCCGGACTGGGTGCAGCATCACCCCGGGCGGCGGCGGACGGAGTTCCGCAATCAGCTGGTGCTCAATCTCGCGCGCGAGGATGTACGGGAATACCTGTGGGAGCAGCTGCACGCGCTGCTCTCCTCGGCGCCCATCGACTATGTGAAGTGGGACTTCAACCGCTGCTTCACCGATGCCGGATGGCCGGGCGAGGACTATCCGCAGAAGCTGTGGGTCCAGCATGTGGAGGGGCTCTACGCACTCCTGGACCGGCTGCGCGCCGCGCACCCCAAGGTGGCCTTCGAGTCCTGCTCAGGTGGCGGCGGCCGGGTCGACCTCGGGATCCTCTCCCGTACGGACCAGGTGTGGACCTCCGACAACACCGATCCGCTCGACCGGCTCGCCATCCAGGACGGCTTCAGCCAGATTCATCCGGCGCGGGTGATGGCGGCCTGGGTCACCGACAGTCCCAATGCGCAGCTCAACGGCCGGACCAGTTCGCTCCGCTTCCGGTTCGTGAGCGCGATGGCCGGAGTGCTCGGGGTCGGCGGCGACCTCACCGAGTGGAGCGAGGACGAGCTCACCGAGGCGCGCGGCTGGGTGGACCTCTACAAGAAGATCAGGCCCGTGGTGCAGGGCGGGGAGCTCTACCGGCTGCGGGCACCCGAGGGCGGACTGAGCGCCGTTCAGTACGTACGGGACGAGACCGTCGTCGTGCTGGCATGGCTGCAGGCGCAGCACTACGGAGAAGAGCCACCGGCCGTACGGCTCAAGGGAATCGACCCGTCGGCCGCCTACGAATGCCTGGACACCGGGGCCGTCCACCGTGGATCCGTACTGCTCCACCGAGGGCTGCGGACGGGCCTGCGCGGAGACCTGGACGCCGCGGTCTTCCGGCTGCGGCGCATCTGACGCAACCCGGCCATGAACGCTCCGCTCCGGTGGGGCGGATGAGTCACGACGGCAGCGCGGGGGCCGCCACGGCCGGTGGGTCCGTGGCGGCCCCCGCGCTGCCGTCTGCGGACGAGCGGCTTGTCGTACGCCGGTGCAAACAGCCGGACCAGATCGAGTAAGAGGCCCGAATCTGGCGTATCCGCCGCCGCCGACCGCCGAGTAGCGTCGCAGCCTCACAGGGGGGAGGGCGCCATGGCGGGGAAGCGTGCAGCGGTCTACTGGCCGGCCGGGATCCGGCTGGTCAACGGCACCACAGGACTCCTCGCGCTCAAGGTCTTCATCGGCCGAATCGACCCGGAATCGCCGCCCAACCCGGCCGCCGTGTACGCCTTCCGGATGTTCGGGATGCGCACCGTCCTGCTCGGTCTCGGACTGCTCACCAGCCACGGTGACCGCCTGGAGCAGGAGCTGCGCGCGGCGGTCCTGATCCACGCCAGCGACACCCTGACCGCCGGGGTCCTCGCGGAGGCGGTGCGCTGCTCGCTGTCGATCCCCTTCTATTTCCGTCCCTGTACGCTCACCGACCCCGTCACCAAGGAGTCGTCGGTGATCGTCGACGGCGGGGTGCTGTCCAACTTCGCGGTGGAGATCTTCGACCGCAAGGACGGCAAGGAATCGCGCTGGCCGACCTTCGGCGTACAGATCCTGCCCGATCTCCCGGCGGGGAACGCGGAGTTGTTCCCCGCGCTGGTCGGCCGCGACCAGACGCACCTGGAACAGCCCGGCGTACGGGACAGGACGATGACCGTCGACTGTTCAGGGGTGGGCATCACGGACTTCAGCCTGGGGGAGGAGCAGCGGGAGACCGTGGTGGCCGAGGGGCTCCGTGAGTCGGGGCGGTTCGCCAGGACGAGCCGCCCCGTGACGGCCCGGCCCTCGTCGCCGGTCCCGGACCCTGACGGTGGCCGACGCGCACAACCTGATGATTATGCGCCCGTTGCGCACGCATGGCCTCTTCCGCGCGCCGGGGCAACGCGGCTTTGTGTGGGGGGTGTTGCGTTCGTGTGGCACCGCGTCGAAGCGCATCGACAGGCAGTGCGGTGAGCGCCAGAGTGGACGGCGGAACACGTTGTCCCTCACCGCACAGGAGCCTCCACCGCATGACGACTTCTCGCAGGGCCTTCGGGGTCATGGCCGCCGGGGCCGCGCTCACCGCCGCGCTTCCCGGGGCGGCGAGCGCCGCTTCGCGTCATCGCCGCGGGCGGCCCTTCGCCCATGACGACTTCCGCCACGGCCTCGGCGCATGGGCCGTTGAGCTGGAGAGCGGCGGCAGTGTCACCGCGGCGCGCGGAGTCCTCGACATCGATGTGCCGGGCGGTGCGACGGTCTGGTTCAAGGAGCGGCTGCGCGGTCCTTACATCATCGAGTACACCGCCACCGCGGTCTCCGCGGGCGGTGCCAACGACCGGGTCTCCGACCTGAACAACTTCTGGAACGCCACCGACGTCCGCTCGCCGCACGACCTCTTCGCCACCACGCGGGGCGGGACGCTCGCCGAGTACGACTACCTCACGACCTATTACGTCGGCTACGGCGCCAACGGCAACACCACCACCAGGCTGCGCCGTTACGTCGGCGAGGCGGGCGTCAGGCCGTTGGTCTTCGACCGCACCCGGCCGTTGCTGACACCCGATGAGCCCCAGCGCGTGCGGATCGTCTCGGCGGGGCGGAAGGACCAGTGGTGGCGCGACGGAGAGCTGGTCTTCGACTACGACGACCCGGCGCCGTACCGGAACGGGTACTTCGCATTCCGCACGGTGACCAGCCATTTCAAGATCACCGACTTCGTGGTGAGCCGGCCTTCCACTTATTCCGGCTTTACCCAAAACTGACTCGGTGGTTTAGATCACCCCACGTCAACCCCTTATACGGTCGCGTAGGTCACACCACGAGATGCAGGATGAGTCTTTGTGGCAGACGATTCGAGATTCAAGAAGAGTGACCTTATCGGCTCGTACGCGGCAATCGGGGACAGCTTCACCGAGGGAGTCGGCGACCCCGGCCCCGACGGGACTTTTGTGGGCTGGGCCGACCGGCTCGCCGTGCTCCTCGACGACCGCGTACCCGAACACACCTTCCGGTACGCCAACCTGGCCGTGCGCGGCAGGCTCCTCGGCCAGATCATCGAGGAGCAGGTTCCGCGCGCAAAGGAGCTCGCCCCCGACCTGGTGAGCTTCAGCGCGGGGGGGAACGACATCATCCGGCCGGGCGCCGACCCGGACGACGCGGCCGAGCGCTTCGAGCAGGCCCTCATCGACCTGCTCGGATCGGTCCCCACCGTCATGGTGACCACCGGGTTCGACACCCGCGGTGTCCCGGTGCTGCGCCATCTGCGCGGCAAGATCGCCACGTACAACGAGCATGTCCGGGTCATCGCCGCGCGGTACGACTGCCCGGTGCTCGACCTCTGGTCGCTCAAGACCATCCAGGACCGGCGTGCCTGGGACGCCGACCGGCTGCACCTCTCGCCGGAGGGGCACACCCGTGTCGCGCTGCGCGCCGCCCAGGTCCTCGGCCTGGACGTGCCCGCCGACCCGGACCAGCCCTGGCCGCCGGAGCCGCCGCGCGGATCCGCCGAGGTGCGGCGCGACAATCTGCACTGGGCGCGCGAACACCTCGTTCCGTGGATCGGGCGGCGGCTGCGGGGCGAGAGTTCCGGGGACCATGTCGAGGCGAAGCGCCCGGACCTGCTGCCTCTGTGAGTCGCCGGGGGGTCTACGAACCGCTGCCCAGGACCTGACCGGTGAGGAGTTCCGTCGCGCCGATCAGGGCGGTGGAGCCCGGGGCCGTGCAGGCGTAGGCGCCCGACATGGCGCCCAGGCGGGCGCACTCCAGCGGGTCCCGGCCGGCCAGCCTGCCGTACAGGAAGCCGCTGACGTACGCGTCGCCCGCGCCGTTGGAGTCCACCACGGGGGCGGGCGGGACGGTCGCGGGGACATGGACCGGGTCCGGGCCGCCCTCGCGGGTGAGGATGTACGAGCCGTCCGCGCCGGCCGTCGCGACGACGACCCCGGCGCGGCCCTCGCGGAGGATTTCGGCCATCACCGCCCCGGTGCGGTCGCCCGCTCCCGCCGCGCTGAAGAAGACGACGTCGGAGCGGAGCGCGAACTCCCTGTGGTGGTCGGCCAGTCCGTCCCAGTCGTGCAGATCCGTGGAGGAGGGGACGCCGAGTGCCTCGATGTCGTCGTACAGATGGCGCGCGAAATCCATGACGGAGAGATGGACATGGCGGGCGCGGCGCAGCAGCGGGAGGTAGTGGTCCCTGGGCATGCGGAGTCCCGCCGGGTCGCGGCTGTCGTAGAACGACATCCGGCGGCCTGAGGCGTCCACCAGGTTCACCGCGCGCCGGGTGCCCGCTGGGGAGATCAGCGGGGCGAACTCCACGTCCCCCTTGGCCAGTCGTTCGCGTACCTGGGAGCCGATCCAGTCGTCGCCGATGTAGTCGAGCAGGGCGGACCGCAGGCCGAGCGCCCGCGTGCCCAGCGCCACATTGCCGCCGGTGTGGCCCGGCCACTCCTCGATCGGGCCGACGTGGACCGAGTCGACGAGCGGCACGGGCAGCGAGCCGACGCGGACGATGGTGTCCACTCCGCTGCCGCCGACCACCAAGACGTCGTACTCCGTGTGCTGTTGAGCCACGATTCCACCTCTCTGTACCCGCCGTGTCCCAGTATCCCTGGCCGACGGAAGTGATGGGATGTGCCCGACCCTCTTCCGGAAGGACACACTCCAGATGTCTGTACGCACTTCGTCGGCCGTGGCCACGTCGATCGCCGCCGCCCTGCTCGCCGGCGGGCTCCTGACCGCCGGCGCCTCCCCGGCGGCGGCCGTCACCCGCGTCGCCCCCGCCGCGGATCCGGCGCCCGCCACCGTCACCGTGACCGGGGAGGGCGCCGCTTCGGCGACCCCCGACATGGCCGTCCTCGGCGCCGGGGTGGAGGCCACGAAGCCCACGGCCAAGGAGGCCCTGGCCGCGCAGTCCGCGGCCGCCGCCAAGCTGCTCGCCGCGCTGCGGAAGCAGGGGGTGGCCGAGCGGGACGTACAGACCGAGGGGCTCTCGCTGAGCGCCGTCTATCAGCAGGACCAGGCCGGTGGCCCGGCCAAGCAGACCGGCTACCTGGCGGGGCAGAGCTTCTCCGTCACGATCCGCGACATCGGCAAGGTCGGCGCGGTCGTCCAGGCGGCGGCGGACGCGACGGGTGACGCGGGCCGGATCACCGGGGTGTCCTTCGACGTGGCCGATCCGGGCGCACTGCAGACCGTCGCGCGCAAGGCAGCCGTACGCGATGCCCATGACAAGGCCGCTCAGCACGCGGAGCTCGCGGGACGCAAGCTCGGCAGGCTGGTGTCCCTGACGGAGGGGGAGAGCGGGAGGTCGCGTCCGGCGGCCATGCCCGCCGCCGCGTTCGACAAGGAGAGCGTGCCCGTCGCGCCCGGTCAGGTCGAGGACCGCATCACGGTCACGGCCGTGTACGAGCTGGACTGACCGGCCGGGGTCTCAGCGTGTCGCGTCCGCCAACTCGGCGCGCTCCAGGCCCAGTTCGCGGGCGAGTGCCTCGTCAGTCCACTCCAGCATGGTGGCCTTGGTGAGGGTGCCCGCGTACGACGTCATCTGTACGGCGAGCCCGTCGAGCAGCGCTGTCAGCCGCCAGGCCGCGGCCGACGGGTCCTCGCACGTGAACTCGCCCGCGGCCGAGCCCTCGGCGATCACCTCGGTCAGCGCGGCCTTCCACTGCTGGTCGAGCTCGCGGGTCACGGCGCGCAGTGCCGGCTCGCGGAGTGAGGCGGCCCAGCCCTCGATCCACAGCCGCCAGCCCTTGGCCTGTCCGGTCGGTGCGTACCAGCGGACGGCGGTGCGCAGCCTGCGGACCGCGCTCGTCCGGCGGCCGAGAAGCTTGCGCAGATGGGCGAGGTCGCCCTCGGCCGCGTAGGTGAAGGCCGCGGCGACGAGGTTCTCCTTGGTGGAGTAGTGGTACAGCACCAGCGCATTGCTGACGCCCAGTGCGGAGGCGATGTCGGCGATACGTACCGCCGCAACGCCCCGGGACTGGATCTGTTCGACGGCGGCGCG